>JAKSLD010000012.1 GCA_024401395.1 Bacteroidales bacterium
TCTGTTCACTCTGAACTATGCGTAGTACTTTCCTCTCGTTTTTAGCCATGACATTGTGTATTAAATTCTTTTGTTCGTTTAGGTAATATTGTTGTATCGACTTATATTTCTTCATCATGCGGAATGAATATGCCAAACAAACACATAAGGTTATTGCAAATGAAACACAAGCGATAATCTTTTCAGACATTGATGCGTTCAAGATTTTCAATGCTGTAACTATAGACAAGAGTACAAACGCTGCAACTATCGCTTTAGTCACGACACCGAAAACACCTGGAATAGTATTCCTTGTTGTTTTAGCAAATGGAGTGTACCCCATTGGAAACAGACCGTTTTCCAATGAGGCATATATTACTCCATCTTTACTACGACATTTTTTTATCTTGTCGCTATTGTACTTCTTGCGTATGGCATCAATTATAAACTGATCACGTCGTTGACCGACACCAACACACAAGCAAATACAATACATCAGAGACAATACAAAACAAACGGCAGCAAAGACATGGGCTAGCAAACATACCTTGTTTACATATACCCACCCATACGCACAAAACACTGCAAACAATGCTGCAAGCAGCGTTATCACACTGCTCAAATTCGCATTGTTATTGATTGCATACTGCTCATGAAGCTGCAACTCCATCTCCTGCTGCATCTCTTTGTTTGTTTTTTCTGACATATTATTTACCATTTATCAATCACACACAGCGCGAATGCAACGACCATGGCAACGGTTGTAACCATTGCCAAGACAAATGCTGGAGGTGTCTGAATAGAAGAATAGAATCCACGCATCGAAAGGTTCACTCTTATTAAGCGACGATGACCAATAGAGACCATATTCATCTTCGTCTGTAAGCGAAGAGCCGCGGCGGTCACCTGTTGCCGGTAAAAAAATAGATTTCCCATTAGGCCCATTGACTATATAACCAGTTTGGTCTGAAGATTCAAGCCACTGCCATCGACATTTTGTTTTCAGTTCCTTGAACTCTTCCAAACTTGGCATTCTCCACTTCCCCCCCAATTTATTGCGTGCGGCATCGTCTAAATTGTCGAGTTTGTTCTTGTCGTCAACGCCTGGAAAATATTTTGTGCAGCATTCTTTGCCACCATCGTATTTGTAAGTATCCCATGAATAATCTTGTTTGGACTCTGTCTCGCCCCACGCGTAGAACTCGCCGACCTCAAAAGGCTGGGATGCACCTAAATTGCATGACGCCCATTTAACGGAAAGACCAAGGTCAACAGCTTCCATCGCTTTACCTTCGGCGGCCAACGAATACTCAGCATTTTCCTGCTTTTCATCTTTAGGCGTTAGAGCTGCCTCAGCTTCTGCCGATGCTGCCACTTCATCTTCAGTGTCTGCCTCGCCCTCGCGCTTCTGATAGAGCACTGGCGATGCCTGGCCTTTCTTGCGGTAGCACTCTGGTATCATCTTGCCGACGAATTTCTTGGTTATCTCTGCGTCGTCAACTGGTTTTCCGTCAAACATAACGCGGTCTGGCACACCGACTTCGGCAGCACTCTTCCACTGGTCAATCTTGTAGACAGCCTTCACGATGCCGTCCTGCACCGAAAGGGCGTATGGATATTGGCTGATAGTCTCTAGCTTCATTTTCCACGCCTTGCGTGTAGCCTCGTAACGGCCAACCTCTTCTACGGTTTCCTGCTTAGTCTTGATGATTACATACTTGATGCTGTAGTCATCTTCAAAAATCTTTGCCATTTCTTTATGTTTTATAGTTAAAATTCTTGGTTCTTGTTGCCTCTCTGCTGAACGATGCACACTAGCTGCACGCTCCGTCCTCATTACAAGAGCTGCCGTTCCTGTCGACGGCAGATAACGGACAGGACTCATAAAGCCCTTAGGTTTGGGTGGAAGCTTGCGATTTACGAAACGGCAAGTCACTTGTGGGTCGTCCACAAGCGAGCCCTCAAAGAAGTAACGCGATTCAGAATCAGACTTCTGCCATCCTTTGTCATCTGTCTTGAATACGCCACGACACACCCCATGATATTCCGCTAACACGTAGTCGCATCGGTCAGCATTGGCCTTGCTCAAGCGCCAATACTTGCGCACTGCTTCGTAAAGTGCATCTTTACCGTCATCAGGCTCAGAATTCCTGCTATACGATTTGTTGAGATTGATGGTCAACACACGCTCACCTGGCAATATCTCAATAGGCTCGCAAGCATACTGCGCACGAATCTCATCCTCCGTCATTATACCTCTTTCCTGCTGGTGATGCCCTCTCTGGATATTACTGAGCTTAGACGCATTATCGAAGCCCGAGTATGACAGGAAGTCTATCAGCATCGACTCTACAGTGAATGCCTCATTTTCATCCAAATCATGACGAAGAATATAATACTTAACTTCTTGTCCGGAGTTGATTATATCTCTGATGGTGTCGAGTTTTTCAGTGCTGCGGTCCTCATCTGTCAGAGCATCGTGAGCATGAGCGAAGACACGATTATCGACACCCTTGCCTATATAGAATATTTTGCCGTCACGCGGGTCCTGAAGTGCATAGACATAATACCTCAGTTGTTCGCATATTTCGGGAGAAAACAATTCTGACATATTTAACAGACAAAGAGAGAGAGTAACGATATATCCTTAAAGACATTATTGTCACCCTCTCTCAAGTGTTATACTTCCAACGGATTACTTCTCCTTGCCAGCTGCAGAGATTGTGAGGTCGTTATTTGAAAGACCGCTGTCGTCTGGCTTAGCAATCTGAATCTTGATGCCGTACTCCTCAAGAACTTCCTTCTCGAAGTTACCTACCTTCTTGTTGCCGTTGATCTTGATCTCGCCACCCTTCTTGCCTGCTGCACGAAGTGATGCAAGTGTAGCATCTGGATCTGCAAACTTAGCACCGTTGTATACACGGAGTGTTGCACCATAAGCCTCCTTGAATTCCTTCTGGATGCTCTTTACCTTCTTGTTGCCTGTAAATGAAATATCTGCCATAATCTTTTGATATTATGAACCAAGTTGCCTTGGTTCTGGTTATAAACTACGTTTTTACTGTTATTTATCTCCACACTCCCTTTTTGCAACCATTGGCTTCACATTCTCTATTGAATGCAGCAAGCGTCTTCTGGTCACTTGCTCCACTTGTGTAATATCTGTTGCCTTCTTTGCTTGTGTAACAGATTTGAGCGTAGAGTCCGAATACTTTATCAAACTCAGCTTCAAGTGATGCAATTTTTTTGTTTCCTGCCACTGAGATGTCTCCACCAGAGCCCGCCCTACGGACTGAAGCTAGTGTTTTGTCGCCATCTATTTGCGTAATGGATTCTCCTTTAGCTACTTGCTGACGAGCATAACTATAAAATATACCCAGTCGAAGGTATGGGAATGCCTTGTTGAACTCTTTCTGAAGTGTAGCTATCTTCTTGTTGCCTGTAGCTGACACAGCATTATCCTTGCGGACAATAGTACCTATCTTGGTCTTTACTGTTTCTGCCTTTGGAGTCGCCTTTTTAATGGTGCGTGTCTTGGTAGTGTCTGTACGCTTAACAACCGCCTTCTTGGTAGTAGTAGTCTTAGTGGCGGTCTTTTTCTTCAATATTCTTACTGCCATAAAGTCTGTTTTTATTCTCCAAATTCAACAGTCAGTTCTTCCTCGTCGTGCGCCATATCGGCTATCATCAGAATTGCATCTGTGTCATCTATTCCAAGTGCATCTGATATGACTAGAAGTGTATCTACCTCATCTCGGCTCAATACTCCGTCGCACAATATGAGTTGCAGTGCAGCCTCAAATACTGGTCCTATTTCTGCATCGTCAACTGCAGCTGCAGAATTCTGTAGAAATTCAGTGGCTGCCTCTTCATCTAGCTTGTCCACACACTCAATAGCCTCGTTCATTGCATTTTCAAACTCTGCCTTGTCTAGTTCGAGAGCTTCCTGAATCTCATCAAGCGCGATTTGTTCTGCTTCGTCAAACACGCCATCTGCATATATAGCAGTAGCCAATATTGCTGCTAAATCTTTTACGTTTGTCTTCATTTCTTTTGGTTTAATGATTATGAAAATAATCTCTTCAAGCGATTCTTGAGGCTGTTCTTCTCTGCACGCGCCTTTGCCATACGGGCGGCTATAGCCTTACCCTCCTTAGTGCGCTTATCTACTTTCCCTGAGGCTGTTTTCTTTACTGCCATAGTGTATCGTATTTATATATTGGACATATAGCGAGCCTAGGAGGAGCATTACGCACCTCCTGAAAATCTCACCTTAAACTCTTTTCCTGACTTTATTCGATTACAACAAACTCTGTTCTTCGATTCTCTTCCTGATTGTTGCTGATAGGCTCTGAACTGCCCTTACCCTCATACTGTAAGCGCTCTTTGTCGATGCCTCTTGAGATGAGAAAGTCAACTGCCGCCTTTGCTCGTGCCTCTGAGAGCTTCTGGTTGAACTTGGCATCTCCCTCTGACGAAGTATGACCAACAAGCTTGAGCTTGAGCTGTGGATTCTGCTTCAAAAGTGTCTCAAGGTCGTGGAGCACAAACTTACTCTCTTCTGTCAGGGTCGACTTGCCTTTCACAAATTTTGCTGCGTTGAAGTTCTTCTCTATGTTCTTTATTTCCTTGACAACTTCTACAATAACTGTATCGTGAACTATAACTTCTTTCTCTATTACTACTTCTTTCTCTACTACAACCTCTTTTTGATTTCCTAGTAGACCCCACAGCAATAACCCAAGAACCCCAATAGCAAGGGCTATGACAATAGCCAAAAGCACTTTATTGGTTTTCTTCTCTGGCTTTGGTGGAACATAACCGTTGAGATACTCCAAACGGAATCCACCCTTTACAGCACCGCCTGCTGCCTTTTCGAAACTGGCAATCTCTATACCATATTGCTTTGCCCAATTGATCATCTCATTGAATGCATCTTCTGGCCATGTGGATTCCATCGCAAGTTCTTTGCCATCTGCAGTATGAAGTGTCTCGTCATTCTGTTCGAATAACCACGAATTATCTACAACTTCTTCTCCGTTGTATGCCCAGACGCGCTTACCGCTCTTACTCACAATTTCATGGAAAAGACCGTACTTCCAATACGGATCGCCTGCCTGTTGCTTCTCTGCATTCTTTAAATATTTCTTAGTCACCCTCAGAGGAAATGCCTTATCCAATTCTTCAGCTGTTGTCTGAGGATACATTACTAAATAGGCGTTAACTATACCTAATATTGTACGATTCTGCGCCTTACCGTGAACACGGACTTTACTAACTGTTTCTGTCATCTTATTCGTTTAGTATTTCCTGGAAGATATTTGCATCTCCCAAAATCATGATGACAAAACTACTAACATTTTTTCAATGCCTTTTATTCCATTTTATTCCTTTTGGGGAAATTTCCTCCAATGTCGCTTTTACTGATTATTCTGAAGAATCAGTATCTTGGAGCTTATTGCCTCTCCTTGTTTATTCATAATGGCAGATAAACTATCACGAATTGCGGCCATCTGGATCTTTTCATCGTTTGTTCTCGGTCTATTTTCAGGGCTGTTCAAGTGTTTGGACATGCTGTCAGAAGAATAGTTAAGTATGCGAAGATACTCCTCTGGTGTGAATTTCAGTTCGATAATATCGTCCAATTTTGACAATAATATATTTTGATGTTTTATAAAGGCCATCGTTTGTGATTCGTACAGATACTCCAATCTTCCGCTCTCTCTTTCTTTCTCATATTCCGCCCATTCTTTGTCGATGTATTTGAGCATCTTCTCCGTTTCGAGCTTGACACGGTCTTTCCGCTGTTGTTCTTCTTTGGCTTTGTTGATGATTTCCACATACTCTGGCGGAACTATCTCTTTGATTTTTATTATTGTATCTACACGCAATGGTATGGTCTTTTCTATTATTATTGTATCTCTTATGGTTTGCGATATGGCGGGAACAACTTCCTTGATAACTGTGTCAACACGATTAACCATCACTTTCTCGTTGTTGGTTGTCAGATGCTTTATCAATCCCCAGTTCCCTATAATTATTGCGCATACAATGCCGGCAGCTGCCGTAGCTCGAATGATGTTACGGCGTCGTTGATTTTGTGCGCTAATGGCTCTCTTTACTTCGGTCGCAGTATGGTAGCGTTCTTCTCTGTCTTTTCTGATGCAGATTTCAATGACTGACTTGTACCTTGATGGTAGTATTTCTTTCATTATAACTCCCACCGAATATATGTCAGCTCTCAGGTCTATTGGGGTCTTGCTGTCATACTGTTCCGGAGCCATGTATTTTGCCGATCCTGCTGGCTGCTTGAATATCGCATACGAGTCGGAATCCGACAGGCCGAAGTCTATTATCTTCACATTGCCGCCATTCCTCGTTACTAGTATGTTGCTTGGCTTCAGGTCTCTGTGTACTATCTGCAACGATTGATAGTATTCCATCGCCGACAGTATCTGACTCACTATCCTTATTCGCTCTTCGTCTGTCGACGATGCTGTTATGTATTTGTCCAAGGTTACGCCATCCACATACTCCATAACTATGCAATCTCCTATACCGTCCACTTTCTCAAACGAATAGGCACGGGCTATATTCGGATAGTTCATCTGTACGGATATGGAAAACTCCTTCTCCAATAGTCCTGCATATACCTTGTTGCCTTGGCTGACTGCCGAAAGGCCTTTCAATACATACCATTGGCCGTAACGCTTAGCTTTGTATATGGTATTGTATCCTTTGTCTGTAATTATGGATATTTCGGAAAACGTACTGTTGATATGCCCGTCCAATGGTTCAACTGGTCCTGATGATGATGATTCCATATCGTTGCTTGTAAATATTTGCTTTATTTGTATCTTGGCAAAGGTAGCTCTTTCTACTGATTTGGAATAAAAAGAAAGGGAAATGTATCGTTTGATATAAAAAGGAACTCAATGGAATTGACTTTTCCACAATAAAGGCAGACATTTGCAAAAAAATAATAACGCAATGGATAACAACTCAAATAAGGATTTGTTGAAGAAGGAAATTGAAAGGATGCTGGGGCGTGCTTTGCACTCTCCGTCTGATTTCAATTTTGCTTCGGAATCAATACAGAACAAAACTAACGAATATTTGAGTGCGACAACATTGATGAGAATATGGGGCTATATCAATGAGTCTTGTAATACAAGAATGACTACCTATAATATTCTCGCTCGTTTTGTCAATTATCCTGATTACGAATCGTTTGTTAAACATCATGAGAATAAGTTTGAGGCAGAATCTGAACCTGTTATGTCTGAGCACATCAATACTTCTGACCTTCAAATAGGTGACAGACTCGAATTTTCATGGAATCCAGGACGTAGGTGTCTTGTAGAATATATGGGTGAATGTAAGTTTAGGGTTTTACAGGTCGACAATTCTAAGATACAGGTGGGTGATACCTTCCTTTGCCATTTTTTTATTCTCAATCAGCCTCTGCATATTTTTGATATGCATAGTTATGAAGATGTAACGCAAACCTATGTAGCTGGGAAAAAGACCGGACTGACTTCTCTTAAGATTATCAAACGGCCATTATAAGCTATAGCACTCTCACCCCGCCAACCTCACCACTTCTCCATAATACTCCCCCACATCCCCAAACTTCCTGTAATAGAACGGCGAAGCCTCATCCATCTCTCTCCATTCTCTATCTCCCAACACCTTCAAATACCCCTTCTCTTCTATCTTCTTCCCCAGTCTTCCTAACCTCATCCTCCTCAACGCCTCGTCCAACTCTATCCCATATTCTTTCAACAACCTATAGAAATACGAAACGGCCATCCTGTGCGCCCCTTTTATCTTGTGTCTCCTCGCTTCTCGCTCCCAGTGTCGCTTCTTGTTCCATTGTTTCAGTTCGTATGCGGCCAACTTCTGCGCATCAGCAAACATATCCCTACAGTTTCTCTGTTTCTTCGTCACACAGACCCCAATAATGAAATACCCACTGGGACAGCGCTTTATATACACGCTCTGCCCAGTAAGCCTGGCCCGACTGTCCTTCCTGGCTGCCTCTCGCGCTATCGTAACGCATTTATGTACTATCTCTACTTTGGCCATATTCGCTTGATTGTCCTGTATAACTTTTCTGTTCAATTTCCAGTCGCAAATATAATATCTAATTCTCGCTTTGATACTCTCTGAAATAAAAAAATTGCGAGCAAACTTAGACTTCTCTTATATTAGCATAGGTCTATCGTATGACTTCCAATAACAATGAACCCTACCTGAACCTTACCTAAACCCTACTTGAACCCTACTTGTAAACTAGATTTGATAATGCAGTCTAATGATACTATCTTTGCATTCGTACAATAACTGATTATTACGAAGAGGACGACTCTTTTTGAATAAAGACATGATTAAGATAGCTATACCGACACGCGACAATATCGTGGATGACCACTTTGGTCATTGCGATCACTATACGGTTTTCTCTGTCGATGACCAGAAGAATATCATCGGTTCTGAACGTCTCGACTCTCCTCAGGGATGTGGGTGTAAGTCTAACATCGCTTCCGTGATGCAGGAGATGGGTATTACCATCATGCTTGCCGGCAATATGGGAATGGGGGCTTTCAATAAGCTCTCTGCTCACGGTATTAGTGTAATTAGGGGGTGCCACGGTAACATTGTGGATGTATTGAAGGCTTATCTCAATGGTTCTATCAAGGATAGTTCTGAATCATGTAGCCATCACGATTGCGGTAATCATGACGAGAAGCCTCTATTCGTAATCCCTGCTAAACAATAAAACGGTAAAATGGAATATATGTCAAAAGAGTGCTACGACCAACTCGTAGCCGAATTGGACCATCTGATAAAGGTAGAATTGCCTAAGGCTCAGGACGAACTGGCCGAGGCTCGCGCAAAGGGCGACCTCAGCGAGAACTTCGAGTATCACGCTGCCAAGCGCGAATTACGTCGTGTAATGGGTAAAATACGCTTCAAATCCAACGTGAAACAGTTCGCACAGGTCCTCGACACTTCGGTTCTTAACTGCGATACCGTCGGACTGCTCCGTAAGGTGGAGTTCACTAATCTGGCCAACAACGCCAAAATGGCCTATACCATCGTCAACCCCCACGAGGCCGACCTCAAGAAGGGTAAAATCTCCATCCAATCTCCCATCGCCGAAGCCCTCCTCGGCAAAAAGGTAGGCGACACCGCCGAGGCCCACACCCCCGCCGGCACCCTACGACTCCGCATCGACAACATCTCAATCTAACCTCATCCCACCCAATCCCCCTCCAACAACACCCTAACAAATACCCCTATAATACCCTAACCACAACAATCCACCACCTCCAACCACACTTTTATCAGGATAAAAATGTCCTCTTACAACACTTTTATCAGGATAAAAGTGTTATTACACTACACTTTTATCGACGAACCATTGTTTTTTCCCTTTTTTTATCCCTACATTTGCAAAAAAGTAATGGTATGTACAGAACAAAGATCGAAGAATTGCTTAAGTGGAAAAACAAGACAGGACGCAAGCCTTTAATTGTCCGTGGAGCCCGACAAGTGGGCAAGACATGGCTAATAAAGGAATTCGGTCGTCTGCACTACAAGAATATTGTGTATGTGAACTTCGAGAATACTCCCGAGCTGCAAAGCATATTTGAGTCCGACTTTGACATAGACCGTATAATTCTGACTTTGCAAATGCACGCTCGTATAGTGATAAAGCCAGAAGACACTTTGATTTTCTTCGACGAGATTCAATCTGCCCCTAGAGGCTTAACCTCATTAAAATATTTCTGTGAAGATGCTCCTCAATACCACGTAATAGCAGCAGGCTCTCTTCTCGGAATGGGACTACATGCCAACATCTCGTTTCCTGTCGGCAAAGTTAACTTCATAGATATGCACCCTCTGACTTTCTTCGAATTCCTTTGCGCTATGGGCGAAGAAATGATTGCCAACGCTATCCATAGTAAACAATGGGATGCACTATACCCTTTTGAATCAAAACTACGTGAATACCTGAAGACCTATTTCTACGTAGGAGGTATGCCTGAAGTGGTACAGGCATTTGTTAACAATCACGACCTTCCCGAAGTAAGAAGTATTCAACGCGAAATCCTCAACTCATACGAGGCCGACTTCAGCAAACATGCCCCCAACGATATTGTACCTCGTATATATATGGCGTGGCGTAGTATCCCATCTCAACTATCAAAAGAGAATAAAAAATTCGTA
Source organism: Bacteroidales bacterium (assembly GCA_024401395.1). Lineage (GTDB taxonomy): Bacteria > Bacteroidota > Bacteroidia > Bacteroidales > Marinilabiliaceae > W3P20-009. Next base: position 10,216 of record JAKSLD010000012.1, read on the forward strand.
TATGGCATCATGCGCGACGGCGCTCGTGCCAAGGATTTCGAACTTGCCATCGAATGGCTATGCAACTGCGGCTTGTTTCTGAAAGCACATCGCATCAAAGAACCTCGACTTCCTTTGACAGCATATCAAGACCTATCAACATTCAAGATCTTCATCCACGATGTAGGTCTGTTGTCCGCTATGACAGCACTGGATATGAATACCCTTATAGGGAACGACCGTGTATTTACAGAATTCAAAGGAGCTCTGACCGAACAATACGTCATGCAAGAACTCCATGCTCGTCAATTCGATTATATCGGCTATTGGACCAACGAACGAAGTACTGCCGAAGTTGACTTCATAATCCAATCTGCATCTCAAGTCATCCCTATCGAAGTCAAAGCCGAAACAAACGTCCACGCCAAAAGCTTCCGCCTCTTCTGCACCCAATACACACCGACCACAGCCTACCGCACATCAATGCTCCCCTACAAAGACGAGCAATGGATGACCAACATCCCCCTCTGGGCTATCTGGACAATATAACCATAACTGCTTCTTACATACATCTTTGTTACTACAAATAAAAAATCTTCATGAAGCCTACCAAGAACAAAGAATATGGATATTTTAGATACAGGTTATTGGATATTTGAAATGAACGAATTTAGACGTCTAAATAAGTCTAACAATATTTATTCTCAAAAATATAATAACACTACATTCAAAAAGAATAACCGAGCAACACACTGGCTTTTCTGCGAATAAATGACATTAAAACAAGGGCATACTCTCATTTGAATATGCCCTTGTCTTTAATATCCTCTATATCAAATACTCCCTGCACCAATAAGCATGACCGCCTTACCTTTATGCATCAGACCTTGCAGTTTACTATATAAATCTATGGGTATCCATCTTTTCAGCTTTTGCACAAAAACACATACTTTCGCTTAAAACCTAATATTTGGCGATTTAAATCTCCAAATATTCATTCGTAAACACCCTCAACCCTATACTCTACATATACTGATAGGCAATCCTATCCTACAAAAAAAGGGAGGCATAACCTACCTAGGTGCATTTACAACTTAACGCACCTATTTACCAGAATTGCATCTAAAACAGTTATCGCTGCCATAGCCTCAACTATCGGTACGGCTCTAGGCACTACACATGGGTCGTGTCTGCCTTTAACTTCTGTCTCTACCTCCTCATGCTTGGCATTCACTGTATGCTGTGCCATAAGGATAGTAGCTGTAGGCTTAAATGCTACACGCATATAGATATCTTCTCCATTTGAGATACCTCCCTGAATACCGCCACTGTAATTGGTCTTGGTTCTCACTCGGTCTCCTTCCATATAGAAAATATCATTATGCTGCGAACCTCGCATCTCTACCCCGTCAAAGCCTGAGCCATACTCAAAACCCTTGACTGCATTGATGCTCATCATAGCATGACCAAGCATGGCCTGCAATTTGTCAAAGCATGGATCTCCAGCGCCTACTGGCATGCCCTTAACAACACAGGTAATAACACCGCCAATGGAGTCTTTTTGCATCCTGACTTCATCAATGAGTGCTATCATCTTGTCTGCCACCTCAGCATCCGGACATCTCACAATGTTCTCTTCTGCCTTGGCTATATCATAATCTTGATATGTTCCAGCTAGCTTAATACCGCCTATCTGACTGGTATAGGCTTCTACCGTAACACCATAATGCTTCAAAACCAACTTGGCAAGAGCACCTGCAACTACTCGAGAGATTGTCTCACGGGCACTACTGCGACCACCGCCTCTGTGGTCTCTCAATCCGTATTTCTCTGTGTAGGTGTAATCGGCATGACTTGGACGGAAGGTATCAACAATATTTGCATAATCATTGGAATGCTGATTCTCATTCAACACCTCAAAAGCTAATGGTGTACCCGTAGAAAGCCCATTCATCACTCCCGAAAGAATGCGTACCTGATCTTTCTCATCGCGTGGAGTCGTAATCTTACTCTGACCAGGACGTCGTCTGTTGAGCTCACTTTGAATAAACTCTACATCTACCGCCACCCCGCTAGGCATACCATCCACTATGCCTCCTACTGCAGCACCGTGCGACTCTCCGAATGTTGTTAGACGAAATATCCGTCCAAATATATTACCTGCCAATTTAGTATTCTTTATTAATGACAACCACCACAGCAACCGCCTTCTTCGCCGTCATCACAGCCTCCACCATGACAACCACCGCCACAACCGCCGCAGCTGCCACCGCAACCGCCTTGTGGACCGATAAGCTCTTCTACCGTAGCTTCTCTGACTTCAATGATATGACCCTCGAAATTGAGTGTCTCACCTGCCATAGGGTGATTGAAGTCCATCTTTACTGTATCTTGCTCAACAGCTAGCACAATGCCGTCCAAACGCTGACCTCCCTCTGACATCATTGGGATATGCGAACCTGGAACGAGCAAATCGTCTCTCATCTCGCCGTTGATCATGAATATGCTCTTTGGAAGGTCTACTACAGCTTCTTCCTCGCGCTCTCCGTATGCCTCTTCTGGTGTGAGGGTGAATGAGAACTTCTCGCCTGCCTCTAAACCGTCAATATGCTTCTCAAACATCTCTAGCATCTGACCAGCACCAAAAACAAAACGAAGTGGTGTCTCTTCTGTTGTCTGCTCTACAATAGGACCCTCTGCGCCGTCTGTGCGCAATGTATATGCCAACGATACGAAGGCGTTCTTTTCAATCTTCATCTGTTATGTTTGTATAATGATATTCTACTTAATAACGAACAACATAAGCGTCTTCTGAATAATCTGCCTTAGCTGTCATAACATCTCTATTCTGCTCATCAACAGAGCAACGCCACTTTGGCTTGTACTTTGCAGATGGCTTATAAGTAGATGCGCACGATGACATGACTGCCACCGTGCCCACTATAATTGTTATTACTCTTATGCAACGCTTCATGTCGCAAAGATAGAATATTATTTCACTTGGAGCAAATTGAAGTCTGCCTTGATAGCTATCGACTTCTTCTCTCCATCCATGAACTTCTGCAAACGTGCTGGAATCTCTACTTCTTTGCCAATGTACTTCTCTACAGTGGCCTTGAACTTTGCAGGGTGTGCTGTCTCAAGGAAAATACCTATCTCGTCGCCCTTTAGTTCGTCTTCCAATGCAGCATAGCCTACTGCACCGTGTGGGTCACATGTGTAACCTGTCTCTGCAGATACTTTCTTCATCGTAGCACCAATCTGCTCGTCTGAATAGCTGCGGCTCGAAATGAGCTTCTTCATCTCTTCTACTGAGCCGTTGAACAATTCGAATACACGGGCAAAGTTTGATGGATCTCCTACGTCCATAGCATTTGCTATAGTCGCAATAGATGGCTGTGGGTTGTATTTACCGCTCTGCAAGAACTCAGGGAATACCTTATTTGCATTTACAGCAGCGATAAAACGCTTAACTGGCATACCCATCTTCCATGCTATCAGACCTGCAGTAATATCTCCAAAGTTACCGCTTGGTACACAGATCACTAGCTTACCCCAATCTTCTTTTGGCATCTGCGCCAATGCGTGGAAGTAATAAACGGACTGTGGGAGGAATCTAGCAAGGTTGATAGAGTTGGCTGATGTCAATACATGTTCTGTTGACATCTTTGGGTCCATAAACGCTTGCTTAACCATACGCTGGCAGTCGTCAAATACACCAGCTACCTCGTATGCTGTGACATTCTGACCGAGTGTCGTAAACTGCTTCTCTTGAATCTCCGATACAAGACCCGATGGATAGAGTACGTGTACATATACGTTCTTTACACCAAGGAAGCCGTTCGCTACTGCAGAACCTGTATCTCCGGATGTAGCAGCAAGTACGTTGATTGGGCGACCGCCAAAATCAGCAAAGTATGCCATCACGCGAGCCAGGAATCGTGCACCTACATCCTTGAATGCCAATGTAGGACCATGGAACAACTCGAGCGAATATACTCCCTTCTTAACCTCAACTACTGGTACTGGGAAGTTGAACGCATCCTCTACCATAGCCTTGAACTTGTCTTCTGGTATATCTGGACAGAAGAAGTGCTTCAAAACCTCAAAACCTATCTCGCCCATCGACTTGCCTGGCAACCAATCCCAGAACGATTGTGGCAATACTGGAATAGACTCTGGCATATACAAGCCCTTGTCTGGAGCAAGACCCTTGAGCACTGCACTCTTCAAATCTGACCAATGCTCCTTGTTGTTTGTGCTGTAGAATTTCATATATCGTATTCTATTATTTACTTCATCATCTCAGCCATGAATTCCATAAGGACTAGTCGCCCGTATGAACCGTTCTTTGCTGAATCTTCGTCATATTTGTTGATACCGTCTGCCTTTCTTCCTGGCTTATGTAGGATAAATGGAATATCCGTACGGGTATGTGTCTTTATAGCACATGGTGTAGGATGGTCTGGCAATAACGCAATAGTAACTTCGTCAAGGTTTACTGCTTCCATAATCGGACCGACTACCTTCTTGTCTATGTCTTCTATGGTCTGTACCTTCAACTTGGCATCGCCTTCGTGTCCTGCCTCGTCTGGTGCCTCCATATGGAGATATACATAGTCATTGGTCTTCAACGCCTCTATAGCTGCCTTTGCCTTTCCTTCGAAGTTGGTATTGTAAAGTCCTGTAGAGCCTTCTACATAGATAGGGTCCATATCTGCCAACCTGCCTATACCGTATATAAGGTCTACGGCTGAGATAACGGCTGCCTTCTTAATCTGTGGGTACATCTGCTTGATGGTAGGCATACTTGGCTTGAAACCTGCCGACCATGGCCAGATTGTATTTGCCATAAGCTTACCAGCTGCTACTCTCTTCTTGTTGATAGGGTGCGCTTCAAGTATAGCTTGCGATTTCGCCATCAGATCTTTAATGAGCTCGCATGTCTCGCTCTTTGCTCCTATCGGCTTTGGCAATACGTCTACTACCTTGGCTCCTGGCACATCGTGTGGAGGTGTCATAGTAAAGTCGTTCTTGCCTCCCTTGATAATCAGGATATGACGATAGCTAACGCCCTTATAGAACTTTACTTTGTCTGAACCTAACTTGGCATTGAGTTCCTCGATAAGTTCTCCGGCTTCTTCTGTAGTAATATGACCACCGGAATGGTTTACTAGCGTGTCTTCTGTACGTGTACAGATATTGCAACGCATCACCAAATCTGTCTCCTCAAAGTCAATACCTATGGCAGCTGCCTCTAGTACACCTCGCCCCTGATACAACTTCTCTGTCTCATAACCCATAATGGTCATGTTCGCTACCTCTGATCCAGGATGTAACGAATCAGGAACAGTCTTGAGCATACCAAGCGACGATATGCTGGCAAGTTTGTCTATATTTGGCTTGTTGGCTTGCTGAAAACATGTCTTACCGCCAAATTCCGCGATAGGCTCATCTGCAGCACCGTCAGTCAATATTACTAAGTATTTCATCTCTATTGTCTATAACTATCTTAACTACCCTTTTCCTACCCTACCCTCTAGAAATTAGAAATTAGGAATTAGGAATTACAAATTTGCTACCTTGATAATATCCGCAAATACTCCGCTCGCAGTCACATCAGCACCAGCACCGTAACCCTTAATCTGCATTGGATGCTGCTTGTAGTTGTCTGATGAAATCAATACTATATTATTTGAAGCATCAAGATGGTACAATGGATCTTCTTCTCCTACTTCCTTGAAGCCGATTCTTGCCTTTCCTTCTTCAAATGTAGCTACATATCTGAGCTTCAACCCCTTATCGGCAAGCGCCTTTCTGCGAGCCTCAAACTCTCCGTCAAGCTCCTTGACTTTGTTCATAAATGTATCTACTGAGTCTACATCCATATACTCTTGTGGAACGAATGGTGTCTTGTCTATATCTGACATCTCAAGAGCATAGCCTGACTCTCGCGCAAGAATCAATATCTTTCTCGCTACGTCTGTTCCGCTAAGGTCTACTCGTGGATCTGGCTCTGAATATCCCTTTGCCTTAGCTTCTGCTATTACTACTGACAATGGCTTCTCTGCCGACAACTCTCCACAGATATAGTTCAATGTTCCTGAAAGTACGGCCTCTAGCTTCAAAATGCGGTCTCCACTCTTTATCAGGTCATTGATTGGCGAGATAATTGGAAGTGCAGCACCTACGTTCGTCTCAAAGTGGAAACGTACACCCTTGTCTTTGGCTGTCTGCTTCAACTTCTTGTAGTGCTCGTATGCTGATGACGACGCAATCTTGTTTGCTGTAACAACATTCACGTTGTTCTCTAGCATCATATCATATACTGCCGCTACATCCGCTGATGCCGTACAGTCTACAAATACTGAATTGGCAAGGTTCAAGTCTATAATCGACTGTGCAAACTCTCTTGGTGTGGTAGGCTTGCCTTCTTGTAGCTGCGACTTAATATCCGAAAGGTCAAGACCTTGTGGATTGAGTACCATGTTCTTCGAGTTGCATACACCGGCAACTCTGATCATCAACTTGTCGTTGTTGCGTAACTTCTCTGCCTGCTGTGTAAGCTTCTGTATGAGTTTTCCACCTACTGTACCTATACCTGCTAGGAAGATATGCAATACTTTATATTGTGAGAGGAAGAATGAATCGTGTACTACGTTCAATGTCTTCTTCAAGTCTTCTTGCTTAACCACAAATGAGATATTAACCTCACTCGCACCTTGGGCGATGGCATAAACATTGATACCGTTCTTGCCGACTGCATTGAACAATGTACCTGCTACGCCTGTATTGTGACGCATTCTGTTACCTACAATAGCAACAACAGCCATGTTGTTGTCTATCTTAACAGCTGTAGCATGCGATTTCTCAATCTCGTCTGCAAACTCTTCGTTGATTACTTGTGCAGCACGCTCTGCCTCGCTCTTCTCTACCACAATCGAAATGGTATTCTCTGAAGATGCCTGCGAGATGAGGATAACGTTGATGTATTTCTGTGCCAATGCACGGAACAATCGCATAGACATACCTGATACGCCTACCATCGCAATGCACTGGATAGTAATCAATGATACATTTGGAATACTTGATATACCCTTGATCTTGGTCTTCAGACTCTTGTTCTCTATCGAGTCAATACGTGTACCAGGTGCTGTAGGATTGAATGTATTCTTGATGTAAATAGGAATATTCTTCTTTAATGCAGGAAGAATTGTTGGAGGATATATCACTTTGGCACCGAAGTGCGAAAGCTCCATAGCTTCTGAATATGTAAGGTGATCCAATACGTATGCTCGTGAAATGATACGCGGGTCGGCCGACATGAATCCGTCTACGTCTGTCCAGATTTCCAACTCTTCTGCTCCGAGTGCCGATGCAAAGATGGCTGCCGTATAGTCTGAACCTCCACGACCAAGTGTCGTAGGCTCATTATCTCTATCCGATGAAATGAAGCCCGGGAATATATTGACTCCCTTTATCTGATTTGCTATACCTTTGATGTTGGCGTCTGTCAACTCTTCTAATACCTCGTTCCTACTGCCTCTTCTCTCTGTCTTGATTAATGACTGACTGTCAATAAGATTGGCACCAGGGATAAGACGAGCAAGTATCAATGATGAGAACTTCTCTCCATAACCCGAAATCGTCTCCAGACTGCGTGTGCTCAACTCGCGCAACAAGCATACTCCTTGAAGCATATTGTCAAGTTTCGCGAATAATGGGGCTAATTCGTCGTTTACCTTCTCTGGCTGTAGGAATAACTGGGCTGTAATATTGTGATGTTTAGCGACAATCTCCTCAAACAATGGCTTGTAATCTTCACCCTTTGCAGCGGTGCCAGCAGCTCTCAAAAGCATATCTGTGACGCCACTAACGGCTGATACTACTGCACATACTGGCTGAGCATGGTTAAGTATAATCTGCTTAACTTGTGTCATGCTGTTCGCAGTGCCCATTGAGGTGCCACCAAATTTCAGTACATTCATTTTTCAGGTATATTTTGTTGCTTGCAAAGATAGTGATATTTTACACACATTATAGCAAAATTCACACAAAATACTAGAACCTAAATGCTCTTCTACTCCCTGTTTCTCCTTGAAGTCATGATTGCTAATTAAAAAATTGCGAGCAAACTCTACTCTCTCTTATATCAGCCTATACTCTCTCTATATATTCTCATAGCTCAGAAACCTATTCTCATATTCATAAAATCAGTATAACTTTTTCCTTGGATGAACGTATCAGCGCAGAAAACAATTTACAAATTCTTACTATGAAACATTTTGCCATAGGCCTCGCTTTGTTGGGCCTTATCGCATGCAACTATGCCCCTAAGAGCGGTTCTTCATCTGATTCCGTCTCTTCTGCATCAACTCCTTCTACAGACAACGATCTATTCTCTGTTCTCTATAACGAGGAGTATACCAAAACTGAAACACCAGAGAATTCTGCATTGGGTTTCTATGTATTCAACGATGACGACAATTCTCGCTGCTTCGCATTGTACGAAAGTTCTGAAATAGAACAGCATTGGGGTATCTCGGGCAAACTAATCCCTGTAGAGGGCAAAACCAACAAGTTCTCTTTCGCAGCTAAAGACGATTTCAACGGTTTTCCCGAAGTCTATAATGGTACTGTCGAGTTTTCTCGCCTTAGCAATGGCGAGATAAATGTCTCTTTCTCTAACACCGATGGCAAGGAGATGGATTTCTTCGAATACTTCCCTAAGCAGATGAATTTCCATAAGACTACTGATCAGGACCGTAAGGATTCGTTCATAAAGGCTTTGAGCAATCCTGATGGATGGGAATGCGCCGATAATGATGCTATATACGTGACTTTTGACCTCAATAATCCTGATAAGCTCGGCTCTGCAAGCTATTCTACCGTATCTCGCATGGATATACATAGTTTTACTGCCATAAAGAGTATGGATTTCGTAAACCGCCGTATTGTCATGGAGTCTGTTTGCGGACGCGATGGCGATGAGACTAAGGTCGATATGGAGTTCGAGTTGCAGGACGATGAGGCTATAATACTCCGTTTTAAGTCTATCAAAAATCATGGAGGCAATGAGCCTTCTGATTGCTACTTGTATAATGCCGATTTTTCTCTGGAACCGGTATACGGGGGCTATAGCGACGACGACCTGTATGGTGATACCGAAAATACAGAGGATCTTTGCTTTTCTCTAGAATGCTTGGAGTTTAGCACATTTGATGGTGATGCTAAATCTATCTACGATGGAGGTATACAACTTAATTGCGAGGAGTCTAACGAGGGCACTCCCGACTTGTTTTTCAATAATAGCGGCAAACTGGCCCTCTGCTACAACTTGTCCAATGGTCAATACAAGTTCTTATACTCTGTAGTATTGTGCGAAGATGAACCTCATGGTGATGCCCCAGAGGTCATGTACTATAATGCGTGCGTAGTCATCAGCAATAATGATGGAATTATAGCCTACCACCCTACTTTGGTTTGGTACTATAGCGAGGGCTTATGGACTCCTGAACCTCGCCTCGCAAGTTTTAACCCAGCGGAGAATACACTCGTTATCGGTTGCGTCTCTCAGGGTATAGACGGACAGGGAGCTCGTACTTATGTCATCGACAAAAACAATGATATCAAAATCGCCTACCCTAGCATCCAGATTCCTGGCGTAGAAGATTTCGATTAGCAATTAGCTTATACATATAATGTATGGCTGTGTCTGAAATAATGACACAGCCTCTTTTTTTCTCATCATTTCCACCTCTATACATCTTTTTTACCCCTCTTATTATTGTCCGTTTTACTACTTTTGAGCGTTGAATAATCATTAGTAATAATATAACTGCATGTCCAAATCTTTATTTCTTGCCGCAGCATCGTTGCTCGCTCTCTCTGCTTGCAATAGTGGCACCAACACCCCTAAAGTGCCTGCCGAGTCTGATATGGGGGCTTATCTGATGGTCTACCATAAGGATGCCGACCACTCTCTCCACATGGCTCTTAGCTATGATGGCTATAAATGGTCTTCTTTGCGTGATGACAAGGCTATCATCTGTGGAGATACTATAGCTTCTCAGCATGGTATCCGCGACCCTCATATCTTCCGTGGACCTGATGGCGCTTTTTATCTGGCTATGACGGATCTCCACATCTTCTCTCAGGAGCGAATGAAGGACAACCCTATGTTCTCCAAAATTTCTGAATACCGTACCACCCAATGGGAACGCGATGATATGTATGGCTGGGGTAATAACCACGCCTTGGTTCTCATGAAATCGTACGACCTCATCAACTGGACTCGCACAAATCTCGATTTCGCGAACCTATCTTCTCCTACTGGTCTGTCTGATGAGAATGGCAATCCTTACCCTTGGAGCGAGGCTGGCTGTGTATGGGCTCCTGAAATTGTCTACGACTACGAGGCTGGACATATCATGATTCACTTTACTGTCCGTATGCGTAATGATATGTGCGTAATCTTCTACGCTTACGTAAATGACGATTTCAATAAGCTTATATCTGAACCTAAAATCCTTTTCATGTCTCCTCTTGGCGAGAATGGCAAACCTAAGTTCACTGTCATAGATTCTGATATAATTAAGGTGGGCGACCTCTACCATCTCTTTGTAGTAAGCCACGAGGGACCTGCTTGTCCTAAGCATGCTACTAGCAAAAACGTAACGGGTCCTTATGAATTTGACAATAATTACTATGACGGCGAACCTGAAATACATGAGGCGCCTAACTGCTGGAAACGCCTTGGCGAGAATAAATGGGTTCTTATGTACGACAATTACCATCGTAACCCTGCTAACTTCGGCTTTGTCGAAACTACGGATTTCATCTCTTTCAAGCCTATAGGTTATTTCGACGAGGAAGGATGTCCTATGACTCGTACTAATTTCGAGGCTCAGAAGCATGGCGCAGTTACTCACCTCACAGTAGAGGAGGCAAAAAAACTTGAGGCCTACTACAATAAGTAAAAATCTCTGTTTTACTATCAGCTATAAAGAGGCTGTGTCAAATTACCGACACAGCCTCTATTTCTTTCATTATTTGAAAAAATTACGATGAACAAGGGTGTTCTTTTGGTCTAGCATAGGTCTAGCATAGGTCTCGTGTAGGTATAGTGGATAAAAACGAGGAATCCCCCAAATCCCCTAAATCTGCGTGAGAAAATAAAAAAAATCCGCTTGCCCCTAAAATCCCCTAAATCCGTTGAATCTGTGTGAGAAAAACAACAAAAAACGGCTGCAACTATTTCTAGTCACAACCGCTTTCGATTTCCTACCCTAACGAATTCCCGTTACTTGGACAGTCCAAGCTAGGAATTAGGAATTAGGTACTGGAAATTATTATTCTTACTTATTCAAACGGAACTTCTCGTTACCGTTCTTGATGTAATCTACAATCTGCTTTGCAGCTGCAATACCTGCGTTGATGTTTGCCTCAGCTGTCTGAGCACCCATCTTCTTAGGTGTCGAGAAGTAACGTGTAGGGAACTGTGCCTTGAAATCTGCATCTGCAGCAGGCATAATGTCTGTTACATAACGCAAATCCTCACGCTCTGCCATCAAAGCGAGAAGCTCAGCCTCGTTGATAACTTCCTTACGTGCTGTATTTACAAGAACTGCACCCTTAGGCATCTTTGAAACGAGCGCCTTGTTGATCGAGTTCTTTGTCTCTGCTGTTGCAGGAATATGGAGAGATACGAACTGACATGTAGAGTAAAGCTCCTCAACTGACGAACAAGCCTTAACACCTGCAGCCTCAATAGCCTCCTTAGGACAGAATGCATCGTATGCATAAACTTCCATACCGAAGCCCTTAGCAACACGTGCTACATTTCTACCTACGTTACCGAATGCATGGATACCGAGCTTCTTGCCCATCAACTCTGTACCGCTTGTACCATTGTACATATTACGTACACAGTATACCATCAAGCCAAGTGCCAACTCTGCTACAGCATTAGCATTCTGACCTGGTGTATTCATTGCACATACGTTGTGTGCTGTTGCAGCAGCAAGGTCGATATTATCAAAACCAGCACCTGCACGTACAACAATCTTCAACTGCTTTGCTGCATCCAAAACCTCAGCATCAACAATGTCTGAACGGATGATAAGTGCGTCAGCATCAGCTACTGCAGCCAAAAGTTCTGCCTTAGCTGTATATTTCTCCAAGAGAGCAAGCTGGAAGCCAGCCTCTTCTACTACTTTCTTGATACCATCTACAGCTACCTTTGCAAAAGGCTTCTCTGTAGCTACCAATACCTTTGTCATATCTTGAATATATTGTTTACTTATAAATAAAAGGCGTGATCCTAAAACCACGCCTATATGTATCTTATAATTCTATTAATGCTTCTTCTCGAATTCCTTCATTGCTGCTATCAAAGCATCTACGCTCTCCTCTGGAAGTGCGTTGTATGTTGATGCACGGAAACCACCTACTGAACGGTGACCCTTGATACCAACCATACCCTGTGACTTAGCAAACTCCATGAAGTCGTTCTCGAGCTCCTTGTAGTTGTCATTCATGACGAAGCAGATGTTCATACGTGAACGATCCTCATGATCTTCTACTGTAGCCTTGAAGAATGGGTTGCGGTCAATCTCTGTGTAGAGCTTGTCCGACTTAACGATAGCTCTGCGCTCCATCTCCTTAACACCACCTTCAGCCTTCAACCACTTCAATGTCTGGAGTGCGCCGAATACTGATACACATGGAGGTGTATTGAACATTGAACCGCCCTCAATATGTGTACGGTAATCCAACATTGTTGGGATTGGACGATTTACCTTACCAAGTGCGTCTTGCTTTACAATAGCAAATGTCACACCAGCAGGAGCCAAGTTCTTCTGAGCGCCACCATAGATGATAGAGTACTTAGAAACATCAATTGGACGGCTGAAGATATCTGATGACATATCAGCTACCAATGGTACCTTTACGTCTGGATCCTTGCGAATCTCTGTACCGTAAATTGTATTATTTGATGTATAGTGGAAATAATCTACATCTGTAGGAACCTTAGCCTCAAAGCCCTTAGGAATATAGCAGAATGTCTTATCCTCTGAAGATGCTACCTCTACTACTTCGCCAAACATAGCTGCCTCTTTCTGTGCCTTCTTAGCCCAAACACCTGTCTTGAGGTATGCAGCCTTTGTATTGAGGATGTTGTAAGGTACCATGCAGAACTGGAGGCTTGCACCACCACCCACAAAAACAACCTCATAACCAGCAGGAACGTCGAGTAGCTCCTTTACCAATGCTGTAGCCTCATCCATTACAGCCTGAAACTCCTTGGAACGATGGGATATCTCTAGTAACGACAATCCTGTTCCTGCGAAGTCGAGTATTGCATCGGCTGTGTTCTTGATTGTGTACTGAGGCAAAATAGATGGCCCAGCGTAAAAGTTGTGCTTTTTCATTGCTTGTGAGTTTTTATTTCTGTTTTTTATTACTTCTACTTAAAGTGACGCAAAGGTAACAATTATTGAGAGATATTATACCTCAAAATGTTAATATTTGCACGAAAGTGTACATATTTAAGTATTACACTTAATTGTAAAATGTCTGCTTGAATGCCTCATACTTAGGGTCTTTCTTCACATATTTCATCCACAACCCTGTGAGGAACCCCATTCCATAGCCCGTAAGCTGAATAAAACTGGCTACAATACTGAGCAATGCTACTAATACCCTGCCTGTCGATATCCATGATAAAATAAATACCAATAGGAAATACACTGGATAAATATAGAAGAATGCCTTGTGTACTAGAATACCGAATACTATCGACAATGGTATGCCTAATAAAAATAATGTAGGCAGTATGTGAACCAACTGCAACGCTCCTTTGTGTCTCGCGGCTATCTGAATGCGCGCACTTCCTGATGAGAATACTTGCTTGAAGAACGACTTGAAGTTGGTCCTCCTCTTGTGATACACGAATGTCTCTGATACAAGTCCTATCCTATGCCCTGCCTCTAGTACCTTCATCGAAAAGTCTATATCTTCTCCATATCGCATATCTGAGAAACCGCCGACTTCTTCAAACAATACTTTCAATACGCCAAGGTTGAACGATCGTGGATAGAATTTGTCTACCTTCACTTGCGACCCTCTGATTCCACCTGTCGTCAGAAACGATGTCATCGAATATGATATGGCTTTCTGTGTCTCTGAGAAGAATTTATGCGCCTTGTCTGGTCCGCCGAAACACCCTAACGGATCTCTGCGAAGATGGTCCATAGCTCTCTGAAGATAGTCTGACGGCAATACACAGTCTGAATCGAAGAATATAAGGTACTCTCCTACTGCTGTCCTGGCTCCTGTATTACGCGCACCCCCAGGTCCCATATTCTCTTGCTTGATATACTTCAGATCTAGCTGATTCTTGTATGGCTCTATCTCATTCTCACAGGTAATCGTCGAACCGTCTTCTACCACAATAACTTCCATCTCATTATGCAGCGACTGCATAGTGAGGGAATCCAACAACTCTACGACCTCTTCAGGACGATTGTATACTGGTATTATTATTGAGAACTTTGGCATCTTTACTATGGGTTTTGTATTCTAATCTCCATCTCCCACCTACTTGAGTAGCTCTGGATACTGAATACGCGCATGATATATGTTCTTTAATCTATTCTTCATTACCTGCTTCGCCACTTTTATATCCTTGAATGTCAATGGCGAATCATTGAATTGCTTGTCGTCTAGCTGTATGGCGACAATCTTTTCTACTAATTGCTCTATGGCATCGTCTGTGTACATCTGCAAACTCTTGCTCGAGGCCTCTACAGCATCTGCCATCATCGTAATGGCTTGCTCTTTGGTCAATGGAGATGGTCCCGCATACGAAAATTGTGAGGCATCTACCTCTTCGCCCTGATGCTCGTTGCAATAGGCAATATAGAAGTATCGCGCCGTCGTGTTGCCGTGGTGCGACTTGATTATATCTATTATCTGCTGTGGCAATTTCGCTTTCTTGGCCAATTGTACGCCGTTCTGTACGTGACTTATGACTATCTTGGCCGACTCTTCGTAAGCTAGTCCGTTATGTGGATTGATACCTCCAGCCTGATTCTCTGTAAAATACATCGGAGATATCATCTTTCCTACATCGTGATACATGGCTCCTGCTCTTACCAACATGGCATTGGCACCTATGGCATAGGCTACATCTTGTGCCAGATTTGCTACTTGTATGGAGTGCTGGAAGGTTCCTGGTGCTTTTTCTGACAGTTCCCTCAATAGCGGATTGTTAGTATCAGACAATTCCATAAGTGTTACGTCTGATACAAAACCGAACATCCTCTCTACAATATATATGGCTGGATAACTTAATAGTATAAGTATGCAGTTTACGGCTAACATTATATATGGTATACCGCCTAATGATTCGCCCATATCTCCAGTCTGCCATATCACATAACCGCTGTAGGCTAATACATAATACACGAATACCATAAATGCGGTCTTCAATAGCTGCCAACGACGGGTCAGGTTGACAAGGCTGACTATAGCTATCATTCCGGCTGGGATATGTAGCATGAGGAAGAGCTGACTGTTGTGCGCCATGAATGATACAAATATTATCATTACCGTATGAACATACATCGCTATGCGTGAGTCCATTAACAGTCGCAGCATAATAGGTAGTATCACGTATGGTATGATAAACGTAATATTCTCATGTCTCGATGACAGCATACCAGCTATCACTACCACTACCATAATGAGCATCAGTATGAACGACATCGAACGCATATTTGTCCATACTTCATTATGGAAGAAATACAGGAATAGGAATAATGACCCTAACAGAAGAATGGTCATTACGGTCTCTCCAAGTAAGATTGGCAACTCTACACTTGTCCTGCCATACATCTTCTCACTGGTCTGACGTAGCGAATCGAGTATCTTCGCAGCTCGTTTGTCAACGATATCTCCAGTACCGATAATTCGCTGACCAGCTAATACTTTTCCTTGCGCAAGCGACAATACCTGGAGTCTCTGCTCTAGCTCTGCATCTGTTCTCTCTTTGTCGAGAGCTACATTGGCAATGATGAGTTCTGATATAGGCAGCCTCTGCACAAGGGTCTTGCACCATGTAGCCTCTTTCCCATGTTGGTTGAGCAGGTCTTCGGTCAATTCTCCCGTAATAGTGGAATAGGCATCTTTCAACGATAGGAACTCACTGATGGTATAAGGCTCAAGAACATTGCCCTTAAGAAGCGATAGCTCATATTCGGTAGGGTCGTTAACCCCATCTGGCAACTCTACTATACCCTTGGAATACGCACCGACCAATTTTTCTGTGAGCTTCTTGTTCACAAATCGGAATGTACTGTCTTCATTAACATTGGCAGGACATATCAATTTGAACTTCGACTCATACGCCTCAAGATTACTGCGCACTTCATCACGCACCTGCCCCTCGCCGACACTGTCTTTCCTGTAGACTGGACGCATATTTCTGCGAAGACTGTCTCGCTCTTGTGTCAGCTCTGCTTCTGTCTTGAGAATTGAAAAGTCAAATGGCGCAATAAGATTCTGATAACGCCACGGACGCTGAAGTTCATACTCGTAGTTGAACTTCTCTACATTTGGGAATGATACAATAACGACAATGGCTGTCAGTACGAAAGCCAGTATCTTTACAATTATATCCCTGTATTTTTGCATCTATTAGCTACGCTGACGTTTAGCCTCAAACAACAAAATACCTGTAGCCACCGAAACATTCAGGCTCTCAATATTTCCTTCCATAGGAATCTTCGCCTTGGCATCAGCCAACTTGAGCAACTGATTCGATATGCCTTTGTCCTCAGCTCCCATAATAAGGAGTGTAGGTTTTGTCAGATCTACATCAAAATAGTCATCTGCACCATGCTCAGTAACACATACTATCTGAACTCCGTTGTTCTGCAGCATCTTGACTGCCGTATATGTATTGCCTGTAGTGCAGATTGGAACGTGCAACAACGCTCCTGCAGAGGTCTTTATACTCTCACCATTTATAGGAGCCGAACCTTTAGCTGGCACAATAATAGCCTGAACACCAGCACAATGTGCCGTTCTTACTATAGCTCCGAAATTACGTACATCCGTAACTCCATCTAGAAGAAGCAACAACGCAGGCTTGACCGACTCTCGCATCACTCTCATTACCTCATCAAGCCCCATACGCTGTATCTTGGACATCTGAGCCACAACTCCCTGATGATTACCTGTCGTAATTCTATCCAATACCTCAGCTTCTGTATACTGTATGCGGATCTTCTTCTGCTTGCAGAGCTGCTGCAACTCGGCAAAGAGTGGACCTGTCAATCCCTTCTTCGCTATAACCTTGTCAACATCCTTCCCAGCCAGGATCGCCTCCTGTACCGCGCGTATACCAAAGAGTATATTCTCGTTGTTTTCTTCCATTATCTATTGCTGTTTGCTACAAAGTTAATACTTTTTTATTTACCAACCCACTAATTCATAATTCCCAATACCCTATTCCCAAAAACTAAAAAAATTGCGAGCAAACACTACACTCTCTATACCCATCGACTACCCCGAAACTAAAAAAACTGCGAGCAAACAATACACTCCATATACCCACAAGCTATACACAAGCTATACACAAACCATCCACAAACCAATAACTTCAGTTCCCTAAAAAATCCGTATCAATCCGTATCAATCCGTATGCAAAAAACCAAAAATTCCCCCCACACAAAGTCATTTAAAACCCACTAGCCGCACCATCTCTGGCTTCGTGCCCGCAATCGACAGTTCAACCTCCTGCCCTTCAGTCAATTTATCATATTCAAACCACGATAGTATAGTAAATCTAACTGAATAGTCAACGCCATCCTTATTTTGGAAATTAACTATTACAGAATACGTAGGGTCCTCTTTTACGCGCGACAACTTGTAAGGCACTATCATCTCCTTTTTCACTATTTTGCCGGTAACAATATATGAGGTTTCCTCAAATATCTTATCCTTCTCTTCATTGACCTTATAACCTATGTAGATCACCGCAAGAAAACATACTATACAAAACGACCATACATACCAGTTCTCATGGTTATCATCCACGACGTAGTCACCAAGAGTCGTTTTGCCAAAGAAGCATCTGAACAAGAACACCGCCAGCGATAAGGTGAAAATAAAAGTGCAAATACCAGCGGTGTCTGAACGATAAAACCACATATAATAAGAGGAATACAAAACACCTATTGCCAACAGTATAAGCATCCAGATTCTAGCAATCACTTTCATAGAAAATATCTAATAACTTGTTGTACAATAATGTATTAACGATGCATCCCACAGGCTGCCTTCATTGCGGATATCGCATACAACCAAAACTCTCACATAGCAAAAACCAGCCTACGCCAGCAACTTCTCTATCTCATCCATTATCCTGTTCATCTTCTCCATCACGTACTCAAATGGCTTTGCCTCCATCATATCAATGCCGGCATTTCTCAGCAGGTCTATAGGATACTCAGCGCAACCTGATGACAGGAACTTCAAGTACCTCTTCTGGTCTTCTGCTCCGCCTTTCAATACTGCCTCGACTAAAGCATTCGACGCAATAAACGATGTACTGTACTGATATACATAATAAGCTCTATAGAAATGTGGAATAAACGCCCACTCTATACCGACTAATTCGTCGATATGGCACACGCCTTTGTCGTGTCCATAGTATTTCTTGAGTATATCAAGATAGAGCTGGGTCAGTTTCTTTCCTGTAATAGGCTGGTTCGACTCGCCTAGCTTATACATCTCTCTCTCAAACTCGGCAAATTGTGTCTGACGGAAGAGCGTACCCTTGAAACCATCAAGAATATTCATCAAAAGAGAAATTTTCTCTTCTTTCTTCTGTAGCTTCTTGAGCATAAGTTCGTCTAACAGACACTCATTGAATGTCGAGGCAACCTCAGCTACGAATATCGCATAGTGCGACTTATGGTATGGCTGATTTGTATTGCTTAGGTACGAGTGCATTGTGTGACCCAACTCGTGTATCAATGTCGATACGCTGTCAAGTGTCCCATTGAAATTTGTCAGTATATATGGATGCACATCGTATGCCGCACCTGTAGAATAGGCTCCCGATGCCTTACCCTCATTTGGATAAACATCTATCCATCTCTCATCAAAAGCTCTCTTCACTACCTTGGCATATTCTTCACCTAATGGCTTAATTGCTTCAAGCACAAGTTGTTGAGCTTCTTCGTATGTGTACTTCAGGTCTATATCCGAAACTACAGGTGCATACACATCCCAATATTCCAACTGGTCGACTCCAAGCATTCTCTTTCTGAGGTTGAGATATCTATGGAATGTAGGCAGCGCCTTATTCACATTCTCTACCAAAGAATCATATACCGAAACTGGAATATTCTTGTTTTCAAGACACGACTCCAATACCGAGGCATATTTTCTGACCGTGATATTGAATACCGACTGACGGATATTACCTGCCATCAACTCGCCGAATGTACCCTCGAACTGCTTGTATGTCTTCCAAAATGCGTGGAAGGCATTGTCTCGGTCGGTCCTGTTCTTGCTGACACGCTGATTCATATACTCTGCGTGATCAAGCTTTATCTCTTCTCCGCTCTCTAGCTTCATCTGTGGCCATGGCATCTCGGCATCTGTCAATATCGAATATGCACCGTCAGGCACATCTCCCAGGATACTTGTCTTGGCCATAAGCTCTTCTTCTACATCAGAGAGAATATGCTTCTTCTCTCGCTTGAGCTGGTCAAATGACATCCAGTGGTCAGCCGTACGAGGATCTTTAGAAAGGATATCCAACTGCTCGTCTGATATCTGCCCCATCTCTGGAGTTTCAAAAGCAGAAATCTGACTATACTCTACAAAAAACAACTGTAGTCTCTGCTGACGCTCATTGTTTTCAGCTACACGCAAATCCTGGTCGACCACCATATGCGCGTATGTTCCAAGTTTCGCAGCAAGGAGTCCCAATTTATCGTTAAAGGCGAAATATTCCTTCATGACATCAGGGTCGCCTGTCTTGATCTTACCCTTAAAAGCAACAACACTCTTGGATAGCTCCTTAAGTTCTTCCAAACCCTTGTCCCAGTCTGCTGGAGTAGCAAACAGATCTTCAATATTCCATATATATTGAGATTGTATCTGATTTCTTTCTTGTGCCATACTTTTCTAATTACAATAATATTTATTCACCTTGTATTTATTAGAAGAACCATACATCTTCTTCGTAGTTTGCCTCAATCTCTGTCTCTATATCATCTGGCAGGTTATGGAAAAAGTTTACACCTGTCTTCTCCTCCAAAGCATCTATAGACATTGCGTATGGTTTCAGATTCATATTCTTTGAATACCCTTCGTTGGTATGCTCCATAAGAAAACCTGCAGCACTATACTTGCCGTCCTTGATTTTCATTACTGCCATATAATAGTATTTCGGCACAGCTATACCCTTCAGTGTCTCTATGATATCCTCGGCATTATCTATTGTTGCGCCCTTGCACACATACAAAGTATCACAGAACCTGCGACTACCTCCCAGTCCTTGTATCTTCTGCTCAAGCTGCGACCAATAGTCCTGATTAAACGCACCTAATTGAGGGCTCATATTGGAATACATATATGTTTGCAGATTGGCCTGCGAAGAATACAACCTATCACCCGATGCAACCATATGGCCACGATCGTGACCATTATTTCTATGATTATCATACGTTGTCCTCATATTAACCGCAAGATACTCATCATCGTGCCAAGGATCGCCACCCCATCCTGTCGACTCCCAGTCTTTTCTCTTCCAGTTTTTCTGAGATGTAAAGCTGTCGAAATAGAATGCCGACCAGCGTATATGAAGTTTCTTTGGGTCCCACTCATATATGAACGTCATAACGCTATCATTTACAGCCTGTTCGTATGTCACGACAGGGTGCAGAATATTTCCCGACTTCAGCTCTGGAACCTCAAGGCGACTAGCCCATCTACAGACACCTGCCTTCTCATCAGTCTTCTCATCCGTCTTTTCATCAGTCGTAGAACCGCCTATAGAAGAACCAGGGTCATTCCCATTAGGCGTAACATTATCATCACTCTCCTTGCAAGAAAATAAAACTACACAAAGAATAACAGGCAATATATAATTAACAATACGCATAACCTAAACTATCTTACTTTCTGAATCTCAACAAAACATCCTCGTATGCATCTATTCTTCTATCTCTGAGGAAAGGCCAGATGCGACGAACATCCTCCGAACGCTTCATATCCACATCCACAATAGCCAGTTCCTCTTCTGTAAAACTAGACTTATGCAGAATTTCTCCCTGAGGACCAGCTACGAATGAACCTCCCCAGAACTGTATGCCACCAGTCACACCACTTGGATCAGGCTCATACCCGACACGGTTAACAGTAATAACCGGCAATCCATTAGCTACAGCGTGACCTCGCTGTACAGTTTCCCAAGCACCATGCTGTCGGTCCTTTTCATCCTGAGTATCTGTCGACTCCCAGCCGATAGCTGTAGGATAGATAAGCATCTCTGCGCCAGCGAGTGCCATAAGTCGAGCTGCCTCAGGGTACCACTGGTCCCAACATACCATAAGACCCAGCGAACCTTTCGAAGTCTGTATTGGCTCAAATCCCAAATCGCCTGGAGTAAAATAAAACTTCTCATAATATGCAGGATCATCAGGAATATGCATTTTTCTGTATGTACCTGCCACCTCTCCATCGACATCATACACAATAGCTGTATTATGGTACAAGCCTACTGCTCTTTTCTCGAAAATTGAGGTAACGAGAACTATATTGTTCGACTTAGCCAACTCGCCATAAAAAACAGTCGAAGGTCCAGGAATCTCTTCAGCGAGGTCGAAATTGTCAACATCCTCAGTCTGACAGAAATACGGTGTATTATGAAGCTCCGACAAAACCACTATCTCGGCACCCTTCGCAGATGCCTCGCGAATATTACTAGCCAATCGGCGCTTGTTATCCTCTATGTCTGACGTAATATGTAACTGTACTAATGCTACTTTCATTGGTTTATGATTATGATATTAAATAATATTATCGACATTCCCTCTCTGCCTACTGTCTGTATTAAGCGTGCATTAAGAGAGCGTTAAGAAAGCATTAAGGATTGTCCAAGAATAAAAAATACTAACAATTAGTTATATCACTGTCTAGCCGGATATTGCATGGTAACACAGTGCAGCGAACCATGCTGCTTAATCAGCGCCTTGCAATTTACCGTCAGAATCTTCTTATCCGGGAAAGTCTGCTTCATAACCCATATTGCCTCAGCATCCTCCTCGACCCCATATACAGGCAAAAGGATAAAATCATTCACATACAGATAATTAGCATACGTAGCAGGAAGCATCTCACCCTCCTCATCAAGAATTCTTGTCGGAAATGGCAGTTCCACCAGCTTATAAGGCTCTCCGTCCCAGGTACGGAACCCCTCCAAATCGGCCTTCATATCCACCAGTCCCTGATAATCAGGGTCATTCACATCCTTAGGAGCCCCCACATATACTATTGTATTATCCGGAGCCAGGCGCGCCAACGTATCAATATGTCCGTCGGTATCATCCCCTGTCAATGCCCCGTGACGCAGCCAAAGAACCCTCTTCGAACCCAGCGTGTCACCGAGAATCTTATCCATCTCATCTGTAGAATGACCATTTCTATTAGGCGAAGTAAGGCAATGGACAGAAGTCATTATTGTACCCCTGCCATCCGACTCTATAGAGCCGCCTTCCAGTGCAGTCTCGTAATGTGACTCATACTCAAACTCTTGCGCCTTAAACACCTTCTCGTAGACACCTCGACCCAACAGATTATCCTTATCAGCGGCAAACTTAAGCCCCCAGCCATTGAACTGGAAATCTATCAGATGACGTCGGTCATACTGGTCAAAAATAGTAATAGGCGAACAATCACGCGCCCAAGTATCATTATATGGAAGATTTATGACCGTCTCATTCTTACATGGCTTACCAATTTTCACCCCATCGGCTACCACAACCACTCGCACCCCAGTCATTTCCAGTGCGGCGCGAAGTTCCTCATAGCACTTACTAACCTCATCGAGAATATACTCCCAGTCGGTATTCGCATTTGGCAGGATAATCTGTACTGTCTCTACAGGTTCCCACTCAGCAGGCATTCTGCGTCGTAGGTTATCTTCCTGATATGGTTCCTTAATCCAGTCGAACATATTGATTTTCGCATTGTTGTCAGTACGCAAAAATAGACAAATCAACTGAAATACGAAAATATTGCTACCTTTGTATATAAAATAGAATACTATGAGACGACTGAAAATCGTTACCTGTTTAACAGCATTAGCAATCCAGTGTATATCGTTATTTGCTGAGGGCATACCTTCCAAACCGACGCCAGAACGTCTGGTGAATGATTTTGCCAATATTATCGACGAGAATTTTGAGCAGCAGATAGAGGAGATGCTTGTCAATTACAACGATACTACCTCCACACAGATATGTGTCGTGACGCTCCCATCCCTCAATGGGTACTCAGCTTCGGAGATGGCCTATGAAATCGGACAGAAATGGGGGGTCGGACAAAAAGGCAAAGACAATGGCGTTGTTTTCCTCGTCACACCAAAGACACAATTGGAAAACGGGCATGCCTTCATTGCCTCAGGCTATGGTCTAGAGGGAGCACTTCCCGATGCTATATGCACGAAAATCATCAATGATGGTGTAATACCATATTTCCGCGAAAATGATTACAACGGCGGCATCGTTGCTGGAGTCACCTTTATTATGAAGTATTGCTCGGGCGAATTTAAGCCAGACCCAGACGATGACGATGCTTTTGCGGGAATAGCAGCGACGATAGTCGGAATCATTTTCATTATAGCACTCTGCAGTATAGCTGACAAATCAGGCAAAGGTCGTGGCGGGTTCAGAGGAGGCTATACAGGAGGTTCTTTCAGTGGAGGTTCATTTGGCGGAGGCTATAGCAGCGGTGGCTTCGGTGGCTTTGGCGGCGGTTCGTTCGGCGGAGGCGGCGGAGGCGGCAGCTGGTAAGAATAAAAAAAAGGGAGCGCTTCCAGTACAGAAACACTCCCTTTTCTTTTTATCGCGATTACCTTTATTAAATCAATGGGATATTATTCTCCTTGCAAGTCTTGATCATATCCTCTGGCCAGATACTTGCCTGAATCTCACCGATATGAGCTTTGCGGAGGTAGAACATACAGAGACGCGACTGACCGATACCGCCACCGATTGAGAGAGGCAACTCATCATTAAGAAGTCTCTTGTGGAAGTAAAGCTCCTTACGCTCTTCCTTGTTAGCAAGCTTAAGCTGCTTGAGAAGAGCCTCCTTATCGACACGGATACCCATTGAGGAGAGTTCGAATGCGCGACCCAAAACCTCATTCCATACAAGGATATCACCATTGAGACCTTTATGGCCATCAGGAGTTGGTGTTGTCCAGTCGTCATAATCTGGAGCACGACCATCATGAGGCTCACCGTTAGTCAGGTCGCCACCGATACCCATAACGAATACGGCGCCATACTGCTTTGCGATCTTATCCTCACGCTCTTTAGCCGAGAGGGTTGGATACATATCAAGAAGTTCCTGAGATGTAATAAAGTGAATATCCTCAGGAAGAACTGGCTTAAGTTGTGGATAACGCTCATATACGAGATACTCTGTACGCTTAAGTACCGAATAGATACGAGTAACCACCTTTTTCAAGTAGTCGATATTACGCATCTCCTTGCTGATACTCATCTCCCAGTCCCACTGGTCTACATAAAGTGAATGCACATTATCAAGCTCCTCGTCAGAACGGATAGCATTCATATCTGTGTAGAGACCATAGCCTACAGGAATATCATAATCAGCGAGCATTGTACGCTTCCACTTAGCAAGAGAATGAACAACCTCTGCTTTCTTATCCTGAAGATCTTTGATTGGGAACGATACTGCGCGCTCTACTCCATTAAGGTCATCATTCAAGCCTGTACCCTGCAACACAAACAATGGTGCAGTTACGCGACGCAATCTCAATTCGGCAGAGAGATTCTGCTGAAAGAAATCCTTTATTCTCTGAATGCCCAATTCTGTCTCTCTCAAATCCAGAATTGGTTTATATCCTTGGGGTATATACAACTTTGACATGCGTGCTCTGTTTGAATCTGTAATTATTTTCGATGCAAAGTTACTAAATCTAAATCAAATTGCAAGCAATATGGCATATATTAGTTAAAGATTGATTGTTTAATTTTTCGTACCTTTGCAAAAAAAGAAATTATGGATGCATACGGACAGGCCTTGAAGGCGTACTATGGAGGCAACAAAAAAGCAAAAATCAAAGTTGAGTGCGATGCTGCCGAAACTGAATATTGGCCTTTGAAGGAATTTTTCCACGAATGGAAAGATATGAGTCTCATCGAGCAGAAGGCTCTCCAACTATGCGAGGGCAGAATTATGGATGTCGGTGCAGGTGCCGGCAGTCACTCGCTGTGGCTTCAGAATGAGGGAAAAGATGTTACATCCATTGATTTGTCTCCAGGTGCAGTGGAGGTAATGGTCGACAGAGGTCTTAATGCCCACCATATTGATTTCTATGCAACTCCTGAATACGCTCCACTGGGCGGTAAATTCGATACTATCCTCCTTCTTATGAATGGTGCCGGTATCGCAGGAACGATGGACAATTTGCCTAGATTCCTACTGACTTGCCGCAGCCTTCTCAACAAAGGCGGCAAGATAATAATGGATAGTTCCGACCTTATATATTTATATTTGGACGAGGATGGCTCAGCCTTAATTGACCTTGACAGCAACTATTATGGCGAACTACGCTACAAAATGACCTATGCTGGTCAGACCGATGACGAGTTCACTTGGTTGTTTATCGACTACGACAATCTCGAGGAGATTGCCCGTAAGGAGGGCTTCTCTTGCCGTAAGGTTTATGAGGACGACCACTACCAGTATCTTGCTGAGCTGACAGTCGAATAACAGGTATTACACCTTGAATACCTTTATCGCCTCTGCCATCTCAGCTACCATCTTTTGAATCTCGGCAGTACGTGTCGACATCTCTTCTGCAGAAGCAGCATTCTCTTGGGTAATACGGTTCAAATCAGCAATAACTGAATTAACCTGTGCTGCACCTGCATTCTGTTCGATACTGGCAGCTGTAATCTCATTCATCTGCGATACTATCTGCTCTATCTTAGGAACTATCTCCTTTATACGCTCATTGGTACCGTCTACTTCCTGTATACTGCTATTGGCATTCTGCGTAATACCTTCGGATGTCGCCCTGGTCTGTTCTGCCAAACGACCGACTTCTTTGGCAACAACAGCAAAGCCCTTGCCTTGCGATCCAGCCCTGGCTGCCTCTACTGATGCATTGAGAGACAGGATGTTAGTCTGCTTAACAAGTTGATTAATAGCCTGAATATTGCTGGCAATACGGGAAATCGACTCAGAACTGCTTGCAGACGACTCTCCAACTATCTTCATCTCCTGACCAATACTCTTGGCAAGTTCGTTGGCATTCTTTGCATTGAAACTATTCTGCTCTGAATTGGAATTCATCTCCTCCATCGTACTGGAAATCTCTTCCAATGCTGCAGCCTGGTTACTAGCAGCTTCTGATACCACCATAGACACTTTTGCCAATTTATCGGTATTAAGGCTTGTCTCTTTTGTCTTCTCAATTATCGGCTCCAGTACACTCCTTATATTATCCTTCATTGCCTGCGCATTCTCGCTTATCGCGATTATCTCGGAACAAGAATTGCGTATTACCACATCGCCTGTCAAATCGCCTTCTGCAAGATTCTTCATCTTTCCTGCAAATTGCTTTACGGGCTTTATCAATCGATACCTCAAAAGGAAAATCAAAAGCAAGCATACACAAATAGCAACAATCGTACACATTAACAAAATAGTACCTTGCTTAGACACTACGTCTTCTGTTTTCTGCATAAACGCATGGACTGTCACCACAGCCGACACATTGCCCTTGTAGCTACCAATAGGAGTACAATAGTAATACCCATAAACGCTGTCGATTTCAAGTTCCATTACAGGCCCCTTCCACCCCACAAAACAGGTATCTATAATCATTTGAGGTGTTGGGATTTGGGTATATTCGCTCGCATCCAGGTATGTGGACGCTATACAATGTGTCGTATCAAACAGTAATGACGTAGCTCCTTCTATATAAACGCCTAGCGCCATTTGTCCTTTTATGCTTGTATTCATACCTACAGCCACATATATAGCCACAGGCTCATCATCGTCATCTCTTATATAATCAGCACTGAATGTACAATATTGATCTTCAAATATGGGATCCATACCAGACACCTGACCTCGCTCTTGGACTGCAGCTATAATACCAGAAAGTGTCTCCGTGTTGATATTGTCTTGCGAGGCTAATATGACTTTTCCTTCAGTATCTGTAAGGATATATGCATATAGTTTGGATGTCATCTTATACCATTCCATCTCGGTATTAAGATAATCCATATCTCTTTTGCGAATCTTTTCATATAGCTCAGCATAGTTATCACTCAATGAAGCATTAACCTGAGCAAGTGCCTGACCATGCTTGAAAAACTCATTGCCAAATACACCTGCCTTGGAATGCAAATCTGCTAATGACAACTCTTTGATATCTGATTTTACTACAAAGTAATTAGTAATAAGGAGTCCCAAAAATATAGCAATGGCTGCTATGACAGGCACCATTATCAGTGTAGTTAATTTATTCCAACGTTTTTCCATAAGAGAGATACATAAATACAAAAAAATAACGCTTTGGTATATACGGCAAATAGTATATTAAAGTTCAGGAGTAGTATATCACAAGAAATATGAGTCGTAAAAATACTACGTCATATATTGTTTATCATCACAATCTCTGGGAATGTTGCTCTTAACCCTGTGAGGATATACGACTTGTCTGCATCCGACCTCAATATCATCAATATTGTATCGTCTCCTGCTAAGGTACCCATCACACCACGGAGTTGCATGGCATCAAGCGTAGCAGCTACAGCTCCTGCATATCCTGGCATGGTATGTAACACACACATCTGCCCCGACATCTCTATTGTCAGGCTACCTGGAACGATAGACGAAGCACTAGGATTTCTTAATGGATGCGCACCAGTGGTATTGTGCGACAGTACATATTTGTACCCATCGGAATCTGTCACCTTGGCGACTTTCAACTCCCTCAAATCCCTTGAAAGAGTTGCTTGGGTGGTGGTGATACTTTGTTCCTTCAACAACTCGAGTAAATCGTCCTGACTCCGAATAGTCTTACTCTGAATCAGTTCTTTAATGAGCTGCTGCCTATATTGCTTCGTCTTATCGTCAGATATCTGCGCCATACTTCATGAATTATTATTCAATTACGGTGCAAATATATGTATAATTTTACATATTACAATATTCCTACAATGAGCTGCCGCGCACTCCTACCAAAATAGTATCGTCCAACTGCTCTGTCATACCACGGAATTTATTGAAGTCTGCCATAATACGCTTTTTCTGCTCAACCTCAGTTTCATTTGCATATTTAATAAGCATATCCTTCAATCCCTTGGTTTTCAACTTCGAAGAGCCATCTGCCGAAAACTGGTCCGTAATACCATCAGAAAACATATAGAACATATCACTGGCCTTATACTCAAAATCAGTGGTTTCAAATTCTCGCTCCATGATATAGGATGCTATAGGATTGCGTACAGGACGTATTTCTACAAGCTCATGATTTTCGCGTACCACATACAAAGGTCTGTTAGCGCCTGCAAACCTCACTCTCGTCTCTCCTGCCTTGTGTACCATCAGTGCCATATCCATACCACTCATCGCAATTGTCTCATTCTCTTGTGCATTTAGCGTGGTCTTTACATTGCTTCTTAATTTCTCAAGAATATGCGCAGGATCAAAATATGGGTCGAAACTATCTGTAGACTCAGTAGGCGCTGCCGTAAAATACTCATTCAGGAATGAAATATTCATTATAGTAAGCATCGCAGCACTGACTCCATGTCCGGTACAGTCTGCAACCGTGATAATTTTATAGTCGCCACACTGTTTTACGTAGAAGAAGTCTCCTCCGACAACATCTTTTGGAGAATAAATCACAAATGCTTTGTTCAGAACGTCATCTAATTTTCTGTCTCCTATCATAATGCGATTCTGAAGCAAGCTGGCGTATGAAATATTGTCTGACAACTCTACAAGCATGGCGTTCAACTCGTCTCGCTGCGCAACAATCTCATTTTTCTGTGCCTCGATTTGTGTATTTTTTTCTCTTAGAAGTTTATATGCACGCCTCCTCACTATAGATACTATCACAACTAATACTATAATAATGAGCAGAACAGCAACCAGAACCCATGTCATTTTTCTCTGACTCTCCAACTTCGATATCTCTACCTCTTTCTGTGCCGTATTGTACTTTACTTCCATCGCCGAAATCTGCTCGGCTTTTTCTATGTTGTATAGTGTATCTTGGTAGGCGTAGTATGTCTTGTTTAATTCATATGCTGATTTATAATCTCCCTTTGCTTCTGCAATTTCCGCCAAACCACCATAACAATAACATATTACAGCTACATTCTTTAATGGGATAGCCAGATCAAGGGCTTTCTTTATATACTCTTCTCCCTTTTCAAATTGCCCTGAATTCACATAGATGGCTGCCAGATTCTCATAATTAACTGTCAGCAGTTGTACCGATTTCGGCGATGAATCACCTTCAAGTATACCACACAACTCTTCTAGAGACTCCAATGCATCTGTTATCCTTCCTTTATGAAACAGAAGCATTGCTTTGTTTTGTGTGTAATTCGCTATAAAAATATTAAGATGTTTCTCTTTTACAAACGCTATCGACTTGTCTACGTAATACAATGCCGAATCTAGATCTCCCTTGCACAAATATGATGTCACATACGACTGGGTAACCACAGTAGGAAACTCTGTTTCGTAGTTAGGTATATTCGTCGTGTCTTTAATTTGTGAGAATGACCATTCAGCTTTTCTAGAAAGGGCAAACGCTTTTTCATATGAATCGGCAAGAATTTCTTGATTAGAGGTTTTTGACGCTACCAAATAGTACGTATTTCCAGCTTGCGCAGCTGTCTTAGTATACTCATAGTATACCAAATCCTTATTATCAACCTCATCTATATTATTTATAATCTGCTCACACTCGTAGAGTGCGTCTAGCGCATATTGCTGGGCCTTGTCAAAATACTGAAGTGAATACTTCTTTGAAATCATGACGTAGGTGCGAACCTTCTCTAAGCCCGATTGTTTATTGGAAACTTCCAACAAAGAGTCAAGGTCCGCTGATATAAAATCATTTTGCGAACTTTGCCCAAAAACTGAAGAGCATGTCAGAAAGGTTATTATTAGAACAAGTGCGTATTTCATGTTGGGTTTTATTAACATGACACAAAATTAATACAATTTATCCAATATTTCGTCCAGAATCGTTAAAACTGAAAGTGTAGGTTTATTTCCAAGGCTCAACATGAATTGTTATTATCGTCTGCGCCCCGAACTCTTCTTTCAACCGTTCTTCTATCTGTGTAGATTTCTCATGTGCCTCATCTAAGGTCTGACTCCCGTCCATGCGCACATGCATATTTATCGCATAATGTACTCCTATCTGTCTGGTTCTCAAATTATGCAGATCCTTAACTCCTTCAAAGGAATAGACTAACTTGGCTATATTATCTTCTGTCTCTTTTGGCAAACTACTCTCCAATAGCTGATCTACACTGTTCTTAATAAGTTGTATAGCAACCTTGAAAATAAAGAAACTGACTACCACTGCCGCCAATGGGTCTAATATAGCCCAGTTGTTTCCTAGAAAACACGCCGCACCAATGCCAATGGCGGTACCGACAGAGGAAAGGGCATCACTCCTATGGTGCCAGGCATTAGCCACTAGTGCCTCACTGTTGAGATTCTTACTCTTGTAGATCGTATACTGAAATACCCCCTCTTTTAGCACTATACTGACTACCGCTGCTCCGAATGCCAACCATCCAGGTGTCTCTAACTCTACCCCATTCACCAGGAAGTCATATATCTTCTCGGCTCCACTCCATAGAATACCTCCTCCTACGAGTATCAGCAATAGGCCTATAATGGTCGTGGCTAGTGTTTCATATTTTCCGTGACCGAAATCATGACCTTCGTCGCTGGGCTTACTGCTTATCTTGAGCATGACAATAACCACAAAGTCTGTCAGGAAATCACTCAATGAGTGAACTCCATCTGCCATCATAGCCGCAGAATTGGCCACAATGCCGGCCGCAAACTTTATTACTATAAGAATAGCATTAATCACACTGCCTATCAGCGTGACTCTCACTATCTCATTTTGCCGTTGGGTTACTTGCTGGTCCATACTGAAAATATAGCATATATTATACCCAAAAACAAGAGACGCATATGGTGCGCCTCTTATTCCATACATTTGTACTTGTATTTATTATTTCTTTTCAAATCTCTTCTCCATCGACTCGCCTATCGCTTCTAGCGACTTTCCGATTGCTTCAAACGAAGCCCCCATCTTTTCGCCCATGACATTTATCGAGTCTCCCATCTGCTCTATCTTGCTCGCATTGGCTTCTACCTGACTTACTGTCTTCTCTATCGTAGACCCCAATGCCTCAAAAACTCCGCTGATCGACTTGCCGACCGCCTTCTCATTCACTGCTCCTAATCCGCTGAGGAACCCTTCCATCACTCCTCCAAGATGTTGAACTGCTATACCCATAGCCTCTGTTGCCTTCTGCATAGCCTTAGCAGCAAAAAGTCCTACGCACTTGGCTCTCAGATTATCTATCTGGGCACGCTCTTCGGGAGTGAAACTGCCTTTGTTCTCTTCTATGACTCTGGACACTTCCTCGAATTGCTCCGAAATTTTCTCCCAATCCTCATCAGTATAATTTGACGTATCTTGTGACAATTGCTCTGTCAAGGCTTGCATCTTCTTGATTGCATCCCCTCGCGAATTATCCTTAGCACACGCAGTAGTCGCTGTCAGCGAAACCGCAAGTAAAATAGTTACAAAAAAATTCTTCATTGTTGATTATCTATTATTGGTTAATCGTTCCACAAATATAAATAAAAAAGCCAATAAACTAGTTTTCTACCTAATTTATTGACTTTTACACTCGTTATTTTCTTCTTCTGAAATAAAAAAATTGCGATGAACAAGGGTGCTCTCTTATACTAGCGACTACCTACCATTATCAATCGCCCGTCTTTCACATATAGTCCCTTACTTGGTTTCCTGACCCTGACTCCCATCAGATTATACACTTCTCCACGTCCTGCTTCTTCTTTTTTTACAACTTTCAACGCTGACGGAGTACGCTGATTGATTATTATCGGATGCTCATCATATCCTTCTTCTAAATGCAGATCCTCAAATCCGGATACTTCTGTACTGGTCTCCCCAAGCCATCCGCAATACTGAAACATCGCACTGACTACCCTTATATAGTTCACCTCTTCCAAGTCTACATGCTTCCCTTCTTTATCTACAGCCCACGAAATATCAAAGGTCGAATAGTCGTCTGTATTCAATGAGGCATCTACATACCCGTACGAGTCCTTGGCATACCTGTATAGTACCCAGTTCGTACCTTTACCGGAGTAGTCTACCGCATTGTCAGGCAACTTCCCTCCCGTAAATGTCAGTGTCTCTCCTTCTTCCCACATCGGCCAGTAGCTTTGAGTATGGAATGTGTTCTTAATATGGTATCCGGAGTCCGACTTTTTCTTCCCGTTCTCTGTCCACGTCGACTCCCAATAAATATAGTTGTCATACGAAGAAAAACTCTGACTGTGTTCCCCACTTTCTGCACTGGGTTTGTGATATGTTATCGAAAAGTCATGTATCTCTCCCGTATAGTATTCGGACCCGGCTAATTCATACCACTGAGCCAACTCAACACTATTTCCGACTCCCACATACACTATCCCTGGCTCAAACGACCCACCGATAGTCTCTTTCCCATACTTGGGATCGGATGCCGAATAAAAACCATTGCCTTTTATCCTTATATCCGAACCCAACTTATTCTTCACCGCATGGTCAAACTTTACCGTAATATATCCCCCATAAGTACCTAAATGCACCAGCTCTCCATCATTGAGACTTTCCGCACACTTGGCACACATATCTTCGTGACTATCTCCCTCTTCTGCCTCTGGCAACGTATTAACAAACTGCCCCGGCGCCGGATGATACTCCAATACCTCTACCTCTTGCGTCTGTGCAAAACTTACTTCTGCAACTACCAATGCTATTACCCAAACGACTGCCCTTTTCATTTGAAATAAATAAATGACGGATGCAAAAATAATTATTTCACACCCGTCACTAATATTAATCAGCTATTATTTCTGAATGTACTTCTTTCCTGCTTTTATTACTATACCTCTGTAATGAGCTGGTACTCTTTGTCCATAAATATTATAGACTTCTCCTGTACGCTGATTATCTGGCTTAGCAACAACTGGACAAATACGTGTTGGAGTCTCGTCTTTTTCAAAACGGACAGCAATATCATCCAAAAGCACATACGCTGGTAGAGACATACCGGCATTATTCTCTACGGAAGAGACTATGTTTATCTTCAAAGTCTCGACTTCTCCAAGCGCCGAAAGATCCACTTTTGTCCATTCTGTTATAGCAACACCGTTTACTACAAGGTCTTGACTTACCTCTTTTACCAAATCATCTCCATCATAATTCTGGAAAACTACGCGGAAATAGTCATTTTTCCCTAGCTTGGACGACAGGTCATTCCCATTCGCTATGACATTCAGAGCATAACAACTGTTGTTTACATACAAATGGTCTATTACGTGCTTCTTTCCATCCATAAACGTAAATACAGGACGTGAGTCTTCAGCACTTGTAGAACCATCATCGTATCCATAACATACAGCAAAGTTCTTCGAACCTTTATTGCCTGCATTTGTTCCTTGCGGACTATAAGCAGAAAGCTGTTGCACATATCCAGCTCCATCAAATGATGTCATGTAATAATTGGAAACCGCACATCCACCGCTCCAGAAGGCCTTACTACCATAAGCAGCATTCAACTCACTGTATAGTTCTGTGTTTTTATCATCCATGACACAGTATATACTTGCATCTTCGCCATATAGCAAATCTCCGTAATATTCAGCATTATCAATAAGTGACGACCAGTCTTTATTGCCCAACACATTGCCATCGCCTTTGTAATCCTCATCTTCAAAAGTGAGAACTCGTAGCTCATAGGTCGGAACAATGCCTTTATATAGACAAACATCAGGTAGCATTCCGAAATATGCTATATTCTGTGTAGCAGTGAAATTTGGGTTCTTACCAGACGTACGTGTAATATCACGATGACCACCATAGGGATCTCCATAACCCTTGCAATATATAGAACCATTCTTTAATGAATAGTCTTTTGTCTCATCCCAATCGGTTGGAATTGTTACAGATACAGTCCTCGCCTTGTCTGTCGATGAGAAGTTATACTGACTACCTATTGTCGCAAACGCCCCTGAGCCAGTCTTCTGTATACATAAATACTCAACATCATTTTCATCTCGATATGTCATCGCCGCTGCCATATTGTATACTCCAGCCATCTTATGAGCTGGGTGATACAACCCAGTCAAAAGAACAGAAGCCACATCTCCTGGCTTTAATACCTGACCAGGATTTGTCGTATTAGTAACAGCAACCTCACACTTTTTACCTCTGACAACTTGATATACAGCTCCTGTAGCAGATGAAAGTTTTACAATGTTACGTCCTTCTTTTACTATAATAGTATAACTGCCATCCGCGTTCTTTGTCACTCCTTTTGTAGTAAAACCAGTATATGATGCCGAATTTTCCCCTATGGTAGGATATGCTATCTCAACCTTATTCTCACCTTCTGGCTTGAATGTATAGCTTGCTCCACCATCAACAAAATATAGAACATCCAACTCCGCATCTATATTATCACCTGCTTGTTTATTACTTCCTGCTGTATTTTTATCATTATTGATATTCATATTCGTAGCAATACCTGCATCTGTAGCGCCAACTCTCACAACAGCAAGTCCCGTATTTTCTGGCCATATAGCTCCATACAAAGGACCGCCTAGCTGATTTGGCGTTCTTATCGCATCATATGTCACTAACACAAAAGCAACACCATCCTTCTTGGCTGTAATTACTCCCTCTCCTGAAATCTCAATGACGTCTGTAGATGGTTGTCCTTGTTCGTCTACTACTTCAAAATGGTAATCAGGCTCTATGAAGTAGTTATTTGTAATATTGTCAATAATCTGCCATGTACGGAAATATTCCAATTGGAATGTCTCTCCTTTGTTAAGGTTGACACAACCTGCAGCATCAACATTCATGAATATATCTGCTACATTGTACTTACTATTGCTCGCTACGTCTCTATCTATCTGCTTCGAATCTCCATTCAGGTCTTCTGCCTTTACCTCCATCGACATCGCACCTTCTGTCATGGTAAATTTGTCTGCATTGGTCAACTTTCCTGATTGCGACACTCTGTAATTATATACACCTTTCCCTGCTAGATCGTATGTATATATTTTATTGTCACCAGACTCTTCTGTCTTTTTAGGTGCAACTTCCTTGAAAGCAACAAAGTGTACCGATTTTGTACCGACAAATACTTGTGCATCTTTAGGCGCTGTAAATGTCATCTCATAACCCATCGGTATAGCAGATGATATATTCGTATTCCTCGTTACTGGCGATGATGAATTATAGGCCATATACCCTTCTGCCTTATGCGTCTCACTTGGTACAAGTGTCGTATTATACGTATATCCGGCAGGAACAAGGAATGTTACAGCCTTTTGTGGTTGCGCATCTGCACCCAAAACTATATCACTCTTCGTCATGTCTTTGGCATAAACTTCCGACTCAACCGTATAGTCAGTATTTATCGTCCATTCCTTATTGGTAGCCTTGGCTGTACATGTATAGATTGTAAGCTCTGTTCCCTCTGCTATATCTATTACTATACTGCCATTATTTACACCATTGCTATTGTAGCCAGTGAGTGTATATTTTCCTGGTTCTGCATCAAATGTATATTTATATGACACAGGAGTACCAATCTCAACATTCTCTCCTCCACCAAGAGGTTCAAGTGTCATCGTGCGACTGGTAGCGTTCATCGTAATCGACACCGATACTTTTTCTGCCCACGATTGAACAGCAAAAAGGAGTGTCAACAAAATCAAGTAAAATGATTTCTTTCTCATCGTATTGTTTATATATTTAAATTATTCTTTCACTGCCAAAATATGTCCGGGATTTATATACACCTTCTGCCCCTCAAATAGCTCTTCCCCATTTTTACTGTACCCATACAGATACCCAGCCGTAGCAAAACTCTTCGCATCCGTAAAATATATACTGCCTGTGTAGGGCGATATATATAGTTCGTAGGGCGAAGTCAACCCTTTTATCTTTTCTGTTACCTCGTCCGAATATATCTCATCCCTCACTTCCATCGTCTCCGGGTCTATAGTATGAATATGGTACTTATACTCTCCGGTATAATAGGAGAATTCTGACCCTATGGTGTAGAATCTCTTCCCGTCTGTCGTATTATATGTCGAAGGAAATTCTAACACTGACACTCTATCTGTCTCACAATCAACTATAATGGTATGCGCCGCTTCTTCATAGTAATCTCCTGCCGCATTTATACACAGATATTTCCCGGCTTGCGAAATCTCCCCATATAGATTTATGCACCCTGTGTCTATAGTCTTCTCTATTACCATATCCCTCGCATCTACTACACTTATCGTACTCTCATAATCGTGTGTCATCTCTGAAAATGAATACCCTCCACTGTTGGCAACATATAATTTACCTCCATAATACTTCACTCCCTCGGGCTCCCACCCGACTTCACACGCTGCCACTACTTGTAGCGTACCGATGTCTATCTTGGCAACATACCCTTTCTCAAATGTTCGATCTCCGCATTTGTGGGCATACGACGTGACGTATAGATATTTCCCATCTGTACACATCTTTCTGTTGTTTGGTACATTTTCAGTAGCCCCACAGGCCACCCCGTCTGGATGTATATATTGTATGATATTCGACCAGTTAATGGCAATGGCTATCAGCGTGTCATTTACTTGGATAATGTCGTTTGGCGTATCACCTAACTTCATCCCGTTAACTTGCCTGAACCATTTATTGGTTACCGTCGCTGTACTTGCATCAAAATATGACAACTGCCCGTTGTCGGACTGCCAGTTTCCCTCATTGCATATTATAAGGTTATCCAGCACTACCGTATCTGCGGGCATCTCTGGTTGAGGATCTATATTCTCTACCTCATCGTGACCACAGGATGTCTGGATAAGCAAAAGGAGAATGGGTAAATATCTTATATTCTTCATATTATACATTTTAATGTCAATGTGTACCTTCGCCCTGGCATAGGCCACCTTTGTATTATTTCGTATCTCTCGTCTAGCAGATTCTGACACTCTGCTTCTGCTACAACGTTTTTATACTTGTACCCTATTTTCAAATCTGTACAGTTATATGCCTCTAGTGGATCTTCTATGGAATTTTCAGCTGTCCAATAGCGCTTGTCCACAAAAATATGGGATACTGATGCCGAGAATCTTCTGTAAATCAATGAATATACTGCCGTGAACGACAACTTGGGGGAATATGCTATATAGTCATTATAATCGTCTCCGTCAGGATTTGTCTTATTTCTGTCGTCTTGCCACGTTGCGGAAAGCATCATGCTGTGTATCTTATACTTCCCATTGATACTGACATTGGCCCCAAGACATCTTGTATAGCCATAATTGAGCATCGTCCACTGATACGACCCCTTGAGGGGAAGGCATACTATTCGGTCTTCTACTTTGTTATAATAGCCATCTGCTTGAATATCAACCCATCTGTTGTTATAGGTAAAACCTAAGTCTAGTTGTTTTGTGTATTCTGGTTTCAAATTCCTATTGCCTACTAACGTGTAGTACAGGTCATTAAGTGTCGGTGTTCGGAAAACTGACTTGTAAAATCCTCTCATAGTCCAGTCTCCTAACGTATAGGATATTAACCCATTGTAGGTAATCTTGCTCAATGGCTTGGCGCTGCCTCGCGTATGGTCTGTCACTCTGGTATATAGGGCACTGACACTGGCATTCAATGCTTTATTTGTATAGAATAGTGAGAGCGAACTCTTGCTGTCTAATCTGTACACATAGCTGAAATGGCGCACATCAGTTACTAAATCGGACCATCTGTAATCGGTTGATACTGACACGTTCCAGTCATTTATTATATACGAACTTGCTACCGCTCCATAAATATCTTGCTGACGATAACGGTTATTCGCATGAACGGATATATTCTCAGGATAATCTGATCTGTAATGTAGATAATCATTGGTGTATTTGACTATCCCCCTGACTCCTACCGCCCCAAAGCGCTCTTTCCAGGATAGTTGCGTGAAGAAGTTCTTGTCCCACTCTCGCCCGACATCTGTGTAGGTGTCTGATAATCGTCTGACTACCCCTCCTGGCAACCCTCTCTCTGAATTGAAATAGTATGCGTGCAACTGAAATCCCTCATAAAAACCACACCCTTCTATGCGATACATCTTTATATCTGAATTTCTGCGAGTCCCTGTCGTATCTTCATACTGTGTATGATACTCAAATGGATAATCTCCTTTTGAAGTGGTGAACGAGGCATCAATGAAGCCATATTTCTTGTATGAAATAGTGGTTGCGGCCTTGTTTGTCCCGAATGACCCCGCGGATGCTGATACCATCCACGAGCTGCTGTCAGGACGATGTGTCTGAAGATAGACAGTTGCTGCTGATGCATATTCTGAGGCTGTCATCAATGCCTCGTTCTTATTTGAATTAAATAGAGATACCGATTCAAGGGTAGATAATGAAAACTTTCCTAGGTCTACCGTCCCGTTTTGTACATTCGTGACTCTTACCCCATCTATGTATACCCCTACATGCTGGGAACCTAGCGAACGCACATTTATGGTCTTCTGCCCTCCTAACCCGCCGTAGTCTTTTATCTGGACTCCGGTCATATACTTCAACGCATCGGCAACATTACTTGACGGTAATGTCATTACCATCTTTCTGTTTATCGTCTGATGGGGATTGTAGCTCTTGCGCGCCCTGACTACCACCTCACTGAGTGCTACACTGTCGGGAAACGCTTCTTGCGCTTGTATATAATCTGAATATAGGGTGAATACTGCGACTACACATATATGTAGAACCCTATTCCATGGTCCGCGCCCTTGGAAATATCTGCTGCTTATGTTGTCTGTCCTACATATCATAAAAAAACGTCAGCTAACTATATTGTTTGCTGACGGGATACGTTTTATACATGACAACAACTTCCGCATAGCTTATGCTATGCGACGGAGTTGCAACTGCCTTATTGGTTGCAAGTCTGATTGCTGTCACTCGTACTCCCGCGAGCGGAACAAATATCTGATTACAGCAGGTCTTCTGACTCGTTCTATATGCAGATGCGCCTTCCCAACATTTAATGTCAGTGGCATAAATTGCATCCTCATCGTCTTTAGCGTTATTTCGCCCGACAAGAACTCACAGCAGCGGGTACTGTCCAGGTCTTTCACCTGATTCCCTTTTAATCTCTATCGTCGTTACGTAGAGAACTGTATTCACAGCCGCAAAATTACTCTATTTTGAACACTTCAACAACTTACTACTACAAAAAAACAATCGGTATTCGGAACTACCCGAATACCGATTGTCTGAATTATTTATTAAATCTAAATCCTAACTATATTAGAATGTGAAGCTTGCTGAAATAAGGAACGAACCGTTCTTACTTGCAAACTCATCCTTAATATCTTGCTTGTCAAGCTTTACAAAACCAAGATCATAATACAATGACACACCAAGATGGCTGCCTACGTGTGTGCCAAGACCAAGACGAACACCTGTATCGAAACGCTTGTAAAGTGGCTCCTCACCGTCATCTCCTTCCTTGAAGATGTTCTTGTATGTAGCCTTAACATCGCTAGCAATACCTGCAACGCTTGTTGACGATTCTGTCTCAACCTCACCATTCAAACCCCAAGCCAAATATGGACCTGCTATGAAATCCAATGAAATAGGACCGAGTGGCATACGATAGCTAGCCTCAATAGGTACCTGAAGATAGTTCAACTTAACATCTGATTCTGATGTCATTGTTACTCCCATTGCCTCTTCCTCTATCTCAGCCTTTGCACCCCTCTGCGTAAAAACAATACTTGGCTGTATGTGCAAATTGCCAATCAATTGCTTGTCAATCAAAAGACCTACATGGAAACCTGCCTTAGGATCGAGAGACTCTTTCTCTACGCGAAGCTTGTTGATATTAGCACCTGCTACAACACCCCAATGTGTCTCAGCTGAAGCTGCTACTGCCACAGCAAAAAGGGCAATAGCACAAATTAAACTCTTTACCTTCATTATTGTCAATTTATGTTTATCAATAATCTGTTTTTCAGATTACTCTCTTATACTGACAACTTGCTCTTTTTGTTTCAATCTCTAATGCCTCTAATAAAAAAATTGCGATGAACGACTACCCACTTCGGACTCACAACCTACTCTCAAGCTACTCTCAAACTAAAAAAACTGCGAGCAAACTTATACTTCCAAGGGACT
Organism: Bacteroidales bacterium; assembly: GCA_024401395.1. GTDB lineage: Bacteria > Bacteroidota > Bacteroidia > Bacteroidales > Marinilabiliaceae > W3P20-009. The sequence continues at coordinate 51,025 of JAKSLD010000012.1, forward strand.
AGCGACTACCTTCTGACTACCATGCAACTTCTCTCAATTTACAAAAATTGCGAGCAAACTTATACTTCCAAGGGTATAGCAAGGGTATAGCTAGAGTCTAGCAACTATCTTCTAACTACCCTGTGACTGTCCTTGAATCGTTTCTTAGCACTCTCCGTAAATGGGAATCTTGCACTACTTGAAAATCACTTTTCCCCATGAGTTATGGGATGGGGCACTGTGCGATTTACTCTTTGAGCCTTGCTTTAATGGTATCTTCACTCCAGCACGCAAACCAATATTTCGTAGATTAACCTTATCTATGACTCCCGACTCCATAAGGCTCTTATATGTCCTGTCTGTATTCAGCATGGCTCCATCATGATTCTTTGCCATGTCCGACAGACCTATCGAACTGTAAATGCCTCCGAATATATATATACTAGGTGTAATCTTTGCTACAACACTCACATCGTAGTACAATGAGAATCCTAACACTTTTGTCGCTATATCTCCCGTTGGGCGTGGCTTATCTATCGTAAAACCATGATGCTCCAAATCGTGTATCGTCACATTCGTTTCTGGATAATAACCCGTGGTCTCGTACTCTCCATCCTTTACTTCATACTTTGTCTTAAATGGGAAATACAACTTCATACCAGCTCCTGCAACAAGTGAGAGACTTGAGGTTAACGGCATTCTGAACAGAGCACCAAGAGGCATCTCAACGTTAATACAACGCTGTTGCTCTTCCCAGTTCTTCATAACAATGGTATACGTGAAGTCTTGCTTGTTGATTTCGTCATAGGTATCATACTTCAGGGTGCCATCCAATGATGCTGTACTGTTACTCAACTGTACTCCAAGTCCTGCCGAGAAACCCCAGTAATTGCTCAGAAACTGGTTGTAATCAACATTAAATGAACCACCACCTCCAAGTTTTCTGTCTGAATCATTGCTCTTAAAGTATATTGAACTTAAACCTCCACTCAACGAACCGCTGATGTATTGATTTCCTCCAAACAATGGAGCGTTGCTCGTTTTACCTCCAGTCCTCCATTGGGCATTGGCCATTTCTGGCGTGCCCAATAGTAAACCTATAACTAATATGCTTAATATCTTGTTCATCCTACTACTTTATTTTACGTGGATTACTCAACAAGGATCTTCACCGTCGCCTTCTTATTGCCTGATACTACCGATACTACATGGGCACCAGAAGAAGGTAGAACTACCTGATTTATATGTTCTACTTTTTCTGACGAGTATACTACCGCAGATGACAGGCTATATATCCTTACAACCGCATTTTGCATCTCTGTTTCCGACAAACCTTCTACCACTATAGAGAATGTCTCTCCTGTATGTATTGGATTTGGATTTACTGTTACGTTAAGAGCTGTAGTCTGTAGCTTATAAACTGCAGGCCCTATGATGTACTCCTTACCATCTGTAGTCTTAACTATAACTTCATACGAACCATTCACTCCTCCTCGCTCACAATAGAACTGCTCGTTGGCTCCATTAATAATAGCGCCATCTCTATACCACTGATATGATGTAAATAGATTTCCTGCATTGTCAACCACAAGAACATCATCCCACATAAGCTTGATGTACGATGCACTTAGACGTTCCATCTCTGGTTTTTCAGGGTTCTCTGGTTCTTCTTTTTCTTCAATCACAAATGAATATGTCTGAGCCTCATCGGAACCGTCCGACCAAATATAATTTGGTTTCAAAGTAACAGTCACAGTGTACGTGCCTGGCTCTGTAGCTTCTTTATCTCCGGAAATCTCATAGGCAGCATTCTCTGCAATCTTGATGCCGTGAGATTCGCCGTCGTATGGATAACTGATGCTTGTGACTACTGGCTTGTCAACCTTAGCTGGATTAATAGTCACTACAACAATCTTGGAATCATTGGTTCCATCCGACCACTTGAAGCCAGCTGTAAGTGTCAACTTTACCTCATATTTGCCTGCATTGGTCTGTACTCCACCTTCTACCTTGTACTCTGACTTCTCTGGAATGAGTGTGATAGGTTCTCCGGTGTAAGTAAATTCTCCTACAGTAGGTACTTCTACTGTCCCGTCGCCGATAGTAAAGGTTATTACTATATCTTCTGCAGTGCCATCCGACCACAGGGTGTTGTCTTTATCTGTCAGTGATACTACCCTATCGTATGTCTTGCTCTCCGTTCCACTAGCATTCTCCTCTCCAACTACATATCCTTCTCCTGTTGGTATCTCAAACTTCTTCTCTGTTCCATCATAGATAAATGTTGTCTGTGGTGCCACTGGTATAGCAATTATGGCCTTGTCTATCACATTTGTAATCGTCAACTCTTCTCTAGAATTGTCCGACCATATATGATTTGCATCTGGAACCAAAGACAATGTGTACTCTCCTGCATTCTTTCCTTCTGTATCTCCTGTTATTTCGTATGGACCAACTGGAATGTCGAACACATGAGTTTCTCCATTGTATGTGTACTTGCCAGGAACAAGTTCTGGCTTCTCTATAGGCATTGGAACTATAGATACCTTATATGTCTTGGTATCTGTACCGCCACTGCTCCATGTATAACCGGAATTAAGTGTTACATATACTGTGTATTCGCCGACATTTGTCTGTATGCCGTCTACAACACTGTACAAACTGCTCGGCTGTACAAATACTATTGGAGCGCCTGTATATGTGTACGTAGCTTCTACTACTGGCTCGTCTACTGTGCCATCTGTAATAGTAAATGTATATGTCAAGTCTTCTGTTGTTCCTGTAGCCCACTCATAATTGTTCTTGTCTGTAAGGGCAACTGTTCGTGTATAAACGCCGACCTCTGTCGCAGATGCATTTGTAGCTCCAACTTTGTAACGGTTTTCTGGATCTGCTGGCACAACAAACAGCTTTTCTGTTCCATCGTAGGCAAATGCATCGTCTGCAACTACAGGAACCTCAACTTTCTCCTTCGCTATGTTGAAGTCGTATGTCTTGTCTTCCGACTTGCCGTCTGACCAGACATAGTGCGCATCGTCATTCAATGAAACATTTACCGTATGCTTGCCGGCTCCTGTCTGTATATTGCCTGTTACTGTATAGGCACTGTTGGCTGGAATGTTGTACGTCTTCTCGTTGCCGTCGTATGTAAATTCGGTTTCGTCTTTTACTGGAACTGCTACTTGTATCTTGTTTATATAGAACTTATATGTCTCTGTAACAGATCCACTGCCGTCTGACCAGACATAATTGCTCTTTGGCGTTACCTTTACTGTGTACTCATCTGGTTCTGTTCCCTTTGTAACTCCCTCTATAGTATATCCTGAATTCTCTACAATATTGAAATCAAATTCAGTACCATCGTACGTAAACTCAGTAACTGTTACCTCTGGCTTCGCAACCTGAGCTGGTTTTATAGTCACGTGTATTATCTCTGGGTCTGCTGAACCTCCTACCCAGGTATAACCTTCATTTAGTGTCAGCACTACATCATATTCTCCAGCGTCTGTCTGTACACCATCTGTTACTGTGTAGGCATCATTTTCAGGAACCAGAGTAATTGGCTGACCCGTATATGTATGCTCTGCCTCTACTGTCGGCTTTTCTACACTTCCAAGAGTAATCGTAAATGTTATGGTACGTGTCGCTTCTGCAAAACCGTCTGCCCAGGCATAGTTGACAAAATCACAAAGTATTACTGTCCTGTCGTATGTGCCTACCAATGTGCCTGTCGCATTCTCATCTCCTATGACGTACCTGCCTAGCTCATCTTGTGGAATCGCGAATGTCTTGGCATTGCCATCAAAGATGAATGATGTATACTCGGGTACTGGTACTGGAACTGGAATCTTCGCGATTATAAAATCGTACATCTTGGTGTCGTTCGTATTGTCGTTCCATATATAGTGTACATCATCCTTGAGTGATACACTGACTATATACTTGCCTGCATATTCCTGAACATTGTTGACAACATCATACGCATCATTATCAGGAATATTGTACGTCTTGTCGTTACCATCGTATGTGAACTCTGTTTCATCAGCAGCTGGAACATTGATTACTATGTGCTTAATCTTGAATGTCTCGTTTATATCTGCCGATGTATCGTCGCTCCATATATAGTTTGACTTAAGTGCTATGGTTACAGGATAGTCTGCTATCTCTGTACCCTTTGTCTCGCCTGTTATAGTATAGCCTTCATTCTCCGAAACATTGAAATTATACTCACTGCCATTCCAGATAAACTCTGTCTGAACAAATGTAGGCTTGTCTACCTTAGCAGGTAAAATTTCTACTTCGTATGTTAGCTGAGCTACAGAACCGCCTTCCCAAGTAAAACCGCTCTTAGGTGTAACTTTCACGGTATACTTACCGGCATCTTTACCTTCTCCGTTGATGATATCATACTCACTACCTGTCAGGAATACGATGGTAGAACCTGTATAGGTATACTCGGTTTGTATAGTTGGCTCCTCAATAATTCCTGTACCAATCTTAAATACTATCGTCTTGTCTTCCGTAGTACCGTCAACCCACTCATAATTTTCTGTATCATTGAGTGAAATTGTTCTAGGATAATCTCCTGTTTCAATAGCCGAAGCGTTTGAAGGTGCTACTGTATAGTTGCTGTTAGGATTAACTTCAAAAACATACTCTGTACTACCATCATATATAAAATGGGTCGTAGGTGCTGTCGGCAAATCAACCTTTGCTTTATTGATTGTAAATGTTATAGTCTTTGAAGCATCTGTACCATCTGTCCATACATAGTTGACATTGTCTTTCAATGTCACTACCCTGTCGTACGTCCCGGCATTGGTTGCTGTCGCATTTTCTGTACCGATTGTGTACTTGTCGTTTTCTGTAACCTCCAAGTCTTTGACTGTGCCATCGTAGGTAAATGTCGATGTCACAGCACTAGGCAATGTCACTTCTGCACGAGCTATAGACCACTCTTGCTCTATATCGTCTCTTGATTCATCACTCCATGAGTAGTTGTCTCCAAGTTTTATTACTACCGTGTACGATCCGGCATCTGTACCCTTGTTACCTGAAATAGTATAACCTGAGGCATCTGAAGGACCAGGTACAGAGTATGTCTGTTCTGAACCTGTGTAGGTAAACGTCTGTGTGTGATCTATGGCTGGCTTCGCTATTTGCTTTCTGCCAATGCTGAATGTAGTAGTAAGTCCTGTCGCAGGCAACTCATAGTTGTCTACGTCAGCACCTTCAATAGATACTGCTGTTGCTACGTATCCGCTACCCGACTCTGTCTTATCTCCTGTTACTACTACCGTCACATTGTCTGTACCCTCCTTACCGGTTGCTGTCGCTGTAGGCTTATGTGGATTGCCATCATAAACGAATGACGTATTCGACCATTCTATACCTATCGTCTTCTTCGCTATCGTAACTGAAATAGGTCCTGTAGATGCAACTCCAACATAGTTGTCGTCTGTCGTCTCTACCTTATAGTATACCTCGTAATCTGAACCTGCATCCTTGCCAGTAGGTATCATGTCACTCCAACCGTCAATACCATTGGTGCTGTAGTATATAGTACCTGTTGCACAGGTTCCTGCTGTTACTAGGTTCTGCGCAGTACCGTTGTATGTCAATGTATTTGCTACTGGAGCTGTTACCGTAGGATTTGCTTCGGTAATTGTGAATGACATGTAAATATCTGCAGGCAACTTATAGTTCGCAGATGCTGTACCATCTAGAACAGCCTTTGCAGTGTAACTACCCTTATTGGTCTGCTCTCCGCTTACCGTCACAGTCACATCATCTGTACCTGCCTTACCAGCGAAATCTAGTGTAGGCTTCTTTGGTGTACCATCGTAAATGAATGAAGTAGTTGTACCCCATGTCAATGTCAGCTCTTTCTGTGCTATAGCTGCTGATACATTTCCACCTGATTCCTCATTGTAATTGCTGTTGCCTTCTACTTTGTAGTATACTGTATAGGTATCAGCATCCTTGGCTTGTGGAATAGTCGTCATCCATGTACTGCCATCAAGACTGTATTTCAATGTACCGCCTGTAGTAGTTGCAGCTGTTGCTATAAGGTCTTGCATAGTGCCATCATAAACCAAGTCGGATGCTGCAACAGGCATAGTAACTGCTGGAGTAGCTTTCTTGATTTCAAATGATACTGTATTGGTTGTTGGCAACTTATAGTTCGCAGATGCTGCCCCAGTCAGTGAACTGGCAGTAGCAGTGTATGTGCCTGCATCTGTATGCTCACCTGTGACGGTAACACCTACTTCGTCCGTACCATACTTGCCTGATAGCAATGCTGTAGGAATTTTCGAGGTGCCATCATACACGAATAATGTATTCTCCCAATTTAGAGTAAGTTCTTTCTTGTCTATCGTTACTACTATAGGACCACTCTTGACAATGTCATTGTAATTCGCACCACCAGTTACCTTATAATATACATTGTATGTTCCTGCATTTGTAGCAGTAGGCACAGCGTCCGACCATGTCGTGCCGTTATTGATGCTATACTCTATAGTACCGGCAGATATCGTCGCTGGCATAACAAGTGTCTGTTCCTCACTATTATAGGTCAGACTCTTTGCTGTAGGAGCCGTTATCGTAATTGTAGCCTTGGTTATATCAAATGTCGTCTGGTCTGCACCAGCAGCGAACTTATAGTTCGAGGCATCTGCTCCCGACAGTGTAACATTTGTCGGATATGAGGAACCAACATTTATCTGCTCTCCATCAACAGTTACCTCTACCTCGTCTCCTGTCTCTACTCCAGTAACTGTAGGTGATGGCTTGTGCGCAGACCCATCATATACAAATGTCTTTGTTCCCCAATCTATCGTAAGCTGCTTCTGCGCAATAGCAACATTCAATGTCTTCGCAGCTACATCTGCATAGTTGGAATTTCCTTCTACCTTGTAGTATACCGTATAATTCTGAGCTGCCTTTGCCTGTGGTATAGTGGTAGTCCAACTTTCTCCATCAATACTATACTTCAACGTACCTCCATTGGTAGAACCGGCTGTCGCAAGTAGTGCCTGATCGGTACCATTATATACCAACGATGTGGCAACTGTAGGTGCTGTTACGGTAGGTGTAGTCTTTCCTATCGAGAACTGTGTCGTCTTGGTCGCAGTCGACAACTGATAGTTGGCCGACTTTGTCCCCTGCAGTGTCGCAGTAGCAGTGTATGTATCTGCCGCTGTACCTGATCCTTCAATGGAAAGTGATACGTAGCTCTTGTCAACTGTCTCTACACCCGACAGTGTCGCAGTAGGTGTATGCGCCTGACCATCATAACCGAAGTTTGTCTCTCCCCATACTACCTCAATAGTCTTCTGGTCTATCGTCACATTGATAGGACCTTCCACTTCTGTGCTGTTGTGATTTGCATCTCCGGCTATCTTGTAGTAAACGGTATAACTATTTGCTTCTGTACCTTGTGGTATCGATGCACTCCAACTTGTACCATTCAAACTGTACATCAACTCGCCACCGGTTGCACTGCCAGACTCAACCAAATTCTGAGCAGTAGCATTATATGTCAATGTCTTTGCAGTAGGCGCTTTCGTTAGAACTGGATCTATCGGAGTAATGTCAAACGATTGTGTTACAACCGATGGCAACTTGTAATTTGCTGCTGCAGCACCAGAGATAGATGCTGTAGCTGTGTAACCTGTACCAACTTCTGTTTTAGCTGTGGTAGCTGTTACTTGCACATCATCACTTCCCTCTACACCACTTATCTCAACAGTCGGTATCTGTGCCAATCCTGTATATGGTAAAGTTGTCTCGCCCCAAGTGAGTGTAAGTTGCTTTGGCTCAATGGTTACAGACACGGAATTCTTTGCAACGTCATTGTAGTTCGCACCTCCCAATACCATATAGTATACTGTATATGTCTTTGCTACTTTACCTTGTGGTAGTGTTTTAACCCACGATGTTCCATCAAGACTATACTCTAAATCACCACCTGTTGTCGTTCCAGCCTCTATAAGTGTCTGATTAGCACCATTGTATGTAAGTGTCAACGCTGTAGGTGGCGTAACCGTAGCTGTAGCCTTGGTTATCTCAAATGACGTTGTTGCAGAAGCACTCTTGTAATTCGCTGTTTCTGCCACACTCCACTTAACATAATAAACTCCAAAATTTGACGGTATTTGACCGCTACTTGATGCCCCGTTAGCTACAGCGGTTTTTTGAGAGCATGCAGCATCAGTGAAATATTCTATAGTTTGCGCACCATCTCCCTCATAACCTGATAATACAGGTGTTTTAGCCTCTGCACCATAAACCCAACTTTCCATTGATACTGAGAGAGTTAACTGTGCTTTTGCTATGGTAACGGTGACTGGGGTTAGCGAAACGTCAATGTCGTTGTAGTTCTCTCCTCCGTCCAACTTGTAGTATACTTTATATGTACCGGCATCAGTTCCCGTTGGTAGTATAGGACTCCAATCATCTGTACCGGTCAAACTGTATTGTATTGTTGTTCCTGTTGGCGACGTACCCGCAGTAACAAGTGTCTGTGCTAGAGCATTATAAACAAGACCCGATACCGCCACTGGTGCTGTCATCGATGGCGTAGCTCGTGTAATATCGAATGTCGTCGTAACTTCGTCTGGCAACTTGTAATTCGATGCTTTTCCACCACTGAGTGATGCTGTTGCTTCATAACCCGTACCAACATTTATCTGTGCACCTGACACTTCGGCCTTTACATCGTCTGTTCCTATGATACCTGTTAGCGTCGCAACTGGAGCATGCGCCTGGGTATCATACGTAAAGGTCGATCCTGTCCATGTGAGCCCAAGCTCTTTCTGCGCTATAGTGACAGTGAACTCTACTTCGTGAACTTTTCTGCTTGCACTAAAGACCTGAAGTTTCACTATATGGTCTCCTGCTTCTGTAGCCTTAGGCAAGGTCGTGTTATAAGAACCTCCGTCAAGGCTATACTTAAAGGTGACGCCTTTCTCTGGTGTAATTTCAGTGACAAGTTCATGAGCAGTGCCATCATAAACAAGGTCTTTCACTGCTACAGGAAGCACAATATTAAACTGATAGTAAATGTTGTATATGTTATCTCCTTCACACTCTAGCGTCAATGGCTCATCTTTCGTGATGTACTGGTAACCTGGAATAAGAGCCTGCTCGACAACCACCACGTCACCAACTCTCTTGTCATCATAAATATCCTCGTCTTTAACATTGCTGTCGGTCTTCGTTCCGTCACTCAATATCTCTAGGTGACGTACGTGATATTTTGTCTCATCACCCTGCCATATAGCATATACAGGCAACGCCGCACCAACAAGGCTTTCCTTTATGTTTTCGCCAGCCAGATTCGTCACCTTGAGCGGATCGTTTACTCCCCACCCCATGAAGGTCATGCAACCTTTGGCCTTTATGCCTGTTGCGCTCAAGGATTTGAGGACAGCGTTTGTACCTGGTACTTGTATGGTCGGTATATCTACTATATAGTCATCGCCAGTTCCTCCGTTGTTTGCCTTGTAGACTATCGAGCCTGCTGTGGATTTTATAACTTCGTAAGTAACAGTTGCTTTGTTGTTAGTTGTATTAGTCTCAACGTTATTGTTGCTATTGATGTTTGCTCTTACAGCATGCGAGACAGAAGCGGCTTCCTTTATAGGGATAAACTTCAATATCAGTTTTCTTACCTCACCTCCAGACATAGTAGGTACTGTCCAGATGCCATTGGCAAATGTCTCATCCTCAAGTTCGGCTCCTACTATCTCGTAGCTGATGTTACCCTCCAAAATGTTTTCGGCAGTAAGCTGTGACTGATCGATGGTCACTACCACATTGTTGACCTTAGCGTCTGCTACCTCGTTTTTGAGTGTAACGGTCAATGTCTGCTCATGACCTGTATAAATGCGGTTCTGGGTAATAGCGGCCTTGACTGAAACATCATTGCCACCCCAGCCAAAAATATCTACCTTGAAATTATCGAATCGGGTTACTACAACTTTTCTATAGTTCAAATTTTGTACTATTGGGGTTTTCGTTTCTGTTAGTGAATAAACTTCACCATTGTCCATTCCCTTGTCCACTTTTATCCAATATGTCGTACTGGTTCCGACAAATGGAATATTGTCAAAAGCAAATCGTCCGCCATTATTCGATTTCACACTTATAGGCTTGCCGTTTCTTAGTATTGGGTTCTTGCTTGCATCGCACAATGTAAGCATCACTCCGTCAACTCCTCGTTCGCCATTGTCGTACTTGCCATTTCGAGTTTTTTCAAAATAGGTCGTACCGGAAATAAATGCAAAATTATTTGAGCCTTTAGGTGACAGCGTTATTGTTGACTGTGTTACACTCCTGCCGTCATTGACAACATAACTCCATATATCGACAATCTTCTTGTCGCCATAATTATTTGAAAACTTCATGAAACCACCCTTACTGATGTCATCATTTGTAGAATAATTCATATCTACATACAATGGTTTAGGCGCATAGGTTCCTTCTGGATTCACGATTGTCTTGTTGTGTGTTGTGTATTTTCTGGCATCATACCATGCTCTGTATTGCTTGTCATCGTCCTTTCCTGTACTCTGATAAGCCAAGGCGTTGAGCAGCTTTATCTCTATGCCTTCGGGGTTGTTCTCTACATCACCCATCGGGAAATGGAAGTCACCCGCATGCGTTCGCACCTGAATAGCATATTCGCCTATTGGAAGCGGCTTCCCGTTGCCGTCGAGACCGTTCCACGACAAGTAGTTGACGCCCACACATCCAGCAGCCGTCATAACTCTATCGCTATAACCGCCCTCTTTATCTATGTCGTTGTCGAACTTACCGTCATTATTACAATCTATGATGATTTCGTACGTCGAACGGCGGTCTAGTTCAACGCTGAAAACTCCTCCCATCGATTCGTCGGCATTGCCATATTTGTCTTCCTGGTTTGTGTTGCCTATGAAATTGCAGTTGATTATTGAGGCTATAGGCTGTGGCGAGACAGGAAATCCTCCATGCATAAATTCAATATTAGGATCGGGCTCATTGAAGAATATACGATGGGTCAGGATATCATCTTTCGCATCTAGGTCTGGCTGGACCGTTACAACACCACCATTTATCGGCACCAATGAGGCTTGGTTGCTCATTCCATTACGATTCAGCGTCTGTCCGTTGCCGTCATCGATAAGGCCCACGTTATCGGCATAAAGGATAAAACCTCCTGGCTCAAATCCTTTAATATCCATACTATACAGATAACCATCCTGTGTGAGCACATAGAGATTGCTGAAATGCTTTCCTGTTTGATTTCCTATAATAATGGCCAGATATGAAGCAAAGACACGACCGTTAACTAATTTGTCATTAACGTCAAATACCGAAATATCCCATGCCGCAACATTCTCGTACTGACCAGCATCTGTCCAATCTGCTTCTACCGGGTCAGCAGGCGAGTTTTGGTTGCCTGATGATATTGGTTCATCCTTACCTATAAATTCAACTTCATATACTCCTTCGTATGGAACCTTGAAAAGATATGGCTTATACTTATTGCCCTGTTCTCCGGTCATAGGATACCACGGACCAGCTACCTCATTGATAGGTTTTGCGATATAGCCTTCGTATTTGTCAGATGTTGCAGCACCATCATGCTCACCTTTGATATCAATAGACCACGATCTACCATCTTGCAGGTATTTCACAATAATATCTACATTTTGTTCATTTTGTGTCATGTAAGATTTGTCTACTGACGTAGCGAGGGCTACTGTCTCACCTCGTTTCGCAATAAACAATATCCTGTTGGTTCGTGCGATGCCACCTGTGAACTTCCCTTTTTCTTTATGTTCAAGGTAAGCACGTGTCGCGCCCACGCCTCGTGGATTCACCTGTAAAGAACCCTCAGCTTTAGCTACAATGGCAGAAAAGGAGAATGCCAAAAGCATGAGCAAAAATGCTCTTGATCGAGAAATGCCATTCATTAAATATCGTTTATTTGCCTTCATTTTCCAATTAGTGTTGCGTTTTGCTGATACTAGCAGAACTTATTTTGCGATATGTCTACGAATCTATGCTCAATATGGTTGCAAATAAAAAAAAGTGCCTCCATTTTGAAATGGAAGCACTTGCTTTTATATTATTTTAACAAGATATTTATAGCTCTACTACATCTTTACCAATATCCTAAACACCTTACCAGGAGCACTAACCCACTGCTTCATAGCATCATGGGCTTGTTCTGCTGGCACTTCTGCAGATATTAGTTTGTCTATCGGACATACTCCAGAGTTGAGATAGTTGATTACCGCACGGAAATCAGATGGCATGGCATTTCGCGAACCTCTGATATCTAGCTCTTTTTGCACAAAGAGCTTCGTCTGGAATGCAATATCTACCTTTGCATACCCTATACATACTACCCTGCCGGTAAATGCCACTTCTTCTACTGCCATTACGTATGTAGCAGGAGCTCCCACAGCCTCAATTACTACATCTGGACCGTAACCTCCTGTAATCTCTTGTAGCTTTGCGTGAACATTGTCAGTACCTGAATTGATTGTATACTTTGCTCCCATCTGCTTCGCAAGGGCCAACTTCTCGTCATCCAAATCAACGGCAATAACTGTGGCTCCTCGTAACGCAGCTCTGACAATAGCACCGACTCCTATCATTCCGCATCCGAGAACCATTACTACGTCTATATCTGTAACTTGTGCTCTGTTAACTGCATGAAAACCTACACTCATCGGCTCTATCAACGCACAGTCTCTTGGCGACATATTGGCTGCTGGAATAACTTTCTCCCATGGAAGTATCATATATTCTTTCATTGCTCCATTGCGCTGTACTCCAAGTGTCTCATTGTGCTGACAGGCATTTACTCGACCATTACGACACGAGGCACAGTGCCCACAGTTGGTATATGGGTTGACTGTTACTACCATTCCTACCTTCAATGTCTCTGGTACATTCTCTCCTATTGCCTCAATAGTCGCTCCTATCTCATGCCCTGGAACCACAGGCATCTTTACCATTGGATTCTTGCCAAGGTATGTGGATAGGTCACTGCCACAGAAACCTACATAGTTTATTTTCAATAAAACCTCACCAGCTTTTGGTGCGGCAGGCTTCTCTATGTCAACGACTCTCATGTCGCCAACTCCTGCTATCTGTATTGCTTTCATTATGTTGTTATTGTTATACTGTCTATTTTAATCTACTACCTTGTGCCCTCTCCATCCATAGTACGCACATACTAGGAAGCAAATCATAGGTATTATATATGCTATCTGATATATACCCTCATTCTGATGCATGATAAATGCTGTCAACTGTGGCACACAGGCATTACCTACAATGGCCATAACAAGAAATGCCGAACCACTCTTCGTAGCATTGCCTAGCCCATTGAGCGCCAAGGAGAATTGCGTAGGATACATGATCGACATGAAGAATGATATGGCCAACATTGCGCAGATACCTACCCAACCACCGAAAATTGAGACTACCGCACAGAGTACCACATTGGCCAAAGCATAAACCATCAACAGGTCTTGTGGCCTTATCTTGACCATAAGCATAGTTCCTATCCAACGCCCAAGGAGGAACATACCCATATATACACCGAAAAGTGTCGTAGACATACTTTCTGAAATGCCTGCATACTTCGTACAGTAGATAAGGAATAGACTGTTGATAGCTGTCTGTCCTCCATTGTAAAAGAATTGCGCTATCACTCCCCACTTCAAATGATGTCTCTTAAGTACCGAAAAATCTATTAGCTTGTCGTCTTTCTTGTTCTCTTCTTCCTCTTCTGCTATCTTTGGTAGTCTGGTAAAATATACCAATAGGGCTATCAGTATAAGCATACTTGCCAGAATCAGATATGGCACTCGCATCGAACTTGTCTCATCTGTTATATACCCCATCCAACCTCCTGGATAATCTGTAGGAAGTGTCTCCCTGGTAAAGTCATTACCACTGAGAACCAACTTGCTGAGAAACATCGCCGCAATAAAAGCGCCTAACCCATTGAATGATTGCGCTAAGTTTAGCCTCCTCGGTGCCGTATCCGCATCTCCAAGTACATTTACGTATGGATTGGCTGCCGTCTCTAGGAAGCACATTCCTACTGCTATAATGAAGAATATCAGCAAGTATGCGGCATACTCATGCAGATCTGCTACAGGAATAAACAATAGTCCTCCCAAAGCAGCAGTAAGTAAACCGAAAATAATACCTGCTTTATAACTATTCCTCTTAAGATATATGGCTATAGGTATAGGACAGATGAAATAGGCCAACCAGTAGGCTGTCTCTGTAAACGAAGCCTCAAACGTATTCAACTCGCATGTCTTCATCAACTGTCGTATCATCGTAGGCAAAAGATTGCTACTGATAGCCCAGAGGAAAAATAAGGAGAATATCAAACCAAGGGCGAACTTTGGATTCTTGAATATCTTCATGTTATCTTTTTTGTTGTGCTGTAAATATTACTCGGACATATTTTTAATGTATGGCAATTCTACAAGGTCTTTTAACCTGTAGAATCGTGCAGCATTGCCTCCAAGGAATGCCTCTTTTTCGGCTTGGGTCAACTTATCGCTCTTTATTACAAAGTCATACGACATCTTGTAGGTAATTGCAGTAATCGTCCTAGGATAATCCGAACCCCACATCAACTTCTCCATACCTACCATGTCTGCCGCTTTCCTTATAGAGTCTACGGCCGATGGGAATGGATAAAACTCTGAATTGTAAAGCCATGTGATGCCTCCACTCTCTACCATGACATTCTTGGCTCGGGCTAGCTTTATCTGGTCTTCCCAATATGGTGTCGTTGGCATCCCAAAATGACCTATGGCTATGCGCAGATCTGGACATTCTTCTATAATGGCTTGCAGCTCCCGACATTGAATATCATCATCAAGACAAATGGATAATACCATATCGTTCTTTTCCATGTACTTCATGGTATTCATCATCTCAACTGTCGAAAGCGCTGTCTCGCCTTTTGCCCCCTTGGGAAATCTGTGCCCAGGAATGGCTATCGCATTGAAGCCTTGCTCGTGGAGATCTATAACCTCTGCATAATATCCACTATGGCGGAACTCGGCCATACCACAGGTCACAAAGCGCTGGGGGAACCTGCGCATAACGTCCACCAAGTAATCATTCTGTAGCCCATCTATGAATTCTTGGACTACTACCGCAGCAGAAACCTGAGCATAGTCCATATTGGACAAGAATACTTCGGCAGAGTTTCGCCCGTCTATCATGAAGGGTGGCAACATCTGTACCTCCTCGCCAAAAAAGAGCGACCTGCCGTTAGTTGTCGTCTTTATTGGTTGATTGTTGACTGTTGTATCTTGTCTCAACCACAAATGGGAATGGGCATCTATTATTTTCATCATGAATTCTTCCAAGTTACTCGCTTCTGGTCTCCAATAATATCCTGTACTTCTTTCACTAGTTGCCAGTCAATAGGCTCTGATACATAATCTATATTCTTCTGCACATTGGCAGGGTTCGCAGATGAGAAGAGTGTTGACGCTATACGGTCATTGCTGACTGAATACTGGATTGCTAGTTTCTCTATAGGATAGTTCTTCGCATTGCAATGCGCCACAGCTTTCTTACATGCTTCTACAAGTCCTTGTGGCGCAGGATGCCATGATGGTACTCCTCGCTGCGAAAGTAGTCCCATCGAGAGCGGCGAAGCATTGATAACGCCTATGCCTTTCGACTCAAAATAGTCAAGATAGTCTACCAAGGCATCATCGCATAAACAATGATGACAGAAGTTGAGAACGCTCTCAACTGTTCCTTCTTTTACATGGTCTACCACCCACTTGAGGTTTTCCAACTGTAAATCGGTAATGCCAACGTGACCTACTACACCTTTGTCGCGCAACTCAACTAACGCTGGAAGTGTTTCATTGACTACTATATTCAGATCGGAAAACTCTATATCATGTACATTAATAAGGTCTATGTAGTCTATATTCAATCGCTCCATGCTCTCATACACACTCTCTGTAGCTCGCTTGCCTGAATAATCCCAAGTGTTTACTCCGTCTTTACCATAACGACCGACTTTCGTCGAAAGGTAGTATCTGTCTCGTGGCAACTCTTTGAGTGCCTTGCCAAGAACTGTCTCTGCTTTGTAATGGCCATAGTATGGAGAAACATCAATAAAATTCATGCCCCCATCTAGCGCTACTGAGACTGCACGTATAGCTTCTTTTTCGTTGATATCATGAAATACAGCACCTAATGATGATGCGCCAAACGATAACTTAGATATTTCAAGGCCTGTATTGCCTAGTTTATTCTTCTGCATAAAATAATTTGTTATGTTAACTTCAACAATGCAAATGTAACACTTTTTTAGAAATGCTGTCCTCATACTCTCTATTTGTTTGGTCTATAACAGCACCATTTTTATTTGTAACTCCGACCTGGATTGTCTTTCTCTTCTCTCAAAATACTTTTCTCCCTATGTCGCAAATAAAAAATTTGCGAGCAAACTTATACTTCCAAGGTACTAGCAAGGGTCTAGCAACTACCTTCCGACTACCTTGCAACTGCTCTCAAACTAAAAAAATTGCGAGCAAACTTATACTTCCAAGGTACTAGCAACTACCTTCTGACTACCATGCAACTTCTCTCAAACTAAAAAAATTGCGAGCAAACTTATACTTCCAAGGGTATAGCAAGGGTATAGCAACTGCTTTGCAACTGTCCTTGCAACCTTTCTTAACACTCGTCGTAAAATGCCGCAAACTAAGATTTTATCACCATGTTTCTAAATAACGAACTTTATGTCGCTAATGCCGACGGCAGCAAACTTTGTATCAATGGTAAAATGGCTAACCGCCACGGCCTGATCGCAGGCGCAACAGGTACAGGTAAAACAGTAACTCTCCAAGTAATTGCCGAGTCTTTCTCGCAGGCTGGCGTCCCTTGCTTTATGGCGGATATGAAGGGCGACCTTAGCGGTATTTCTAAAACTGGTAAACTCTCTGGTTTCATCGAGAAACGTAAGGATGGATTCGGTATCCCCGACCCTCAGTTCGCACCTTGCCCCGTGCGCTTCTTCGATGTGTTCGCTGAACAGGGCGAACCTATCAAGACAACTATCTCTACGATGGGACCCCAACTTTTGTCGCGCCTCATGGAGCTCAACGATACTCAGAGTGGTGTCTTGGCTATTGCTTTCCAAATCGCTGAGGACGAGAACTTGAATCTCATAACAGTGGAGGATCTGAGTAGCCTCCTTAATTATATAGGTCAGAACGCTAAGGAGTATACTACTAAGTATGGTAACATCACTTCTGCTTCGGTAGGTGCCATACAGCGTGCCCTCTTGGCTATCAAGAGTGAGGGCGCTGAGAATTTCTTCGGACTCCCAGCTTTCAATGTCAACGATTTCATCCGAACAAAGGATGGTAAGGGTATAATGAATGTGCTTGCAGCTGATAAACTGATGCTCAAACCTAAATTGTACTCTACTTTCCTCCTCTGGCTTCTGACTGAATTGTATCAGACTTTGCCTGAGGTAGGCGATATGGACCTCCCTAAATTGGTATTCTTCTTCGATGAGGCTCACATGCTCTTCGAGGATACTAGCAAGCAACTTGTTGATAAAATCGAACAGATCGTTCGCCTCATCCGTTCTAAGGGCGTAGGTGTATATTTCATAACTCAAAGTCCTAATGATATCCCTGAGGATATCTTGGGCCAACTTGGAAACCGCGTCCAGCACGCTCTCCGCGCATTTACTCCTAAGGATCAAAAGGCGGTTAAGACTGCTGCGGATACTTTCCGCGCTAACCCTAAGTTCAAGACTGATGAGGCTATCATGAATCTCGAGACTGGCGAAGCTCTCGTCTCTTTCCTCGACGCTAATGGCGCTCCTTCTGTTGTCGAAAGGGCTAAGATTCTCTTCCCTCTTTCTCAAATCGGTGCTATCACTCCCGAGGAACGCGCCGCATTTATGGCGGAGTATAAACAGAACACTCCTGCCCCTGCCGAGAATACCGAGGGCGCATCTTCTGTTTTGTCTAAGCGTAACGCCGAAGCTGATAAGGCTGCAGAGGCAGCTACAGCCGAAAAGGAGCGAATAGCTGCTGAAAAACAGGCAGAAAAGGAACGCATCGCTGCCGAAAAAGAGGCTGCTAAGCAGAAAAAAGAGGAGGAGAGACTGGCTAAGGAGAAAAAGAAGGAGGAGGAGAAAAGACATAAGGAGACCATGAAAACTGTCAATTCTGTAACTAAGGCTCTGGGTCTCCCATCTCTCTTGAGAACTATTGTGAAGTCTTTCTTCAAAAAATAACTTCAGAAAAAGAATTATCTTTGTCCATAATTGTATGGACATCCTACAGACCGACATAAAACATATTACCGGATTAGGTCCCAAATGGCGCACGCTGTTCATGGAAGACATGGACATTAGCACTTTTGACGACCTCCTCCAGTTGTATCCGTATAGATACGTCGACCGTAGTCGTATATATCAGATACGGGATATTACTAATGATATGCCTTATGTCCAGCTCTGCGGACGCTTCATCTCGCTCCAGACTATAGGCACTGGCCGACAGCAACGTATGTCTGCTATGTTTACCGACGGAACGGGCCAAATCGAAATCGTCTGGTTCAAGGGTCTCAACTATGTGCAGCAGCAGGTAAATTATAATGATGAGTTTATGCTCTTCGGCAAACCTTCTGCGTTTAATGGTAGGTATAATATAGTCCACCCTGAACTGGAACGGGCCGACCGCGCTCAGATAGCAGCAGGTACTCTTCAGCCTGTCTATAACACTAGCGAGAAAATGAAGAAGGCTGGCCTTAACTCTAAGGCTATCCAGAAGCTGATGAACCAGCTTTTCAACGTCCAGCTCCAGGCTTCGGTCAACGATACTCTCTCTTACAGGATATTACAGGAGTATCACCTTGTCAACCGTTCTACCGCCCTTCGAATACTCCATTTCCCTAAAGACCACCGCGAAATAGAGAAAGCGGTATTCCGTATGAAGTTCGAGGAGTTGTTCTTCATTCAACTGGGTATCCTTCGTAATAGAAATATCAACAAGCATAAGCAGGGTGGAATTCAGTTCTCTCAAGCTGGCTCTCTGCTTTCTGA
Source organism: Bacteroidales bacterium (assembly GCA_024401395.1). Classification (GTDB taxonomy): domain Bacteria; phylum Bacteroidota; class Bacteroidia; order Bacteroidales; family Marinilabiliaceae; genus W3P20-009. The sequence goes on from JAKSLD010000012.1 coordinate 70,136, forward strand.
TTTCTACGCTCACCATATCCCTTTCGAACCTACTAATGCCCAGAAACGTGTAGTCCACGAAATTTGGAATGATATGTGTAGTGGTCACCAGATGAACCGTCTGATACAGGGTGATGTAGGCTCTGGAAAAACTCTAGTGGCCTTGATGGCTATGCTCATTGCTGTAGGTAACAAACTGCAGGCTTGCATGATGGCTCCTACTGAGATTCTCGCAACTCAGCATTACGAAGGATTGAGTTCTTTCGTAAAGGATATGCCTGTTCGCATAGAATTGCTGACTGGTTCTACGAAAAAGAAGGACCGTACTAGAATTCTTGCCGATTTGGCTAATGGCGAAATTGATATCCTCGTCGGAACTCATGCCTTGCTGGAGGATACTGTCGTATATGCCCACCTTGGCTTGGCTATAGTGGATGAGCAGCACCGCTTCGGCGTCCAGCAGAGAGCTAAACTGTGGTCAAAGGGTATCGTTCCTCCTCATATCCTGGTGATGACGGCAACCCCTATACCAAGAACTCTGGCTATGACAGTATACGGCGACTTGGATGTCTCGATTATAGACGAACTTCCTCCTGGCCGCAAACCGGTACGCACTGAACATTATTTCCATAATAAACGAAATAACCTCAACGCTTTCTTGCGCCAGCAGTTGCAGTTGGGACGACAGATCTATGTGGTCTACCCTCTCATCGAGGAATCTGAGAGCTTGGATTACAAAAACCTGACCGAGGGTTTCGAATATATGAAGGATGCCTTTAAGGAGTATAACGTCTGTATGGTCCACGGCAAAATGAAGCCTGATGAGAAGGATGCCGCTATGCAGAGTTTCGCTAGCGGTCAGTCGCATATTATGGTGGCTACTACTGTTATCGAGGTTGGCGTAAATGTGCCTAATGCTAGCGTTATGATAATCGAGAGCGCCGAGAGATTTGGCTTGTCCCAACTCCACCAGCTCCGTGGTCGCGTAGGCCGTGGCGCCGATCAGAGCTATTGTATCCTTATGACGTCTGTCGAATTGGCTAATGACACTCGCCAACGTATGCAGATAATGGTGGACACTACCGATGGTTTCAGAATAGCTGAGGCCGACTTGCAGTTGCGTGGACCTGGCAATATCGATGGAACCCAACAAAGCGGACTGCCTTTTGCCCTCCATATTGCCGACCTTGCCAAAGATGCGAAACTGGTCCAGTATACCCGCGAAATAGCTGAAAAAGTTCTTGCAGATGACCCTTATTTGCAGAGTCCCGACAACCAGGGTATGGCTCAACGTCTCAACCAACTCAAGAATTCTAGCATCAACTGGAGCGTCATAAGCTGATATTTATCATATATTTTCTGCACGACAACGCTTTTTTCTGTAACATATTGCTTTTTTATGCGTATTAATGCTAAATTACTCACAATAGCATGATTTCAACTATCATTATTCTGCTCCTATCAGCATTCTTCTTTGCATGGGGCAAAATAAGATCTGATATAGTCGCCCTTTGTGCACTTGTTGCATTACTTCTGATGCAGACCCTTACACCAACAGAGGCTTTGTCAGGATTTTCTAATTCTGTAGTCATCATGATGGTCGGTCTGTTCGTCGTTGGTGGCGCTATTTTCCAGACTGGTCTCGCTAAAATGATCGGCGCTAAGCTTCTTAGCCTCTCTGGTAATAATCCGACAAAATTGTATTTCCTGGTAATGCTAGGTACAGCTGGTATCGGTGCCTTCGTATCTAATACTGGTACTGTCGCCCTTATGCTGCCTATCGTGGTAAGTATGGCTGCCAATAGTGGCATCAATGCTTCCCGACTGCTAATGCCTCTCGCTTTTGCTAGCTCTATGGGTGGTATGCTGACTCTTATCGGTACTCCTCCTAACCTGGTAATTCAGGATGCTTTGGTAAATGGTGGTTATAAACCGCTGTCTTTTTTCGACTTTCTCCCTTCTGGCTTGATAGTCGTTGCCGTGGGTACTCTACTCCTCCTACCTCTATCTAAATGGTTCCTCAATGGTCCTAAGGACAAGAAGGATAAAAGTAATTACAAAACAAAGGGTAAGAGTCTATCCCAACTTGCAAATGAATACGGTATATCGGACAATCTCTTCCGCCTCCGCGTTTCTACCTCTTCGCCTATACTGAAAAAGACTCTCGCCGAGGTTAACCCTCGTCTTAATTATAACATCAATATACTGGAGATTCGCCGCAGAGAGGAAACACAGCACCGCTTCCTCAAGACTATTACTCAGCATATGGCGGAACCGAATACTAAACTTAGCGACTTTGATATCCTATACGTCAGCGGCACAGAGGAAAAAATACATGAGTTTGCCCAGGATTATCTCCTCGAAATAATGGACAAACACGAACTCGAAGTAAGTAAGTCTCACCAGAGTAAACTGGATTTCTATAATATAGGTATAGCCGAAATGGTTATCATGCACACCTCATCGGTGGTTAACCAGACAATACGCGAGGTCGGGTTTCGTAGTAAGTTCGACATCAATGTCCTCGGTATACGTCGCCACAATGAGTATTTATTGCAGGATATTGGCGAGGTCAATATTCACGAGGGGGATGTATTGCTGGTCCAGGGCGACTGGTCTAATATAGAAAGGCTTAAAAAGGAGGAGAAGGACTGGGTCCTCATAGGCGAACCTCAAGCCCAGGCAGCATCTGTTACTCTCGACTATAAGGCTCCTATCGCAGCTGTTATTATGTTGTTGATGATTATTATGATGGTTTTCGACAGCATTCCTGTGGCTCCTGTCACAGCAGTTATCATTGCTGCCTTGCTGATGGTTCTCACTGGCTGTTTCCGTAATGTGGATGCCGTATACAAGACAATATCTTGGGAGTCTATCGTTCTCATTGGCGCAATGATGCCTATGTCTCTTGCCTTGGAAAAGACAGGTGCCTCTGCTCTGATTTCTACGTCTCTCGTACAATCTCTGGGTGCTTATGGACCTATGGCTTTAATGGCTGGTATATATTTCACAACTTCTCTCATGACTATGTTCATCTCTAATACTGCAACGGCTGTTCTATTGGCCCCTATCGCCATTCAGAGCGCTACCCAGCTGGGAATATCTCCTACGCCGTTCTTGTTTGCCGTGAGCATAGCTGCTAGCATGTGCTTCGCATCGCCGTTCTCTACTCCTCCCAACGCTTTGGTGATGCCTGCTGGTAAATATACTTTTATGGATTATATCAAGGTGGGCCTGCCATTACAGATAATCATGGGTATCGTAATGTGCTGTGCATTACCTCTCATTTTCCCATTCAATTAATAACACGTTTTATGAAGGCATTAGTATTAGAAGGCGGTGGAATGCGCGGCACCTACACTGCAGGCGTTTTGGATAGCTTTATCGATTATGGCATGGAGTTCGACTATGTCATAGGTACTTCTGCAGGTGCTACTACCGGCATCTCTTATATCTCTAAACAAAAGGGAAGAACCAGATTTTCTAATGTCGACTTACTGAAAATACATAATTACGTAGGACTAAAGTCTCTTATATTCGGAGGTGGTCTTATAGATCTTCATTATCTTTTTGATATCTACCCCGATAAGTTCTACCCTTTCGACTTTGAGGCTTATAGCAGGTCCGACAAGCGTTTTGTGGCTGTAGCTACTAGCGCTCTGACTGGCAAGCCTGTATACCTCGAGGAAAAGAACGATTTTCCTAGATTCCTGGAAATGTGCCGAGCTTCTTGCTCTCTGCCTATGGTAACTCCTGTTACGTGGGTCGACGGCGAACCTTTGGTCGATGGCGGCGTAGCCGATTCTATTCCTGTCAAAAGGGCTATAGAGGATGGCGCTGATGAGATTGTTGTAGTCCTTACCAAACCTAGAGGATACAGGAAACCGAACAAACCTTCAAAATTACCTTGGTTCGTCCTAAAAAAATACCCTAACCTTCGTCAGGCTATGATCAATCGTAATCTTGATTATAACAAACAGATTGAATACCTGGAAAAACTGGAGGATGAAGGTAGAATTACTGTTCTGAGACCAAGTGACGATTGTGGCGTAGGTCGTACATCAGACAATACAGAAAATCTACAGCGTCTTTACGACCTTGGATACAAAGAGGGTATCCAATTAATAAAGACGCTATAAAAACTATTATTTCTTATCTGGATTATCTTACCACTACCTTCTCTACCCTGCCATTGCTCATACGGACAATATTTATACCTTTCTGAAGCGAGTTTATTCGCTTTCCGTCAATGGTATATATTGCCTCTATACGTACATCCTCATCACCAAATACTTGACCGATACCAGTTGGCATTGTTTCCACAGCGGTGACAATATATTTGCTAACAAGTTCATTTCCACCTTCCTCTAAATTTATCCAATATTTCTTCCCTGCTTCCATTACCGACTTCCAAGTAGAAGTCCTATCCGACAAAACTACCTCTATCTCTGTGTTAGCAGGTATTGTTACGGTCTTCTTCAACCGGAAAGCACCATCGTAGTTTGAACCACTGGTATTTACATAAACTAGACTTTGAAATGTCTTGGTCAACGCAGACGATGTATTGTTCTTTACCTTAAACCTTACACTGAATGCATTTATATCAGCCAACACATACTCGCCGTCTCCAGCTATAAGCTGACTGGTAATTATATACTCTTTGTCCGATGTTGTTATTTCCACTTCGGGCACAATATTGGTATTAGCCTCCCTCCATCCATCGCCAGCAGATTTGAATACTAACTTGACATAATAACTTCCTTCTGGAACGGAACCCGTAGCTATAGCATAGCTACTTAGATTCCTAAGCATCCATGACGACAGCGACTCAATCTTACCAATCGAAACATAATAAGTTTGATTATCTGTCTTTCTAATAAACTTGGCTCCAATTTCCATTGTAGCACTTACTGCCGAATGATTGACTATCTGACCACCAAATAGAAAATTCTCTCCTCTTTGTACTTCACTATTAGCAACCGATGCATCATTCCAATTTATCACGTATTCATAATCTCCCCCCTCGTCAGGCTTAATATTGACAACTGCACCTTGACTGTCTGTATAACTCGCTCCATTCCCTGCACCACCTATACCGCTTCCAGCTGGATCCAAAGCAGGACTACCCGTCAAAGCATAGTAGCCATCACAATATCCACCCCAACCCCAGTTGATATGATATGCATTCTTCGCAGCATTTGCATCATAACCATCACATACAAACAAATGACCGCTATCACCGGACTGACCGCCATATAGGACTGGTCTATGTGCCACTATCTCTTCATAAATCATATCTTCCCAGGCTACATCTGTATAGTAATCTCGACTGACGTACTTGGCTGATTTGTCGTACCCGAAATGTGCACTCAACGCACTCACAGCAGTTCTCTCTGATGAACTTGATTCTGAGGGTGTATATTCCATATCCATAGCCACTCCAACGTGATACATCAATGTAGCCACCGCATCCGCTTCTTGCGCATTGTATCCACTACCATAATTATTGAGCATATTATCCCAATCATAATGAGTATTCCCGAAATCAGCTGAAAATGTTGTCTCAGAGGTATACCCAGCAATCGGTTCTTTACTATATTCAAAATACCCTTGCGATGGCGAATTATTCTTATAATACATAGTATAAGACTTCTGCCCTTGTCCCACACTCGACGGATATTCATAATATTTCATTATCTGTGCAACAGCTGTAGCTCCACACCCTGTCACACATTTTTTTGCAGACCCTAACGTCACTGTAGGAATAGCATTATTATATGGCTCTTTCTGATTCCACTGCGTATTAAGCAATGGTGTAACACTCACTCTTGCCGACTTATTCGCTGCCTTCTCTCTTGCTTTTACTCCTAGTTCTATACCTGATCTTATCTGCGCACTATATTGCGATAGCCACCACTTGAAGTTCTCTGGCGCTTTATCATACTCAAAACCGCCGTTCGTCGAATATCCTATAATCTCTTCAGCAGCCTCATCTGCTCCAACAATGACAAATCCTCTCTGATCATTACCAACGTTGAAAACATAAAAATGATTGTTTCCGTCTTGCTCTGCAGTATATACCAGCTCAGGACTGCTTATAGTCACCGACTTTAACCCCGCTCCGTTAAGTTGATTCATAACGAAATTCTTAGCAACTTGCCTTGCCGTCTCAACACTCACTTGCTGAGCATACACTGGCAAAGCCAAAAGTACAAATAGTGATAAAATAAATCTTGTCATCTCTGTAGTTATTTTTATTTGCGCTAATATACTAATTACTATTCTAATACACAACTATTTACCTTTTTCTATCTTAGCTATTCTTTCAACTTTTTATCACGACTACCACCCCCTGTAGTTTATATACCCTCTCTTAACGCTCCCTTAACGCTCCCTTAATGCTCCCTTAATGCAGGAAGTAATCACACTTTCACAAAAAATAAAAGAGCCGTCCGACAATATCATCGAACAGCTCCTTCACATTTAATACACTTTAAAGTACTAACTTTTATTCTGCTTTATAAACTTTTCTAATGCCGCAGTCATTGATGGTGTCTCTGGAGATGGCGCCTCTATGTCAAGGCGAAGCCCAGCATCTTTGACGGCCTGTGCTGCCGACACTCCAAAAGTACCGATATTGAGGTCTCCTTGCTCAAAATCTGGAAAATTCTTCTTCAACGAGATAATTCCTTGTGGCGAGAAGAATAATACGATATCATAATCGTGTATCTTGACATCAGTCATATCCGAACTGACAGTATTATATACCACAGCCTTGGAGAACTGAAGCTTGATCTTCTCCATCATCTCTGCCATATCTCCCTTAGAGATATCACTCAGCAGAAGCAAGTATTTCTCATCCTTGTGCTTCTTCAATACCGACTCAACTAGATCTTTGAATGTACCCTTAGGCGCATCAAATATCTTTCTCTTGCGGAATACAATATATTTCTGCAAATAGTTCGAAATCTGCTCCGAAACACAGAAATACTTCATGGTCTCTGGCATCTGGATTCGCAACTCCTCACATAGGTGGAAGTAATGATCTATAGCAGTTTTACTTGTAAAAATAATCGCTGTATGAGATAGAATATCAACCTTCTGCTTGCGGAAATCCTTAGCAGATACACCCTCTACGTGAATGAACGGACGAAAGTCTATTTCGACATCATACTTGCTCGCAATATCAAAATATGGCGATTTGCTATCTGGTGCAGGGGCTGGCTGCGACACTAAAACCTTCTTGATTTTCAATGCCTTGTCTATTAAAATTTACCTTTATATCACTCCTAACGCCTTGAGTATACACAACAAAGGCGCTATTTCAACGGCGCAAAGGTACAAAAATATGTTCACAAATGAAAGCAAATCTAACGAAATATCTTCAATTGCTCTGAAAGCCCTCCATATTGCTAACAAAACGACGACAAACGCCACTAGCATAAACATCATTTCTGCATTGTGTATCGACAAAAATGGCGCTATAACTGATATGGGTAGGAACATCAATGCTTCTACATTGGATGCCAGCATTTTATGCCTGATCAGATTCTCTTTTGCCGCATCTAGTCCAAAACTGGAAAGAATAATGGTATGAAGTATATATTTAGCTACCGTATATGCTAATACTGCTAGTAATGTATATAGATAGTATATGAAAGGGGCTTGCGAAATATACCCGAAAACCACTAGCGCCTGTAGCACTACTAGCGACACCGAAAGGAGATATACTACCGACATCACTACCGTTACCGGAAAATAATGCAGAAACATATCTGTATACACTCCACCTCTATTCCTGGTTGGTACAAATATATACGATACTATCTTCGTCAGATACGAGTCTGAAAGGAATCTGGCTAACCCTATCAGAACGCAAATACATACACATACACCAAATATCCACGCCACATGCTCTCCTAATGGCGTAGTCCCTATAGGTCGCAACACCATCTCACTCGACGACTGAACTTGCATCAACGCACTGTCTGCCTCGGAATGAAACGTGACTAGATCTGTCAACCGTACTGCTGGCTCTATATGTAGTGTATCTTCTGGCATCTCTATTTTACCAATTCATTAATCTTTTCTATCGCTTCTCGCGGCGTATCAACAAAATAAAGATTGTCGTTGTCTCTGAGAAATTTCTCTTCGTTCAACCTCTCCATCATCTCTTTGATGGGCGAATACAATCCTGACGTATTGAGAACTACCATGGACTTGTCGTTTAAGTCTAACTTCCTGTCGGATATAGCCTCAAACATTTCATCAAGCGTACCTACTCCTCCCGCAAGGATGAGCACTACGTCGCCTGCCGCAATCAATCTCTGCTTGCGCTCACTCATCGTAGTGGTAAGTTCCATATCGGCTACTCCTTTATGCTGCCACTCTACCTCTACCATGAATTTTGGTATAACTCCCTTTACATGAGCACCTTTGCCAAGCATCTCGTCGGCAACTATCCCCATCAAACCTAATGCTCCTCCCCCATAAACTAGACCATATCCCGACTCGGCTAGTAACTTGCCTATCTCATGGGCATCTTGCTTATATACTTCTGGAATCCTGTCACTCGAGGAACAGAATACTGTCACATTCTTCATTTTTTCTGTCTCCTGTTTGTTGGTATCTGGTATTCCAATGTATATGTGAATCCCATAGCAACTCGATTGTCATATTTTCCAAAACCTGCTATGGTATATGGATTCAAATCATCTGAGTGCGTAGATAGCAATCTCACTTTGGCTCTGAATGTCCACGACATATAAAAATTAGGTATCAACTCGCACCTTAATCCAAATAGTCCTTCTAGCCAATGCGAATTGACTGCTGTATTGCCTACCGAACCTTGGTACGCCCCCCAGTAGTTGTCTGGTATCTCGAAACCGGAACTCTCGTGTGTCTGCCATGCATAGCCATATCTGGCTCCTACAAGAATATTGTTGTTCGTCGGATACTCTTCCGACATATATATGTCATAATCAGCACCTAAACGAATAAATGTACCGGTACTGGAATATTTGAATATCTGACGGTCGTATGGTAGCACGTTGTGCTTGTCATCTTCTGTATACGATGACTTGTCATAGTCTACATGCTCTATGCCCCATTCTGCGCCAGCCCACCAACGCTTCGCAAAACCATATCGACCCACTAACGAAAATCCGGTACGCTCTTTATCTATAAGTCTTATAATAAATGGCGCAACATCTATACCGAATGACAATCCTTGGTCTTTGATAACCAGTACTACTGGCTCTCTCCTCTCTTCATCGTCATCATTTCCCCCTTGTCTGTTTTGCTGATTATTATTGCTGGTTCCCATGCCCATAGCTCCTCCAGCTCCATTGCTCATCGGAAACTGACCGTTACTTCCAGGCATCTGAGCATAGGCTGACACTAAACTGAAACAGAATACCAATACTATGGCTATTCTTATCATAAAGGCACCTTTAGTATATGAACAACTGCACATTCTCACGATCTTCTTTATACTTTATGTCTTTATGAACTAATTTCGACGAATGGATACACTGGTTCGTATGGAACATTGTGTCAATATGCATATCCATAGTAATGCCTCCCGCACCACTTACAGGCTGAAGCTTGCGCTTATAATGGAAGGTTACTTTGTCTACCAATGTTCTCGATTTTATGAAAAATTGTGTCGTATCCGCATTCATATTGAGATTTAGAAAGAACGCACCCGCCTCATCATACTTGTACAACACTGAATCTTTTTTCGTTGCTGAGGTATCTCTTACCCCCGCACCCCATATCGTGACGTTTATTAGTGTCGTATCTTGTTTTGTGTGCGCACTGTATAACCCAACTTGCACCGTATGCTGGTACGACAGAAGTCTGTCATCTTCTGGATTGCACGCCATAAATAATGTAATTATTACTATGACGGCGAATATATATCTGGCTATTGTCTGTCTGTTAATCATAACGCAAGCAAAGTTAAGCAATTTTTCTGCTGTATGCGCGCTTACGGAGGAAGTATATCAGCAATCCGATAATAACTACAAAAAGAACTGGCAACCCTATCGCCATTACTTTTAGCATTGTCGTGCCTTCTGATATCCTGGCTTTGTCTAACAATCGTAGCGTGAATGTACGATTTCTTAAGTCCATCAGTCCGTCTTCATCCGCAAGATATTGTACCGCATTGACAATAAAATCTTTATTACCAAATGTCTGACGCGATATCTCATCATAACCTAATGGCGTAATCTGTGGCTCGCCGGAATTTCTGAACCTGACATCATTACGTATGATATCTCCGTCTCCTACCACAACCATAGCTGTCTTTTCACTCTTCTCCATCCTAGGGTTCTTCTGTGAATTGCGTACTGCTGATGGTATGGGTCTGTGCGAAAATGCCGATTTGAATGTGCCTTCTGCCAACATCGCTACAGGAAGGTGCGACTTATTGAAGTCTTGCTGCTGTGGCTTGTCATGGATATTCATCAGGGTCGCCATGACTGGAGTACGATGCTCTCTTGTATATGCCGACGAACGCAAGAGTGGTGTCCTTTTCACTTCCATCTCTTCTGCAAGTCCCACTGTGTCAATGGATGACGCAAAATCGCCCTTTACCAGACTGATATTTCTAGTAATAGCATTCCTCATATTGGCCGAGAATAATGGAGAGAACCTCCATGGCATAGGCACTATCTGTGACTTCTGCCCTTCTGGCGCAATGCTTATCGGAATACGGGCACATGACATATCTTCTATTACTATAGGATTAACTCGGAATCCATAAACAAACAACTGGTCTTCTATATTATAGTCTCCATATAGCCCGACCGTCTGTGCTTGGGTCCTCAGTGTATCTAGTGTCATGGATACAGCATCTAATAACCACATCACGCGACCGCCTCGCATCAGATACTGGTCTAGTACATATTTGTCTGCTTCACTGAACTTTTCTGTCGGCTTGGCTACTATCACTGCCTTGTAAGGGTCTAATATCGTAGCATCGCCGTTTATCTGACCTCTGTCTACAGCGAAATGAGCCGATAACGCATCGGTCACATCCACGACGTCTATCTCTTCTAGCTCTCCTTGCCCTTCTATAAATGCTACTCTTGGCTTGTCTTTCATCGTAAGCCTATGAATAGCATCTATGAGCCTGTACTCAAGATTCTCTACCGAACGATTGAGATTCTCTTCTCCGCTTAGCCCGGATATGTTCTCTAGTAGATTTATTATCGCATACCTGCTGCCGACTTGTACCATTGCGTATGGATATACCACCGTACGTGTCTTCTGTCCGTCTTCTTTGGTCTCAAAGACTGGTACTCCTGCATAATTGTACTCGGCTAATGTTTCGTTGAATTCTTCAAATTCTGCCTTGGTATACTCATGGGGATCTATTGTCGTCTTCATAAACGAAACATGAGTATATGCTCGCATCTCGTCTAGCAGCTCATTTGTCGAGCGCTGAAGTCGTGTAAAACCAGGATTGAGTTCTCCATCAAGGTATAATCTCACAAAAACCTGACTGTCTAATTCTGCCAAGTATGTTTTTGTGACATCAGCTAGCGTAAACCGCTTTTCTTGCGTAAGGTCTATACGGAAATAATATGTGGAAGCCAATAAGTTGACTACTACAAGTCCTACTATTATGTATAAATACTTCATGGCCTGTTAATATTTCTTGAGTCTTAATGATGTAAAGAATATGAATGCTAATGCTATACTGAGGAAATATACGACGTCTCTTGAGTCTACTACTCCCCTGCTGATTGAAGCATAATGCTCTTCAATGCCGCATTGCGCTACTATCGATGATATCCCTTGTAATGATGGCAAAGTCGATAATGCTCCAAAACCGGAATATACAAGATAGCATAATGCCATGGCAACTATAAACGCCACAATCTGATTTCCCGTAAGCGATGACGCAAATATACCTATCGCCATATATACACCTGCCAGCATTATCAACCCCAGATACGAACCGCATACACTGCCCATATCAAGATTCCCCTGTGGCTGCCCTAAGTACCATACTATAGCTATATATACCACCGTTGGAATAAGCGTTATCAATACTAAGGTCAACCCAGCGAGATACTTAGCCGCAACAATCTTTAGCCTGCTTATCGGACGTATCAGCAAAAGCTCAAGTGTACCTTTATTCAGCTCTTCTGAAATCAATCGCATCGATATCGCTGGAACTAAAAACAGGTATAGCCATGGTGCTAAATCAAACAACGGACGCAATGAGGCATACCCGGAATAGATAATATTATCTCCGCTCGGTAATATCCATAGGAATAGTCCGACCGTCACAAAAAATACTATGCTGACCAGATATCCTACTGCCGATGAAAAATACTGGTATATTTCTTTCTGATATAATGCAAACACAATATTCCAATTATTTGTTCACGGCAAAAATACTCAAAAATGAGCAATAATATACATCACTGTTTCAAATAGTAATAATATAAAACACCTAGTATCCTCATAACCTGATATTTGTATAGAATTAACCTTACCAACTCTGTCAGCCCTATATCGAATAATAGCTATTCTTTTGAAACAGAATCATTGCGACAATAGGTATTAAATATAGCAATATTATCATTAACGAATTCTTAAATGTCAATAAATTTGTATCTTTATATTTATTTACGTATGCCTCACCTCTTTTTTTACACCAATAATAAACCAATATTGATTGAACTATCACAATAGGAATTAGTTCATATTTATTCCCCTTTGGGAGGAAATATAGTATATCAACATCAAAAATCAACTCGATAAATACCGTTATCACCCCAAAATGAATCGTTGAAGCTATCAATAACCCCAACCATCCATTGTCTTTACCTTCACTAATAGAATGTCTTTTCCTTACACCTAGTTGATATAAAAAAGCATATACAAAAGCGTACATGATAATATATTTATTATTCGTTAATCAAAGTAATGTTGAATGCTTGCATCTTCAGCGTTATGTTGTCCTTACCAATTTCGTCAATCAAATAACGAAAAATATCCACCCTTCACAAATAAGCAAATCATAACGACAGGTCCGAAAATTAAAAGTACTACCAATATTGAATTCTTGAAAGTCAACAAATTAGTACCATTGTATTTATTTATGTATGATTGTCCCCTTTTTTTACACCAATAGTAGACCAATACTGATTGTAATATCACAAAAGGAACTAGCAGATATTTATTCCCCTTTGGAAGAAATTGCAATAAGTCAAAACCCCAAATCCATTCAATAAATAAACTGGTTAATAACAAATGTGCACCAGAAGCGACTATTAATCCAACTACTCCATTATCTTCACTTTCTCTAATAGAGTGTCCTTTTCTCAAACCCAGTTGATATAAAAAAGCATATATATAAGCGTACATAATTATAACATTAAATAATATACAAAGAATCAATAATCAATAATCAAACACATCCTGAGTCCAAGAGGAACCGTTAACGAAAAAATATCCAACTTCGAAAATACCATAAACTATAGCTGCTCCAATAATTATGGGGGCAACAGAAGCAGATACTATAAAAGTCTACAGCTATCAACCATTATACTTCATCTCTACACCCTCCCATTGCTCGCCATCAATCATATAAGATTCGCTACCGACGACCTGGAACCCAGCAGACTGATAGCAATGGAGAGCAGAAGGATTATTTAGGAATACACCGAGAGAAATATCTTTTGCTCCCATTTTCTGCTGAGCATAATCTACGGCGCACCTAACAAGTTCCTTTCCCAATCCGCGGCCACGCAAACGGCTATCGACGATGACAAAACCGAGGCGAGCACGCGGTTCCAGCATATTTGGAAAGCGGATCATAATATGTCCGACAACACGCCCCTCGCTATCTTCAGCTGTGAGAGGGAAGATATTACCGGCATCATATTGTGCAACCATATCTTGAGGAGAAGCGGGAAAATGCACATAACGATCGGCACTCCACTTACGGAAATCTAGCTTATTACCAATCCACGAAAGGATAGTTGGCGCGTCATCTATAGAGAATGGCCTTAAAAACATGATTATGACAATATTAAAACCTATCTTTTATTTATAGACTTACCGAGATTGTATGCCTCCTGCATATATTGAGTATCCTTTACTGCGCCTGGACGGCCGAGAGCAATGGCTGTTACATATCCGCGCTCAGTAGGATTAGGCATACACATTACGAAACCTCTGAACCCATTGAGACACCACTGAGCCGTTTCGACTGAATTCTGAGCACATGCTGTAATATAATAATACTCCTTGTTGCCCATCTTCTCATCACCCCAAGCGAGATAAGTAGCGTCGATAAAAGCCTTCATACGATCATTGACATTCATGTAATAAGTTGGAGAAGCGAGGCAAACGACATCGGCATCGAGGAATTTATCGACCAAGCGACCAGTATCGCTATCACGAGATACATCATGAGGCTTATTAGCGCCATCCTCAGAAAGGAACTCCAACTGGAGATCGGCAAGAAAAACCTTTTCCACATCGCCCCCAGCCTCCTGAGCGCCACGAACGAACTCGTCGCACAAAAGATCTGTATTACCGCCGGGACGAGGGCTAGAACTTATGACCAATACACGCTTACCCTCCTTTGGATTAGGGGTAGTATCGCTAAACTTGATTCCAGAAACGGACGCTAGAGAAGCGGTTGGGAGGACATCAGCATTATTTCGACATGCTGAGAACAACAATATGGCAGATGCCATGATGATAAAATTCTTCATAACTGCACGATATAGTGTAATAATTGGTGTAAAAGTAGGAATAAATATCTGAATTTGAAAATAAAGAGTGTAAGCTTCCCCATTGTAAGCTTCCCCGAAAATCGGACGATTTGTAATTTGACAAAATAGATAAATTTGTCAAATACAAAAATCCACATGAAAAAGAAAGCACATAGCGAAAGCGAGATGGTAAAAGCTGTCAAGACACTAGAAAGCGGAGTGTCAGCGGATACAGTAGCTAGAGAATTCGGAATTTCCAAAGGAACCCTATACAACTGGAATAGTAAGTATAGTGGGATGAATGTCAGTCAGATACAACGCCTCAAGGAACTAGAGGAGGAGAATCGCAAGCTAAAACAGATGTATGCGGATCTGGCTCTAGACAATCGCATCTTAAAGGATGTAATCGAAAAAAACTCTAGAGCCCGAGGTCAAGAAGCACATAACAGGAGAAATAGTAGATGAATATGAAGTCAGCATCACTCGGGCGTGCAGACTAATGGATATCCATCGCTCATATTACTATTACGAAAGTAACCGAGATGATAGCGAGGTCGAATCGGCAATCCCTTGATGTGCATATCAAAAATCACTTGGAGAAAAAACAAATAAAAAAATGTACCTTAGCGTGTCTAATTCAATACGGTCCTAAAATGGGGAAGCTTACATGTCTCTTTATCCTCAATTACTCTTCTCCCTTAAAATGAATCAAAGAATAAAAAAATTTGCGATGAACAAGGGTGCTCTATAGGATCAGCATAGGACTAGAGAAGGATTATCAACTTCTCTAATCGCTACTCCACTTCATTCCCGTAAGAGTAATTGAGAATGTTCCCAGAGACGGTGGTTTACGAAAGCGCCCCCAAGGGAACAGCTGGAAACTTTCACCAAAGTGGATTTCCTCAATTACTCTTCTTCCTTAAAGTGAATCTGAAAATAAAAAAATTGCGAGCAACCTTAATGCTCTTCGAACGCACACTTAACGCAGACCATAACCAGCAAATACTCTCCAATTATCTTCAAACGCCTAACGCACACCCATTTGCACGCGCTTGTCGTCATTTATAAGTTTCTCGGCCTTTTTATCGTCAAACCCAACCGGCGATGTCACAAAATCTGGAACGTTATAGCTCATGAACAGCTCATCATAAAAGCGCCTTGGATTCTCTTGTGGCATGAGAAATGGCTTGGTATCGTTTCCCTCTTCGTCTATATGCGAGAAATATAGTCTGGTAAATAGGCTGTCGTCTCTTCTACTTGAAAATACTATCCACCTACTGTTGCTGCTCCAATTGTGAAAACTCTCTGTATCGTCTGTGTTGACTGCTCGCATTCGATACTTCTCTACGTCTGAAATAGGCTGCTGTAGATCTCCGACTGGTACCATGTATAAATCTGCCTCATGGTGCCATATAGGGAATTGACCATAATCTGCCATCGTAAACATCAGGAATCTCCCGTCGTATGACGGACGTGGCATAGTAACTGTACGATTCAATGATTCTGCCATCAATAGCGTATCAACTTTATCTCCAAACGTACCGGTCTCTGAATCAAATGAGATGCAACAGAGATTATAATGCAGATTCTGTAAGTCTCTACTGTCTGCAGGGATAGATGTAGCTTGTACATAATAGAGTGTCCGACCGTCTGCAGAGAACGCAGGGAAGGTTTCCATCACTCCTTCTCGACTCAGCAATGGGGTAATTACCAACTCGTTCTTTTCTGTATCATATAGGAGTAGATCGGAATCTTTATCATAAACCTCAATACGGTTTGCATCCCTGACATGGTATACTTGCTGCGTAGCATTCGTGCTGTACATTATATATCTCCCGTCTGGATGCCAATAAGGATACACACACGTACCCAGGGTCTTAGATGTAGCTGTGTTGTACGCATCCATCTTCCCGTCTAACCTAAGAAGTGTAGCGCCATGACTGCCTCTGATATGCAGACTGAGATTCTTTGGGTCACACTTATTGAAACTGTGGCAATTGACACACCCACTGAATTGCGTATTCTCTATCAGCGCTGTCTCTTCAAATGTCGCAAGGTCTCTCTCATATATACCCATCTTGCTGTACACCTCATATCCAGGTTCTAGCTTACGATACACTACCCCATAATCCATAGCATCTTTGCTGACATATATGGAGAATGGCTTATACGAATGCCATCCGTCATCGTATTTTGCCGACACATACACTTGAAGTGAGTCTCCGGCATTGTTTGCTATCAGCTCATGCCACTCTTCTATGTCAAAATAGGTACTCTCTTCTCCTTGTCCATGCAACTGTTTCCCTTGTCCGTCTGTAATGACTGCATCTACCATGATGGCCGAACGGTCTGCCATACAGAAATTAAGTGGCGCAATACCTACAGGTATAGTAACTCCTGAATAATCTGGAAATATCGCAGGCACCGATGTCTCTTGCTTAGCATCACGAACTGCCTCACTACATGCAGAAAACACGAGTAGCGCTACAAGAGGTATATATATTGACAATGCTCTCATTTATGGAAATAATAATAGAACCAATATGTATTACCGAATACTGTTTGCATGGACTTAGGATTACCATTGCTGGATTGTAATGCGGAGAAAAAGCTCTTGAACTCTTGCACTACATCTGGTTGGAAATACTCAGGAATGGGTTCATTGATTTTATGATTCTGACTCCAATTCAACAGCATAGCTTGCTGGATGTTTCTTGGAATGCCTTGATAACCTAATGGCTCACTCAATGGATAAAAACTGGTAGCTCTCTCAACATCTTTTACAAGCATACATGCTGCCTCTAGATATTCAAAAGCTATTCTGTTCTGTGGATTGGCTTCTAACTGTGTGGATAGTATCTGATGCAAAGCGGTCCCTCCAAAGAAGTAATTCTGATTGCTCCTCATCTTGCGCAGGCTACCATATTCTGGATGCTTATTCACAGCCTCATCATCAGCAATTAATGCTAATGTCTCTGTCGCCCATGCTCTGTAGAACAGTGTATTCTGTAACGCTATCAAATACTTACGGGCAACTTCATATGCACCATTTATCAGATTGGTCTCTGCCAGACGCTTGTAGCATCTTGCACTTTTCTGAAAATCAGGTATTGCCTCTTGTGCCTCAAACACAAAACATTGTGCAGTATTTATCATACCTAAGCGATATAATACCTCGGATGTCACAAGTGGCGACACGTAATCTCTCGTGAAACTAGGCAGTAACCCTGATATGCCGTTTTGCGGATACTCAAACAGATGCGATGTCAGCATTCCTCTTTCGGCCAGCGCAAGATTTAAAGCTACTGCAGCCACTTGATTCTTAGGCGCTTTTTGTTGCGCTTTTTGTATTATTCGATTCCACATGGCATTTCTGGCCATGAAATCGTATGCCATAATGCTCTCTTGCTGTTGAGACTGAGACGAATAAACCATATCTCCTCCTATCAGCATCAACATCGTCCATAATATAGCATGCACTGTCAGGGTTCTACGTATCGACCATCTACTGAGTATTTTCGATAGTAGCATCAAAAGAGGGACTGTAGCTACTGCCCCCCACGCCCAGATAGGGAAAACATCTGTAATACGATAATAATGGGGTCCCACGTATAGCTGCATCAATGAATAATGAACAAAATGATGCCATATCGCTGGGGATAACGAAGCGACAAGTAGAATACCTCCAACCACCGGAAGTAATTTCGTTGTGTATCTCTTTTGAACTTCTGTTATAATCAATATGACGGCATATAGCAGAACGAATGCACCTGCCATCATATATATAAGAGGAATAGAGGCTATCTCTATTACCTGTCTCACATTATCCTTGCTGATACTTTGGACTGCTAGAACTCCCCCAAGCACTATCGTCAATGCTGCAGGAGCTGTCATCAAAGCGTTCTCATCACATAGGAAACAGCAACTGATTAACGACGGAACAAAACTTAACGCATAATTCAGATGTCCAGAGCATACATTTTGTAACAGGCGATAGGTCAATAACTGTATCCCCACCATGACCAAAGCGATTAGCGATGCTCCGACCCACGCATAGAGGAAGAATTGTGTCAGGAACCTGCCTAAAAGATCCGCCACTCCCCCTGGTACTGCAAGTACCTCAAGAACATAACCCTTATTGAACATAAAGAGCTGATACTGCTCTTGAAAATGGAGGTGATGCGGATACGCTAATGCAAAGAATAGCAATACCGCTACCCCAAATATCAGGGTCGACAATAGATATATCCACCCTGAATGCTTCATCGCCTTATCGCTGTTACGACTCATCGGTCAAATACCTTACTGAATTCTTCTACACTGATACCTACCGGCTCAATCATAAATTCTGGACGATTATAACACTTCAGCCTGAATACATTCTGCTCAGGATCTTCTTGTGGCAACATGAACGCTTTTTCTACTTTTCCATCTTTGAAATATGAATAGTAGAGACGGCTGAAGTTACCATCACCCCTGCGGCTTGAACACATAATCCAACTACCATTGCTAGACCATGTAGGATAACTGTCCGCGAAACCTTCACTGTTCAAATTAGTGAGGTCAACAAATGGAGATGGATCTCCTTCTGACCTGGCATCCAAAGGAAGCTGATCGCCAATAGGCAGACAAACTATATCTCCGTCACTATGCCTAATATGGAAACACCCATATTGTCCCTGAGCAAATAGTATATATTTGCCGTCCGGGCTGACTCTTGGCAACGTTACACTCTTATCTTTAGATGCTGCATCGTAAACCAATTCTTCTTCTCCAAAAGTAAGCGAAGCTGCTTCAAATGATTTGCGATATAGGTTATATTGCACTTTCTGATATGTCGTTCTGATATCTTTGTCGCGCATCTCTTCTGGAAGTGGTACAGATTTACAATAGTATAGGTATTTACCGTCAGGTGACCATGATGGATATACCTCAAGTAGCTCAGGGTCATTGCTAACCACATGCACAGAATCTGTCGCTATATCATAGAGTATCAAATCGCTCTCAAGATCGTAAACTTCAATTTTATTAGAATTTGAAGTATGAAATGCCTGTCTTGTCAAATCTGTAGAGAACGCAATAAATTTTTCTGTCGGATGCCATGATGGGTAAACACCAGATGATATTGTATAGTCTCTTTTCAGATTGACTCTTGAAATCTCTCCATCATTTACAATAACAGTACCTGAATTTGAGAGTCGTACATGGAAGAGCATATTGTCTGTCTTATAGTTCTGATAGCTATGGCAGTTGACACACTGACCTATCTCTCTGTTATTGCTTGTAATCTCATTATTGAATATCTGTGACTCCTCAAAGGATGTGACATTTCGCTGTGCTATCTCCATATAGCTCCATGCAACATACGTTGGATCAATAAGTCTATAAGAAACATATTCGTCTATAGGCTCTTCTGCTACTCTGATTTCAAAGGGACTGAACGACTGCCACTCACCTGCTTTCTTACCCCATACCTCTACCTTAATGCTCTTTCCTTTAGAAGCTTCAAGCATAGCATGCCATTCTGCTTCAGAAATCTGAACCTTCACACCATTACCGTATGTCTGCTGCGCCCCATCTGGTAATGTAAAACGTGCCACACACTCCCCATATACTTCTGCCGAAAGCATAAAGTTTAGTGGCGCTATATTATATGGTACGGTAACATTACAATAATCTGGGAATATAGCAGGCAAAACATTACTCTCTTTGCTTGTAGTAGGCACATCTGGATGATGTACACACGATGTAAGAAGAAGCATTGTTGCAGCAATTATCAACTTTGAACAGCGTTGGATATATATATTCATTGTTTTCTTAATTTTCAATTTTATAATACGCATATATGTGCGTTTAACAATCTATCTGGTCCGATGATTAGTATATCTTACGTCCAAAAATATTGAAATACCAGTAGGTATCGCCAAACTCAGAGCTCATCTTTTCTGGTATCTCTCTTTGGTTTACACCACTTCTGACCAGGTTTTCAAGGGTCGACCAGAACTTTTTATAGCGATCATACACTTCCTGACTGACAGGGAGCATCATTCTCTTTTCTTCTGGGTGTTTGTCCATAATCATTATGTATGCCTCTTGAGCGTGCAACGGGAACTCTTCGTCAAGGTGCAACTTAACATAGTTACGAAGTGATTTCCAGAAACGGCGTGAGTCACAACGCATCATGGAATAGAACAAGGCTTGCTCAGACGCGACCTTACTGTCTGATTGATTCCACAGACTGACACTGTTAACAATATAGCTGTCGCTGTTCTCTACACCTGTCAGTTCGTCAAGATATGCTTCCTGCAACTCATTTATCTTTCTATCAATAGGTTTTGGTTGCCAATTCGAATAAAAAGGATGCCCATGTATAAGCTTGAGGAATCTGTCTACCAGTTCTTTTTCTCCGTTGGCCAATGCACAACGACATAGCATTTTCAAATAATAAGGAGAGAAACCTGCTTGCTCCCCACACTCAAAACTCAGACGGAACCCCTCATTCATCATTCCATAGTTATAATATACAACGGATGAGGCTATTTCCAAGAAACTGACGTGTACAGAATCAGGATTGTAAATAGTTGTGGCATCGTTACCCATCTTGAACGAACGGTCCAGCAAGCCTCCTTCGTGCATAAGAGCAACATTCTTAAGCATAACCATAGATATGGTTGGCTTTTTAGACTCCGTAAATGTATTAAGAACCTCATGCCAGTTATCTTCTTCGGCATAATGTACCATACGCATCTCATTTGTATAGTTCTTGTCCTGATACATAAATGACAAGGTAAATACTATACCAGCAACAGTACACAAAACAGGAATAAACCACTTTGCAAGGAATCTACCAAACATTGATATCAGTATAGAGGCTGCTCCAAGTACCCAGAAAGGAACAGAGAGAGAATCTGTCACGTCCGATGGTGTAACAAAACGCGGTAGTCCAGCAAGAACGACATCGTCTTGCTTTATATTATTATAGAGCAATGACCTCCAGATATTTGCAGCCACAAAAAGTAAAACTATACCGATAAGTTCTCTCCATGACGGTTTGTCTGTCACTACAAGACAAACTACGAATAGCAATGAAAACCAACCCAATATAGGGTAAAGACCAAAACCTACAAGATACCAGAGAATATGCCATTGACGTGGAGTACAACGGGCTACCCACAAAAGCAGCAACATTATCAAGTAGCCAACCGACTGCGAGAACCAATAACCCTTGATAGTGGAATCATATATCCAATACCCCAAATCGACTATTGATGTAAGCAGACAAGCTACAGGCAAAAGCATCAGTGCAACAGCACTACCACTCAAACGGAATGCCTTGAGTCCAACAAAGAAAATACAGCCCCAGATTGCAAGATACAATCCTATGCCTAAAACTGGTATATATAAGAACTGCGTAAGCCAAGCTCCAACATATCGAATCAGACCGAAAGGCTTAGACATAAGTGTATCAAAGTAAGGAGACCCGATAAGGAATTCCGAACGGTTATGCGCCGTATAGAGTACATCACTATTGATACACAATATGGAAATACCAAATACAACAAACAACAATAAACTTACATATAGTAAGACTTCTGATACTTTTTTATTCTTAATCATTTCAGTATATTTTCTGACATGCGTTACTGCACCTTCTATTTATCGTACTTTTGAATAAACTCTTTCCCAATCGCCTAGGACGACTTAGAAAAGGGTTCTTATGGGCATTAGCCAACTTGTAGACAATATCTGTCTTATCTACATACAGCCAACCACCTTCAATTAACCCCTTGAAGTCCTAAACACCAATAGGATATTTCTTCTCCATCATAACCTCTCACTTTGACCACAAAGATAGGAATATTTTATAATTGTTAACACTCCGCCACCTCATACCAATTAATAAAAAACTGCGATGAATAAGCATTCACTCCCTACACAGCCTATACCCAACCTCAGTAGAGTCGCCATGCTGGCGACTACCCACCGCTAGCCATTAGAAATAAAGAACGACTGCACATCATATTTTCATCTATAAATGAAAATTACTACATTTACACCATAAATTTTCATCTATAAATGAAAATCACTACTTTTATGTCATCACTTTTCATTTATAAATGAAATACAACCCATACATCATACATATTTTCAGTTATAGTTGCTATTTCCGATATTACAATCTTTTCAGGTCGTCTGCCGATACAAACACCAATAAATAAGGATTATTTCACTGTTCTTTATCAGCATCGTACATTATGCAATTTAGTTCATTGAAATCAGGGAAAACACGGTTAAAATCTTCTGGAGCATCCTTGCCGAGATGGAATCTTGCAACTCCCATCGGTTTCGTGTAATCACGAATAGCAACCTCCACCACAGTTTTGTCCATCTCGCGACACAATACAATTCCTACAGAAGGGTTCTCATGAGGTTGACGTACAGTTTCGTCAAGTGCCGTCAGGTAGAACGCCAACTGTCCGAGATGTGAGGGTTGGAAACGTGCGTCTTTGAGTTCTACAGCAACTAGGCAGTTCAATATTCGGTTAAAGAACAACAAATCGATGAACTTTTCCTCTTCTCCAATTTTCACCCTGTATTGTGGCCCCATGAAAAGGAAGCCCTGTCCGAAACGCTCAATAAACTGCTTTATGTTGTCCACAATCAAGCTGTTAAGCATGGGCTCGTTGCGATCTTCTGTCTCTTCATAAAGGTCATCGACGTTGATAAAGTCCAGAAGCAACTCATTCTTGAATGCTTTAGCTGTCTTGATTGCAAGTTTTGTGTCGCTTATGGCTGAAGAGAAGTTGTTCGGTAAATTGGCACGAGAACTGAAGTTCTTATCATTGAGATAATCTTCCAACTGGTACTTGGTCCAACGTTGTACAGCACATTCATGGATGAAGAACGAGCGTTCCTCAAAAGATTCTCTTTTACGTAGAATCAATATGTGATGAGAGAATGGAACTTGCACGAATTCAGACCAATTCAATTCATCGCCCATCGGTTGACGAATTTCGGAAAGCATCTCGTATTCGTCTATTCGTAATTCGGTACCCATTGGGTACTGAATTGAGTCTAGTCTATTATCTTGCAGACTGCTTGATAGTCGCAAATCGGTACCCGCTGGGTACCGATTTATGTACGGGCTCCATTCTTCATAGAACGTGCGCATGCGTTTGAGCATACTCTCTCCAAAGCCTTTCAGACCAGGCATCTCCTTCTGAAGTTGCTCGCTTATTTGCTTGATTGCCCCTGTCCCCCAGAAACCACGACGTGAATTCTCAGAAATATAACGTCCAATGCCGTAGTATAGCGACAACATTTCTCTATTGACAGTCTGAATAGCGCGGGCTTGACTACGTTGTATTGCAGCTTTTATCGTTTGGACTGCCGCAGCATATTGCATGTCGAATGTATGTATATCTTGTATAGAAGTCATGTGAATTTTTTGTATGTGTAGTTTATCAACGAAACTAACGTTACTAAGCTATAGTTGAAATATAATTTTTACAACTGCATCTAGGACTAATTCGGCTCTAAATTTAATTCATATTTTCGATTTTGACAGCATATTTGGATAGCTAAATTCACTGTCTTGTATTTTACCTAAAACAAAAAAGGCTGGCCCAAAATTGAGCCAGCCTGAAGTACTTATTACGATAAGGAAGTATTACTCCTCATAGTAAATCGAATGGATAGTACAGCTACCTGAAGTAACCATAATGTCGAGGTCCTTTCCACCACCACCGTTACCTCTAGCGCAATCCTTTGCGATAGCCTCGGTGAGAGGGAGCTCCCACAAACCATTTGTGAACTTAACGTCCTGATCGCCATCGTAGCGAGCAGACCACCAACCATTCATGATACGACCTGCGCAATCATCTGTAGCGTCTGTGATCTCGAATACGAGAGTCTTGAAGCCCCAGTAGATATCGTCAGAAAGATATGGAAGAGCATCCTCGTTACCGTTAAGGTCAACGAACTTACCCTCATTCTCACTGAAACGCATACAAGCTGCATTCCATGCACCAGGTACGAAGCCAGGCTCCTCAGCAGGATCCTCACCATAGATGTAGAACTTCTGAAGTGGATCAGTAATAGTCTGAACTGAGATAGGGAATGAAGCCTCGAGAAGAGTACCATCTGCACAAAGACCTTCGAGAGTGATTGTCTGATCACCCAACTTCAACTTCTTTGTTGTAAAGTTAGACTGGAAAGTCTTACCTGCGATTGTCCAGTTTGCATTCACAGGAGCATGAGTCTCACAAGTAACAACGTTACCATTTGAGCCGTCAGGAGCCTTGTCAAGTGTTACAGTAGTCTTTGAGAGAAGCTCATCTACTGTAATGTGACCACCATTGCTGATATCCTCTGAAATAGGATCACAAGCAACAAGCCCACACGCTGCAGCAAAAAGTAAAAATATTTTCTTCATATTAATTACTAATTACAAATTAATAAAGTTTCACATACTGTGTTGTAGCATCAGATGCATCCCAACCTGGATTCTGCTGAAGTTTGCCGTTCATAAGGGTGATCTGAGCCTGTGGCTTAGACAAGAAACCGTTTGTAGCATTGTAACGCTCTGTCCAAGAGCATGTCATGTGCTGCATTGTGATCTTGTTAGAAACACCATTTGTAACCTGCTTACCAGCCTGTGCCTGAAGAGCCTTAGGAGCGTAATCTGTTACACGGTCCTTACCTGTCCAACGACGCATATCATTGAAACGGAGACCCTCAAATGCGAACTCCCAACGACGCTCATCCTGAACTGCCTTCAAAGAGAATGCTGTTTGTGGAACACCAGCACGAGCCTGAACCTGATTCATGTATGAAGCGTCACCTGTAAGCTCTGAAGCCATGAGGAGAACGTCAGCATAACGCATAAGGTAGAAATCCTCGAAGTGGTCACCCTGCATAACGTTGCCGAGTGAAGAGCTTGTCCAGCCTTCGCATACTGTCCACCAAGAAGGATTACCATTCTTATCAGACTCCTCACAAGTTACACCATTCCACTTCTTACAACCGTAACCTGACATCTCAACACCATCCTTTACGAAGTCGAAGTTAATCTCCTTCTCAGATGATACACCATCGATCAAAGAACCGAGCTTACGGATATCCTTATACATCTTTGAAGCATCACCACCAGCATTCTCAGCAACTGTCCAGTCATCCCAAATGTTACATGAAGGCATACCCTGACCCCAACCATTAGTAAATGGATATGTAGCATCGAGCTCACCATTGTGACCGTTTACACGGAGTGCCCAGAATACTGAGAGATAGTTACAGTACATACGAGCTGTAGAATAAGGCTCTACACTACCCATGCCCCAGTTAGATGAGTTCATGAACTGAATCTGGAAAAGTTCCTCTGGGTTGCCATTACCATTACCTGGCATATCGAAGCAATCTGCACGGTCCATATCAGCGATGAACTTGTAAACGTGACCTGTACCAGCTGCGAGATTAGCCTGAGTCTCATCGTAAACCTTAGTATTAGAATACTGCCAGAGTGAACGGAAATCCTTCAAGAGTGTATACTCACCGCTAGCGATGATATCCTTAAGACCAGCTACAACGTCAGCCTGTGAAAGAGAAGCCTTATCGCAACCTTCCTGAGCTACGAGGTTGATAGCAGGAGCGCTACCTGTAGAAAGATCTACTACGTTCTTGTAGAAACCTGCCCAGAACATGTAAGCACGTGCAGTGAAAGCCTCAGCAACATACTTGTTAGCATGACCAGAGCTCTTCTCTGCGCTCATGAGGTTCTTAGCAGACTCGAAGTCTGAAAGAATCTGAGGGTAGATAAACTCTTCAGCGCTTACCTGCTGCTCCATCTCTGGAGTAATTGTTGTAGAAGTGATCAAAGGTACATCACCGTACAACTGAGTAAGCCAAAGAGTATAAAGACCACGCATGAAATAAGCCTCACCGAGGAGCTGATTACGCTTCTTCTCAAGACCTGTCCAAACAACATTGTCGATTGTCTCGATCTGGTTGTTGGCACGTGAGATACCACCATAGAGAAGGATGAATGCCTGCTCATACTGGTCAACGTTCATCTCAACGAGATAGTGGAGAGACTTAACCTTATTATCCTGATCACCGCCAGCACCGTAGCAGTTATCAGACATAACCTCCCACCAGTAGAAGATGTTCTGGTTGTCAGCATCACCACCACCCATTGTATTCATGATACTGTAGGTAGCAGCATTCAATGCCTCAACATCAGCAGGCTTGCCTGGGAAAGTAGCCTGAGTCATCTCAGTCACACGTGGATCTGTATCCAACATGTCGTCACAAGCAGTGAACGAAGCTGCAGACAAAACAGCAGCTGCTGCAAATAAATATTTCTTCATAACTTTTTCGTCTAATTAGAATTTGATGCTTGCACCTACAGTCCATGTACGTGAAGGTGGGTACAAACCGAGGTCGATACCAGATGCCCAGCTATCAGCACCACCAGATGAACCAACTTCTGGGTCAAGACCTGTGTAACCTGTGAATGTGTAGAGGTTAGAAGCCTGTACATAGAAACGGAGCTGCTGGAGTGGAAGATTCTTGAATGCGCTCTTCAAATCGTAGCCGAGTGTAACAGCCTTGATCTTGAAGTAGTCAGCGTCCTCCATGTAGCGTGTTGATACATAATTTGTGTTAGGGTCACCAGTACCAGAAATACGTGGCTGAGAATTTGATGTACCCTCACCATGCCAACGATTCAAGATTGTTGTATCGTAGTTATGCTGGTATGAGTCACTGAATGAACGGTAAGAACGCATAATCTGCATACCGAATGCACCTGCACCGTTAACTGCGAAATCAAGACCCTTCCAGTTGAAACCGAGGTTAACACCGAGTGTTACGTCTGGGTTAGGATCACCGATCTCGTGCTTATCACTGTCTACACCATCAGCATAAACAATCTTGCCATCACCATTCCAGTCATCCCAGATACAGTCACCTGGCTTAGCACCATCAAGAACTGCCTTACCTGCTGCACGAGCAGCATCGATCTGAGCCTGGTTTTGCCAGATACCGCTGTAAGACATACCACGGAAGTAACCGATAGCCTTACCTACCTCAGCACGGTAGATGTAGTCAGTACCCTGTGAAAGGATAGAACCACCACCATTGATGTAACCGTTCTCGTTAGCAATACGAGTAATCTCGTTCTTGTTTGTAGCGAAGTTAACACCTACGTTGTAGTTGAAATCATCACCAAGTGTATCGTTCCATGCGATAGCAACCTCAATACCCTTGTTCTCTACGTCACCACCATTGATGTAAGCAGGGTTAGTACCTTGGATAGCAATACGTGGACCTGTAATCAACCAGTCCTTTGTAGTCTTCTTATACCAGTCGAAGTTCAAAGAGAGTCTGCTTGAGAGCAAGCGTGCATCGAAACCGAAGTCGAGCTGCTCTGATGTCTCCCATGTGAGGTCTGGGTTAGGTACGATATTAGCGTATGCACCAGTGTTTGGTGTACCTGCTACAGATGTCTGCAAATCATTATCGAACTTGTAACCGTTATCGTTTCCTGAACCAGACTGAGCGATTGTTGCAAGATACTGATACTTAGGAATTGAATTGTTACCGTTCTGACCCCAGCTAGCACGAATCTTGAAGAAATCAAGAACGCCAGCAGCTGACTCCATGAAGTTCTCGTTAGAGATTACCCAACCAGCAGATACTGATGGGAATACACCCCAACGGTTACCCTCGTTAAAGATAGAAGAACCATCGGCACGTACTGTAACAGTTGCCATGTATGTCTCCTTGTAGTCCCAGTTTACTCGACCGAACCAAGATGCAAGGTACTCATCATCGTTTGGTTTACCTGTAAGAGAAGCATCTGTTGCAGATGTAAGCTTAATGTTTGAAAGCCATGCTGAATCCCAATTCTTGAGTGTAGCAAGCTGCTCACCCTGGTTAACCTTATTTGAGCCACCGAGGTTAGTACCCCAACCTGTGCTCTGGAAGCTCTGACCAACCATGACGCTGAACTTATTGTCGCTGAGAACAGGGAGATCATAAGTAAGAGTATTCTCAATTGAGCTACCTGAGTTCATCCAAGCGCTTTGGCTAACATCGTATGTCTTTACGATACCATTACCCTTCGAAGGTGCACGAGGCTCACCGAATGAACGGTATGCACCAGCACCCCAGTTGAAGTTAACCTGTGTACGCCACTTCAAGCCCTTGATTGGCTGAATTGTGAGGAATGCAGTTGCATTTACGTTAAGGTTACGGCTCTCAGCCATTGAGTTGAAGCCACCCTTTACGAGACCTTCCCATGGGTTGCTGAACCAATACTCGTTCCAGCCCTCACCATAGTTTACTGCATCGTACATATTACCATTCTCATCATACTTAGGCATGAGAGGGTTTGTTTGAAGCAAAGAGTGAATGTAGCTCCAGTACATACCATCCTCAGCGAGGTCATGGCTCTTATTGTAGCTTACAGATACATTCTCACCAAGTGTGATAGCGTCGAAGTCCTGAACCTTGAGGAGAACATGATCACTGTTGATACGGAATGTGTGACGGTTGTAGAAAGAAGCTCTATCTGCACCCATGATACCCTCATTACCAGTATATGTGTAAGACAAAGCGAACTTAGAACGGTCTGAACCACCTGTCAAAGTAACCGAGTGATTCTGTTGTACAGCGTTCTTGTTCTCGAACTCACCCCACCAGTCAGTGCCTTTCCAGCCCTTCTTAGCCTTGTCAACCAACTCTTGTGGGATAAAGCCAGCGTAATCCATCTTAGCGCCAGTAGTGTTGAAACTATACTCGTCCATGATTGTCAAGTACTGCTGAGCATCCAAAAGCTGTGGACGCTTGTAAGCGTTTGACCAACCAATAGAACCGTTGTATGTCAACTCTACCTTACCCTGCTTACCCTGTCTTGTTGTAACGAGGATAACGCCGTTAGCAGCACGAGCACCATAAATAGCTGATGATGCAGCATCCTTCAAAACGTCGATAGACTCGATATCGTTAGGGTTGATGTTATCGAGGTTACCACCTGCAACACCATCGATTACGTAGAGAGGTGCTGAGTTACCGATTGTTCCGATACCACGGATGTTAACCTTAAAGCCCTTACCTGGCTGTGTAGAAGACTGAGTAATCTGAACACCTGGAGTTGAAGACTGCAAAGCACCGAGTGCATTTGTTGTGTTCAACTTAGCGATCTCCTCACCCTTTACCTGTACTGTAGCACCTGTAACGAGTTTCTTCTTCTGAACACCGTAACCCATGACAACAACTTCATCAAGGTCTGAAGTCTCGTCCTCAAGGACTACATTGTATACATTCTGGCCAGCAACTACAGGAACATTCTGTGTTGTGAAACCTACGAATGTAAATACGAGAGTTGAACCCTCTGGCACTGACATTGAGTATTTACCATCAAAGTCAGTAATCGTTCCCTGCGTTGTACCCTGTACAAGCACGTTCACGCCCGGCAATGGCTGACCATCAGAGGCTGCCGTAACCGTTCCCGAAACGCTCTTCTGAGCGAATGCAGAAAACGAGAAACATAGCATTGGCAGTATCAACAATAGCGCCTTTGCAAATTTCCACTTTTTAAATAACATAGTACTTTTGATTACTTTCGAACCGATACCTTATTATATAGGAACCGACCCGAGGTTAGTTAATTGAATTGCTGTGATAAAGTTCGGCTTCTAATCCCTCTTACCTTAATATATGAGTCATGTTAGATATTTCCTAAAAATATAAAACAGTAACAAAACTCAGCAATCAAACTAAGCGGCACTTCGCTACCTTGCTTATCGGATGCAAATATCGCAAATAACTGTTAAATACTGTTTTCTTCTCGTTACATTTTTTTTTGATTTTGTATCAAATAACATTAAAAAAAGCGATTATCAAGCCTGACTTATCAATGATACATATAAACCTACAAATCAAACACTTAAACTCCACTAATGTTTCAAATGAGAAAAAAAATGATACATACGAACATATTTTTCGCTCTTTTTACAAGAGAAAAAAGCTTGCCGAATTGTTAAGAACAGTTAAGAAAGGCTCTTTATCTGATAGACAAAGAAGAACTACCTGAAACGTCAAAATTCCCCCAAATATGCAAAGCCTCATCAAGAGATATTGAATCTGTGTCAGATGGCACGACATTCATAATTCTTAGAATCCTGGCCAAAAATTGTTCGGGAGTCAAATGTTCTACATCTCGCGCATACATTATAGTATAAGCACCGTTTCCCCCATTTCGTTTAGCAAGTCTCATTCCATCCAAACCCATCAATAGTGGAATATGTGCGTATTGCGGAGGTTCGTAACCTAGTGACCTTATAATATAGCGTTGAACATGAGCCGAAGACATCAGGTCGACACCTCTAGTGACTAACGAGACCCCCTGAAGAGCATCATCGACAGAGACAGCCAACTGATATGCCCACATACCATCAGAGCGACGCAACACAGGATCTGCCCCCATGCTCTCTCTCAGAGAATCTCTCTGCAGTCCAAAGTGCAAATCCGTAAACTCATCAATGACATCTGGCAGAAGAAGCCTGACAGAACTACGCTTCTCCTCAGTCTGATTATTAAAAAATTGCGATGAACCTATAGACACACAAGGATTAGCCCGATACTTACGACACACCTCACTACCATCATTTGCTTGTGGAGCAGAGGCAATAGCAGCCAATTGAGCTCTGGTACAATAACAACGGTATGTGAGTCCCATTTGTTCGAGCTTCTCCAGAGACTCCTTATATATATGGTATCTATCCGACTGAACGAAAACAGGCTCGGAACGATCCCATTCCAAGCCTAGCCATTGCAAATCCTTTTTTAGTGCCTCGACATATTCGGGGCGGCATCTTTCTTTATCCAGGTCCTCTATACGGAGAAGCCACTTACCTCCACGCACCCTGACATCGAGCCAAGAAGCCAATGCCGCTGCTGCATTACCATAGTGCATATAGCCAGTCGGCGACGGGGCATAGCGGCCGGTAACCATGGCACTACCCTATTTAGAAAGGATACTTGTTGAAGTTGCCCTCTGTATTGCCAGAGAATACCTTGAGACGCTCCTCAGCTGTATATGGAACAGCACGCAAAGCCTTAAGGTTTGAGCTATAAACCCAGACATCGTGATCTGGGAAATTATTAGCCAGATAATATGTTATCTCCTTGTAATATTCCGCCAAGCCATTGCGAGGTGCCTCCTCCTCAGTAACAGGAGGACAAGTTATCACCATACCCTCTGCAGTCTGACGAGTAGCCTCCTTGAGCGACTGCTTAATAGAACGGACATCTGGAGTAAGGTTCATCATAAGAGCTGCCTGCTTGAAAATATCAAGACCTTCGCTATTGATATCAGAACCTATTATAGTCAGACGCTGATTAGTCATCATAGCATCAGCCTCTGCCTTTACCTTCTGCCAAAGTTCTGCATCAAGATTCTGCCACTTCTCAAAACCGAAAGGCTCCTTACGGAACTTACTAGCAGGAATATTGCGAGCAATCATCGCAGCCTCGATACAAATTGTACCGCAACCACACATAGGGTCATACAAAGGCTGGTCATCAGTCCAACCACTCAGTTTCACCAAAGCAGCAGCCAACACCTCATTAGTGGCATTAGCAGGCTGGCTTGAACGATAACCACGACGGTTAAGAGATGTACGTGAAGCATCAAGAGAAACAGTAACATCCTCATCAGTAGCATGGACATTAAGAAGAATGTCGAAATTCTTTTCATCAACAGAAGGACGCGAACCACACTTCTCAGAAATCTGGTCGACAATAGCATCCTTGGTCTTCATAGCAAGGAACTTAGAATTATTCCATTTCTGAGAGAAAGTGATATGATCGATGAAAATCAACTGTGATGGAGCAATATACTCATTCCAAGGGAATTCGTGCACAGCATTATAGAGATCCTTATCCGTATCAGGCTTGCATTTTACGACTTCAATAAGAACACGCAAAGCGAAACGTGAACGATAGCAGATTTTATACATTGTCTCAAGGTCGGCCTCACAAGCCACCGCGCGACGTTCTGCAGCGATATTTGTAGCACCTAACTCTTGAAGCTCTGCGGAGAGCAATTCCTCGACACCATGAAGTGTCTTAACGATGAGTTTCATAATTCCTTTTATTGAAATATTGCAGTGCAAAGTTAATTCGCAATATTGATAAATCAAGAGTAGTTATCTTAAATATACTAAAAAAGCATATTTATCCAAGAGATACGATTGACTCTAGAACTTACAATTAGATACCAGTCATTTGATATATAGCGAAAATATACTACCTTTGCGACACTATTCAAGCAATAACATTAATACAAAATAAGAACAAAGACGCACTATGGGACGCGCATTTGAGTACCGTAAGGCCCGTAAGCTAAAGCGCTGGGGCACCATGGCAAAGACATTTACAAAGCTTGCCAAAGAGATTATCATCGCAGTTAAAGCAGCAGGTCCTGACCCACATGCAAACTCTAAGTTGCGTGTGCTCATGCAGAACGCAAAGGCTGCAAGCATGCCTAAGGAGAACGTAGAGCGCGCAATCAAGAAGGCTACATCAAAAGATCAGACAGATTATAAGGAGATGGTATACGAGGGCTACGGTCCTAACGGTATCGCAATCCTCGTAGAGACTGCTACAGATAACCCAACACGTACAGTTGCAAACGTACGATCATACTTCAACAAGTTTGGCGGTTCACTCGGCACATCTGGCTCAGTAGCATTCATGTTCGAGCACAAGTGCTACTTCAAGGTTAGCCAGAAAGAGGGTCTTGACCTTGAGGAGTTGGAGCTCGAGATGATTGACTACGGAGTAAGCGAAATTTTCGTAGATGACGACAATGTAATCAACATCTACGGCGAGTTCGAGAGCTTCGGTCAGATTCAGAAGTACCTTGAGGAGAACAACTTCGAAATCGTATCAGCTGATTTCGAGCGTATCCCAACAGATACAAAGAACCTCACAAAAGACGAATATGCTACACTCGGCAAACTTCTCGACAAACTCGAGGAGGATGAGGACGTCAACAACGTATACCACACAATCGGTAACCAGGACGAGCTCATCGACGAGGAGTAAAACTCAATTCCTAATTCCAAATTATTAATTCCTAAATCCTGGCTGTAGTGATTAGAGAAAGAATAAGGGGGAATAGGAGAATTGAATAGAATTTATAGAATGCCTTGCTAGTCACAGATTAGCAAGGCATCTTTATTTCACTCAGGCAGACACATTCAAAGCATGAATATTATCCACCTTGCATCGAGATGCTTATCTCAGGCGATTTAAGCTGCGAATAAGAGCCTCGTCATCAGAAATACGACGATATGCCAAGACCATCAAAAAAGAGGCTACAAGAGGCAATGCCAGAGTCCAATGTAGATGCCACTCCATTTCGAGAGTTGACGCAACCATTACGTTAGTCAAAGGCAAAAGCAAAGCGCAAGCTATAGAAAGCGCAGCGGTAGTTGTCGCGACTCTCATTTGAAGCAATCTATTCTTGAACAAGAAAAGATCTATTACGACAAGAACAAAAGTAACTGTCAGCACTGCAGCCAAAGGGAAGAGATAAGTTATAACCTCAGGATTCTCCTTAGTCACATCCACTACCCCATAGTGAGTAACATTAAACAAACCTGCAGGACCAGATAAATGTCCTAGATCTATAAAGAAAAGCGATCCAAGTGCTACTGCGGCAGCGAGGATGTAAAGTGATTGTATTCTCTGTATCATTAAATCTTGATTTTAACATTGCAAATATAATAAATAAGGTTCATTTGACGATGCAAAGATATATCACGAAAAAAGAGCGGTGTCCCGATTTGGCGCGATTAGGCGCGATTGCGCACGATT
>JAKSLD010000013.1 GCA_024401395.1 Bacteroidales bacterium
ATATTTGTCTTGCCTCGCTGCATCTACTTGTCGCGGAATGTTTTAATTTTGCAGTCGGATATATATATTAACGTCTAATTTTAAATGTGCTATGAGAATTTTTACTAAATGCCTTTGTTTCATCTTTTTGTCGGTTCTGATTTATCTGATTTTCAGTATTTGGGCTGAGTCAGACATAGAGGTCGATTGCCCAAGAGCGATTCCCGGAGAGGAGTTGTCTGTCGATTTGAGGAATAGTGCCTTACGACCATTGAAGGTATTGGATGGGTATTACCAAATGCGTGATCCAAAACTTGTTGAGGCTTGTATTGATGAAACAATTGTCTCTGATGAGATATTGATTCTGGGAACGAATCCAGGGGAGATATTTCGAGGTTGGGATGGAGCAAGAAACTTGTTGCTTGGCGATTGGAATTATTGGGGGCATTTTTACCTCGATTGGGAGAGGGCGTCTCTCAGCAGTGTGGGCGATGCCATATATTTTGCCGTAAATAGTAAGGTAAATCTGGATATCTACCATTTCATGATTCCTGTAAGGGTGACGGGTGTTTTGGTTGAACGCGATGGACAGTGGTATATCAGCAAAATGCAGTTCATCAATAATCTGAATACTAACTATTTGGTTTTCTCTATGGTGGCTGTTGTCCTACTTATTCTGAGTATATTGTTGTACGGGGGAGTGTATCTGTTTTCGAAGAGACCGGCAAAAAAATAGATGTATGTAACAGAGAATTGAAACGCGATATATGATTAAGAATCTGATATTTGATTTTGGTAAGGTACTGGTGGATTATGACTTTGAGGCGTTTTTCCATAAGTATATTCCTGATGAGGAACGTTGCAGGGCTTTCATTCCCGTACTGTGTAACGAGGAGGTTCAGCAAATGCTGGATAGGGAAGAGCGCCCTTTTGAGGTCATAATGGATGAGATATTGGAGAAAAACAAAGAGTTCGAACCGGAACTCCGTATGTTTTGTGAGCATTATCCTGAGATTGTGACGGGTGAGATGGCGGGTATGCGTGATTTGCTATGCCGTCTGAAGTCTGAGGGCTATAAGCTCTATGGGCTCTCAAACTGGTGCAGTAAGGTTTATGTTACTATGGCTCAGTATGAGATATTTAACTTGCTTGATGGGTATGTTGTGTCGTCGGCAGAGAAGGTTGTCAAGCCGGAAGCTGAGATATATCATCGTCTGTTCGCTAAGTTTAATCTTAAACCGGAAGAGTGTATCTTTGCTGATGATAAGGTGGAGAATATTGAGGGTGGTCGACGAGTAGGTATGAAGGGTATAGTTTTTACTGGGGCTGAGGATTATGAGAGGCAGTTGAATGTCATGCTGAAAAATCGATAAATCAGTATAAGATACGATGAGTTCGCAAATACGCGAATCTCATCGAGTTTATACTGTTAAGTGAAATCAGGAATTTTTACTCCATATTCCAGATTTCCCAGGCACGGATGGCTTGGAGATGTAGCATCTCAAGTCCGTTTTTGGTAGCAGCTCCTTGCTCAGCCGATTTCTTGAGGAATAGTGTGACGTCTGGATTGTATACTAGGTCAAATGCCAGGTGGTCCGTTGTCATGCACTCGTATGGGATGGCTGGACACTCATCAACGTGTGGGTGCATACCGACAGGTGAACAATTAACGATGACCTTGTATTCGTTCATTATCTCA
This sequence comes from Bacteroidales bacterium, assembly GCA_024401395.1. Taxonomy (GTDB): domain Bacteria; phylum Bacteroidota; class Bacteroidia; order Bacteroidales; family Marinilabiliaceae; genus W3P20-009. The sequence continues at coordinate 1,679 of JAKSLD010000013.1, forward strand.
GGTGTTATATCCTCGTATGTAATCATACCCTCTTTTTGGGAGCGGGATACGAAGAGTGTCTCGATGCCGTTCTTGCGGAGCATATATAGGACAGCCTTCGATGCACCTCCAGTGCCGAGTATAAGTGCTTTCTTGTGGATGTCTTTCTTTATGAAGGGCTTGATGGATTCCCAGAAACCGTAGATATCACTGTTGTACCCCTTTAGCGTGCGCTTCCCATTGGCATCCTTGCCTACACGAACTACATTGACTGCTCCCACTTCTGCTGCTTCTGGATCAATCTCATCAAGAAGTGGCATTACCTGTTGCTTGTATGGAATTGTAACGTTGAAGCCTTTCTGCTCTGGAAGGTTGTCTAATGTGCCCATAAGTTCGTCTATGCTGGGCATCTCAAGCATAAGATACTTGGCATCGATATTTTCACGAGCGAATTTCTCTGAAAAGAACTTCTCGGAGAAAGAGTGTCCGATAGGGTAGCCTATCAATCCGTATGTCGTCATATTATATTAATTGCTCTTTAAATTAATTCATTAAATGGCTTATCTTGCATCATGTTGTAGAAGTCTGTGTCTTCGTATGCGTCGCAGAATGATTCTGGATATTGTTTCTTTACAGATTCTATCATTCTGTATGCCAGATTATCGTCTTTTTCTATAAGGTATATCATAAAGGCTTCTGCCAGAACGATACTTGGCTCTGCCGGGAAACGCGACTTTACCTGACGGAAATTGTATAGTTGGTCTTGCCCTTCTTCTGTAGGCATCTTGAAGATGAGCTTCGTGACTTCTAGCCAAGGACGAACGGCATTTATATCATACGAAATACCCTCAAGCAGCACTTGAAGTGTCTTCTGGTTGTCGCCCTCTCGTTCGTAGAGCGCCGACTTCATATAGTATACGCCTGGTATCGTAGGTTCTAGCTTTATGGCTTTATCCATCAGCTCGAGACCTTTCTTGTTGTCGCCCAAGAGTGATGTCGTGTCGGCTATCTGCATCCAGGCACGACTCTCATTGTACTTGTTGTCGATACACAACTTGTAGAATTCGATTGCATTCCCGAAAAGCTTGCGTACATCTGGTGTAAGTGCGACGTAATAGAACCCAGGGATGGTGTTCTTCTCGTCTTTTTCAAGAATTTCTCTTTCGGAAACACCCCAGTTGAAGAGACAGTCGCCCATCAACTCGTAGACTGAGGCATCGAATGTGTCTGTTCCTTTGGCTCGGGAAACGTACTGTGCATATTGCTCTATAGCCTTGTCGTATTTTTCCCACGATGCCCACATATTGCCGTAGTTGCAATATGCGTCTGCAAAATCTGGCGCTAATGCTATGGCACGAGTGAAGGCTTGATTGGCATTCTCAAACAGGCTGTTGCGGGTACATACCAGTGCGTAGTTGTACCAAGCCATATCTGAGAATGGATTGAATTGTAGCATCTCTAGGTAGGTCTCCATGCACTTGGCATCTTCACCGCACTTTTCTTCGGCATATGCTCTTTCAAAAAGTATGTCGGGATCGTGTGGTTTCTTATTGAGGTACTGGTCGACATACTTGAATACATATTGCCACTGGTCATCGCGGTTGAGTCTGGAGGCAATCATCAGCAATGTCTCGAAGTAACTGTCTGAGTCTTCGGGTTCGCAGGCCACTGCTTCATCGTAGCACTCTAGACCCTTGATGACATCGCCGTCTTGAACGTGGAGGTCTCCCCAGGCAATATGTAGATCTGGATTGCGCTGTTCCAGGGGTGAGACATATTGCAAGATGTTTCTGGCTTCCTCAAGACGACGGTACTCTACAAGAATGGTGGCACGTTGTATAAGCAGTCCCGAGTCGTTCTGGTGTAGAGATACGGCATAGTCTGATGCAGCAAGCGCCTCGTCTCTACGTTCCTTGCCTAGGAGATAGTCGATGAACTCCTCCGCTTCGTTCGTATCCAGATATGGGCGATTGCCTTCTGCAAGCGACTTAGCGAGGTCTTCAAAATGTCTGTCGTCGTATTCTCTCTCTCTTGGCATAGTTTTTTATAATCAAAAAACCTATAGTGCTAGTCGGTAAAGGCGGCACTATAGGTATATAATATCATTTTCGTGATAGGCGGATTAACGAAGCTCTGCGCCAAGTTCCTTCTGGAATACGCCTATAAGTTGCTGCATAATATGGTCAACTTGCTTGTCGTTCATTGTCTTTGTCTCGTCTTGGAGCATGAATGACACAGCGTATGACTTCTTACCCTCTGGAAGGTTCTTGCCTTCGTAGACGTCGAAGAGAGAAACTGAACGGAGGAGCTTCTTCTCTGTGCGATACGCAAGTTGCTCAATCTGTGAATATGTAACTGCCTTGTCAACGAGGAGCGCAAGGTCTCGCTTAACCTCTGGGAACTTAGGTATCTCAACAAAGCGGATTGGAGCATTCTTCTGACGTTGGAGTATTGTCTTATAAACCTTGTCCATATTAACCTCAGCATAGAATACTGGCTTGTCAAGATCGAACTTAGCTGAGAGCGCGTTCTTGAGCTTACCATAGGTAGCAACAACTTTCTTGCCATCCAAAATCTGAATAGCCTCAGAGTATACATCGTTCTCAAGTGCCTGCTCTGTGTATGCCTTAAGGTCTAGACCAAGACGGAGAAGTAGGTTGAGAAGGGTAGACTTGAGGTCAAAGAATGTCAGTGGCTCTGCAGCAGTAATCCAGTTTGGCTGTGCTCGTAGACCAGTCATGAGAATAGATAGGTGCCACTCCTCAAGGTAGCTGCGTTGCTGACCACGATCGGCGTCGGCCGACTGAAGGTTGTGTACTGCTCCGAACTCGAACAACTTCAAGTCGCTGTTCTTGCGGTTGCTGTTATGCTGAGCCGACTCCAATGCACCGAAAAGTAATGACTGGCGGAGGGCATTGAGGTCTGTACTCAATGGGTTGGCAAGAACAACGGTCTTTGTCGCATCATAAGCGTTAGACTCTTCGAAGTACGATGCCTTGGTGAGAGTATTGTTCATAATCTCATGGAAACCCTGACCAGCAAGCTGTGCTGCTACTGCTCCCTCAACGGTGTGGCGTTCTGGTTTGTCTGCATATACCAATGTAGAACGTACCGCTGTTGGGGTCTCTACGTTATTGTATCCGTAAATACGGAGAATATCCTCTATTACGTCTGCCTCTCGTGTTACGTCTACTCGATAAGGAGGAACACGAAGGTCCATCTCATCTCCACGGTCGGCTACTACCTCAATCTCTAGGCCTTTGAGAATCTTTTGGATTGTTGCCTCAGGAATCTCTTTCCCAATGAGGTTCATGCAACGCTTACGGCTAAGTGTAACGTTGAAGTGCTCTGCTGGAGTAGGGTAGATATCTGTGATTTCACTCGCAATCTCACCGCCAGCTACTTCAACTACGAGAAGAGCCGCACGCTTGAGGGCATAGATTACGTTGTTAGGGTCGGTACCACGCTCAAAACGGAAGCTGGCATCTGTGCTGAGCTGATGACGACGTGCTGTCTTACGTACAGATACTGGGTTGAACCAAGCTGACTCAATGAATACGTCTGTTGTGCTGTCCTTTACACCGCTCTGGAGACCGCCGAATACACCTGCAATGCACATTGGCTCCTCGGCGTTGCATACCATAAGGTCGTCCTGATGGAGTGTGCGCTCTTTCTCATCAAGAGTAACGAACTTTGTTCCTCCGAGACCGCTCTTTACGTGAATCTCACCACCCTTGATATCCTTGAGGTCAAAAGCATGCAAAGGCTGTCCGAGGGCGAAGAGAATATAGTTTGTAACGTCGACTATATTATTGATAGGGTTGAGACCGATGCTCTTGAGGGCCTTCTGCAACCATTCTGGAGATTCTTTTACAGTAACACCGCTAATTGTAACACCAGCATAACGACCGCATGCCTCTGGGTTTTCAACTACAACCTTTATAGCTTTAGAATTGTTTGCAACCTTGAAGTCGTCTACGGATGGGAGTGTAACTTTGATATTATCGTCCTGTACACCGTAGGCTGCAGCTAAGTCTCGAGCTACACCATAGTGCGAGGCACCATCGGCACGGTTAGGGGTAATATCTACAACTATCATAGTGTCGTTCTCTAGACCGTAATACTCAGCAGCAGGTAAACCTACTGGGGTGTCTTCTGGAAGAACTATGATGCCATCATGACTTGTACCTACACCGATTTCGTCCTCAGCGCAAATCATACCATTGGATGGTACTCCACGAAGCTTTGATGGCTTGATGACAAACTCTTTGTCTCCGTCGTAGAGTACAGTACCGCAAGTAGCAACGATTACTTTCTGCCCGGCAGCTACGTTTGCAGCTCCACATACAATGCCGAGAGGCTCTGGACCTCCGACATCAACTGTCGTTACGTGAAGGTGGTCTGAGTTTGGGTGCATTTCGCAAGTGAGAACCTTGCCCACTACAAGACCCTTGAGACCGCCCTTAATGCTCTGAGTTTCCTCTACGCTATCTACTTCAAGACCGATGCTAGTGAGTTTTTCTGCAACCTCTTCGGCAGATGCTGTGAGGTTAATGTATTTCTTTAACCAGTTGTAGGAAATATTCATTGTTTCTCTTTTATTTTCTCTATTAAAACGCGCAAAGATACAAAAAGTGTAGGATATATCCTATTTGATACCGCGAAGAGCGCTAATTTTTTCGTAGGCTTCCTGTACCTTGCGGAACTTGTCTGCTGTCTCTTTCTGAATTTCTTCGCTCATATTTGCGACAGTGTCTGGATGTAGTTTCTTGGCCAGAGATCTATATGCTTTCTTTATCTCGTCATTTGAAGCCGATGATGATACTCCTAATATCGAGTAATAATTGTCGCTCTGGTTGGAATTGTAATATTGATTGTTGTCTTGGTATGAGCCATACGATTGCTGGTTGTTGTACCCAGCTCCTCCTTCCCTTTGCGCCTTTTGTCTTTGGTAAAGGGCATTTATAGATCTTAGGTCTTCTATTGATAACCCAATGTCAACTGTAATTCTTTCGAGGAGCGACCATTCTTCGTATGTTATTACTTCGTCGGCTACAGCTACACCATAGAGCAGTCGCAGAAGTGTGAATCTTTTTTCTCTGGAGTTGTTCTTCCTTACGGTTTCTGTGACGCGCCTGTAGCTGATATTGTCCCTGCAAAAGCTGCTGAGTTTTTTTAGGGCAGCACCAGCACCATCGATGCCGAATATCTTGATGAATTGTCTGCGTATGTAGTCTATTTCCCGCTGTGCTAACCTATGGTCTGAGTTTAGCATATACGCAACAAGTGAAATCAGACAGTCGTTGAAGGTTAGTTCTTCTGTGTCGTCATACAGTGAGCCTTCTCTTTGACTTAACTCGCGAAGTAGAAGAAATACAAATATTATGAGTGCTATGAATGCCATTTATGTGTGTTTTGTGATGATTATTTAATTCCTCGTGAGGAGCATATAGTTTCGTATGCCTCCTGAATTTTTGAAAAGCGTATCTGGGCATCGTCGTGAGCCTCCTTGCTGATATTGTTGGTCATAATCGGACAGAATTTCTTTGCAAGGGAGTTGAATGCTCTCTTGACTTGCTCTTCTGACGCTGTCTTTTCTATGCCAAGTATCTTGTATGAGGTGTCGACAGATGGGTCAACTTCATTATCATTGTCTGTATGTGTTATTCGTATTGTGTCAAGGTCGCGACGATTAAGCCCTATGTATTCTGTAATTCTAATGAGCAACTGCCATTCTTCGTTGGACATATTGCCATCTGCCATGGCTATGCCATACAAGATGCTGAGAATCGTGCATTTTGATTGTTCGTCTAGCGAACGGTTGATGACTTGAGAGACTTCGTATAGTTCAATATTGTTCTTGAGCATCTCTCGTAATTGTAATATGGTATGTTTTGCTCGTGTCTCTCCGAATATGCGTTCCAATTGGGGCTTGACAAAGTCGAGTTCTTCTGTACTCGCACTGCCATCGGCTTTCATCATATATGCGATGAGGGATATGAGCGAGCTCTGAAAGTCGTACTTCATGCCGCTCCATCGGGTATTGTTTGATGATGCCCAAGTATTTGGTATCAATTTTGACGCAATTCGGAATACCAGGAATGCTATAAGTAAAAATAGTATGAACCCCATTGTAGTCTATTTGGTTAATTCGTTATGTAAGTTCAGAATAGTATCTAGGATATTGATTCGGTCGTTTGTATTCAGTACCACATCGGCGTACTTTATCAGTTCTTCCTGTGGTAATTGTTTGTCAAGACGAGCCAATACTTGTTCTCTTGTAGAGTTGTCTCGCTTCATGGTACGTTGCAGACGTGTTTCTAAATCAAGGTCGGCTACTATCAGCTTGTCCATTGCCTTGTAGAAATTGCTTTGTATCATGACTGCCGCCTCGCATACCACGTACTTGGCTCCAGTAGTAGACTGTCTTTCAGCCCATGCTAGAAAGTCTTTGCGCACTTCGGCATGTATGGTGTGGTTGACCTGCTTGAGCAGGTTGGCATCAGAGAATATGCGACTGGCCATATATGGTTTGTTAAGATGCCCGTCTTCGTTGTATACTTCTTTGCCGAGAAGGTTTGTCAGGAATTCTCTTATTAATGGAGATTCTTCATTGAGCCTCTTGGCTTCATCGTCGGCTTTGTATACGGGCACACCAAGAGCGGCAAAAGCGTGAACGATATTGCTTTTACCGCATCCAATACCTCCGGCTATACCAATTTTGTACATATTGAGTGCAAAAGTATAATCTTTATGGGTAAATCCTAAAACTTAGCGCATTAATTGTTGATGCTGTGTGGTTTCACTAAAATAGAAAAGGGCACATCTGTATGAGGATGTGCCCTTTGTGTATTTCTAATTCTACCTCTTAGAGTGCGAAGTTGATACCGAAGGTGTATAAGCCGCCTATGATATCAGCATTTGCCAATTCTTTTTTGTGATTGTTGAAGAGGTTATGTGCGTTGAAGAATACTTCGCAACCCTTGACTGGCTCGTAGCCGACTTTGAGGTTCATTGTGAAGCGTGGACACATTGTCGCAGGCTTGTCAAGAGCGTCTGATGTGAGGTCTCGCTTGCCAATAAAGTTGGCGAAAGTAGAAACGTTGAGTTTGGCTGTTGGCTTGTACATAAGACCGACCATACCATAGATGTTAGGAGTATCTTTATGCTTATGTCCATCCTCTAGCTCGTATGGAGCTACAGCAGAAGAGCCGAAATAGTATGTCTTGTTCTTGCTGTCAAGGAAAATGTTGTACTTCAAGCCGTAGTATAATGAACGTGCCTGATACATATTGCCATCAGGACCAGCCCATTTCTCGCCGTTATTTACTGCCTCAAGGAATTTTGTATCAGCCAAGAGCGCTGCTTTAGCTTCTGGGGTGTATTTGTTTACTGGAGAATATGATGTAGCATCGGAAATAAACTGTTGGATGGCTGCCTCACCACCAACAGCAGCTGCCATTTGCATACGACCCATAAGATCAGCAAACAACTGAGCGGCGTTGCCATCCATGCCATTTGTACCCATGAATTCTTGTTGAGCTATGCCAAGCTGATGAGAAATACCGGCTGACTGGTGGTATGCGTAGTATTTGTTGATTTTTGTATTCTGAATGTTGAGGTTCAGTTTTGCAATCAACTTTGAGGAGATAATCCAGTCCATATTGAGAGAGAGACCAAGCTGATGAACCTCGTATGGTACGTTCTTGTACTGGATGTATGCTTTTGTTCCAAGTGTGTTTCCTACTTGCTGGAACATATTAGCCAAAGCATATGGGTCATTGGCATCCAATGTAGGTAATACTGCTATCAAGTTAGCAAGGTCTGTCCCTTTTAGGGTCAGCATTGCCTCTTTAGCCTGAAGTGCACCATAGTCGGTAGAGTAGCTGTAATAGGCCTCTGCGTCGAGGAGGATATTCTGGGTTGGTCTCCAACGATAACCTAGCTCGACGGCATCTGAATACTGGATGTCGGCATCTTCGTTACCTATGAATTCCAGGTAGTTTGGATGGAGAAGGTTGGTACGTCTCCAGTTGTATGAACTCTTGCCGTTCATCATTACGGCACTGCGCATAGCGCGACCGTATGAGAGGCGGATGAAGTTCTTTTGGTTTATCTCCTTGGATACAGCAAATTGCCATGAGTTGTTCCACTTGTCTGGTAGCTCTGTCTTGTCTGAACGGAACGCACCAATGAAACGCCATTTGTTGTTTGTCTTGTAATCCATGCGGAGTGATACTCCGAGGTCGGAATTGGATGCGTCGTCATTGAAATAGCCGGAGAGCTCTGAAGTCTCACCGCTAGGATAGGTAAAATATTCATGATCCGCATCTTTAGCATAATAGTGGAAGTATGAAACTTCTGGACGGATAGTGAAGTTGTCTACTGGCTTGATGTCGTATGATGCACCGGCGCTCCATATAATAGGGTAGACTTTCATGCCTGGAGTGCCGACAGAATAATTGCCGGAGAACGAGTTGACGGATGCGTTAAGTGCCAAACCGTAGATAGATGAATTTACGTTTGCATATCCGCCCTTGAAGAGTCGCTGGTTGAAAGAGAAATAGTCGCTGAGGTAGCCTGTGCTTGTCACACGAGAGTTGTTGTAACCTCCAGTAACGTCTACGCGAACATTCTCGTTAGGGTTGATAGTAATGTAACCGTTGATACCCATTGTCTTGCGGGCTATGCTTGAGTTTGGAAACATCTTGTCGATAGGTGTCTCTGGCTCTAGTATGTCGTAGAGCTTGCCATCGGTATATGCCTGCTTGATGTTATTCTGTATATCTTTCTTTGAGTACCATCCGCCAGCAGAAGGAGAGAAGTTGAGCTGTGGGTTGCCTTGTGCATCAACTACTGGTGTGCCATCGGAATTCATCAAGTAAGGGTTGACTCCTCCTGTGAGGTATACAAGACCACTGAAAGGGTTGATGTATAACTTGTCAGTGTCACGCTCACGAGTCTGTAGGTTGGCTGTTACTCCGAAGCCTACCTTGCTCGATGGTGTATATCGGACCGCCAAGTCGCCAATAGCTGAGTTGAGGTTGCCCATCTGGAACGATCCTTGTACGATAGCCGATTCTGTAGAAGGCTTGTCTGTAATGATATTGATAACACCCTGAACTGCGTTAGGACCATATAGAGCAGAAGAAGCACCTCTAACTACCTCGATTCGCTCAATATCTTCTATGCCAATAGGAAGCTGATCGAGAGATACTGAACCGCATGAATAGTCCTGACAGATGCGACCGTCAACCATCACGAGAATATTGGAGGTCTCTGTGTAGAGCATCAGGTTATTGTCAGGAATGTTGTTGAGACCACGCATAATGATCTGGTAGACACCGTTGGTCTTTTCAATTACGATTACACCAGGAATTAAGCGAAATGCCTCTTCGATAGTCGTAATTCCGTACGAGCGCATCTCTGCTTTCGTGATTACGGAAGATGATAGAGGACTGGTGAAGGCTGTTTCCTCTGATTTTGAAGCAGAAGATACGTTCTTGTTCATAATCATCGCGAAAAGTTCGTCTACGCTCGATAGACCAAGCTTTTCTACAGCTTCCATAAGGTCTTCCAAAGGAAGTTCGGACAGTTCGTCCATGCTCATCGCCAGGATTTGTTCCTTGGTCAATGCGTTATTGTTCTGCGCATCGACGGATAGTGAAAACACTGCGAGCGCAAGCAATGAAATTAGTAGTCTTTTCATTGATATATTAGTAACATTGTTAAATTCATACTCACAAATAGAAATTACTACGGCAGCTTGCTTGGAAATGTTGCGTCTTGTTGGTGTTTTTTTTTGATATAAAATAAAAAATTGCGATGAACAAGGGACTTCTCTTAGTGTAGGCCGAGAGTAGACCGAGTGCAGACTGAGCCCATAAACCCTTAACAAATTGGTCTGCTACTAAGTCCTGGGTTCGGTTTTTTTTGTTGAAATTAGCGTGGTCGTATTAAAAATACTTGCAATATTTTGTAGCCTATTTTTTTATTTTGCGTATATACCGACTGCAAACAATTACATCACATTTTAGAAAAACCAACATAATAGAAGTTATGAGCACTATTTTTGATTGCAGTGCTCTTGCCCGGTTGGGTAAGACGCTGACATTAACCTTACTATTCTTGGCCATCGGTTCGCTCTCCTATGCACAGTCTAATAAACTGACAAAGGAGCAGATTCTGGCAATGAGTATGGAGGAACTCTCTGAATTGCCATTGGATGAACTTATGGAAGCTGTAGAGACTCTTGGCGTATCGAGTGTGGATGAACTATTCGCTATGATTATGAACAAGAATGTTGCATCGGCTTCCAAGAAGGAAGAGAGTAGTTTTACCGCTCCTTTGTCTACTACAACCATCACTCGTAGTGAGCTTCGAACATATGGTGTAACGACAATAGAGGAGGCATTCCGTCTTGTCCCAGGTGTCGTGGTACAAGAGAAGACCAATGGTATGTATGACGTTTATATCCGTGGTTTGAATAGCATCCCTGACGGACAGCGCTCTCTTTATACAGAGAATACCAATACGCTTTTGATGGTTGACGGCCGAATCGTAAACGATTATATGTGCGGTATGCTGCCTTGGGAGACATTGCAGATATCTATTGAGGATATTGAACGTATCGAGGTAGTTCGCGGTGCGACTTCTGCTCTTTACGGTCAGAATGCAGTTCAAGGTGTAATCAATATCATTACTGATAAGCAGAACAGCAGCAACAAGGTTGTACAAGGTTCCTTGCAGATGGGTAACAACAACTCATTCATAGGCGACATCGCATTGCGTTCTACTTTCAGTGAGAAGTTGAATCTTGGTGCTACGTTCAATATGCAGCAACGTAACCGTAATACAAATAAAATATTCGTGCCAAAGAACAATGGCTACTTCCTCAATACGAAACCTGAGGTAGACCCTAATGTAGATCCATCTGGTCTTAAGCAGTTGACAGAGGATTCATGGATGACACTTGAGCAGGTGGGTAATACATATAATACTCTCCTCGGACAGTATTACAAGAATGTGGAAGAGATGACTCCACTTGACAAGATGTTCCCAAATCTCGACAGGGCTCGTCATAATTTCGGCTTCAATGGATATTTGTCTTACAATCCTAACGAGAATATGCTGATTAATTTCACGACAGGTTATCAACAGTCGAGAAGTAACACTTCTTCTATCGACGATGACGTTTTCGTGATGAGTGGTCGTACAATGAAGAATTTTTATGCGAACTTCCAGTCGCGTATTCATGGTTTGACATTCAATGTCGACTTCGCTAATGGTGCAAATGACTACGTGAAAGGTGTACACTCTTATAAAGAGGGTGAGTCAATCCTCGCATCAACATTAGGATATGATTTTGAGATCGGTGGTCTATCGATAAGACCTGAGGTACAGTATCGTTATTTCAAGGCTAGGGATTACAACTATTATACACACCTCACATCTACTCCTGACGGTCAGCCAGAAGGTGATTACTTCATTACTCAGGATGGCACATACGTTCGTATTACTCCATTCTTTGATGGCGATGGTACAGATACATATACAATAGCACCTAGCTTGCGTTTGGACTATAAGCTCGACACATGGCGTTTTATCGGTGCATTCCGTTCGGATAAGACAGATAAGCCAGACAAGTGGAATAATTCATGGCAGTTGGCGATTTCAAAAGAGTTGAATGACCACAACTTCATACGTCTTTCATACGGTCGTGCTACACGTGCATCTGTTATCATCAACTCTGATGCTCATTATACATGGACACGTAAGGGTATGTCGCAGCCTTCTATGGTAAATCTCTTTGGTACGGATGGTTATGATTTGGTATCAATAGACAATTTTGAGTTGGGCTATCGTATGCGCCCATCAAATAATATACTTATTGATGCAGAGGCATATTTCTCGATGAGTGAGAACTATGGTTCTTTGAGAGCTACTAGCGCCAGCATATATATTTCGGAGTCTAACATGAGAAAATATGTGCAGGATATAGCGATGTCAGCAGCTGCTGCAAGACAGACAGCTACAGACTCGTTCCTTGCAGAGCATGGTCAGGAGCTTCAGCAGAAATATACGATGGAAGCAGTTCAGCAGGGCATGACAGACCCTGCAGAGATTGGTCAGTATGTACAGTCGAAGATTACAGCTGATGCAACTCCAGTGGTTACTCAGGCTGTATCGTCAGTAGTTGCAGGCAAGATTGACGAAGGTCGCGCTATCCTTGGTAAGAACAGTCTCTTCAAGACAGTGGCTACAATGGAGTATGGTAATGTACCATACAAGGTTAAGCAATATGGCTTGAGTGTGAATATGGACTGGATTATATCTCCAAAGTTGATTGCTAAGTTTAATGTGAACTTCCAGCAGACTAAGATTAATGACTATTATTATTACGACCAGAAGACTGCTCTTTCTTCACAGCTTATGGCTGGCGTAAATAATGTTGTTGATGTGACTAAGACTTTTGTTGGAGAGATGGGTGCTTATAAAGATGGTGCTACTGCATATCTTATGAATCTTCTCGGTCAGGTAGATGGCAATACAATGAATCTGGCACAGGCATCGGGTGATCCATTAGCATTTGCACAGAAGTGTCATGATGCTTTCTTCGCTGGTGGTCATGTTGACGGAGTGCCAGACGACCAGTTGCTCGCAACCTATTACTTGTATGCGCTCAATGTACGTAGACATACAGGAGAGAAAGCAGCAGCAGCAGGTATATACGGTCAGGCTGCATACACAGTAGGAAAGGAAGCAAATATGACATATGAGTTGGAAGACAACCACAAGCATGAAGCTACTCCAAACGTATATGGTATGGTCGGCTTGATCTTTAAGCCAGTAAAGCAGCTTACTTGCACAGCATTTGGTAACTTCATAGGTGAGCGTACATACAATCTTACTTATGGTGAGATGAAGATGGATCCTCGCTTTACCGTTAATGCGAAGATTGGTTATACTCCTATTGATGGTTTCGAGGTGTTCTTCAATGCCCACAACCTATTCAACAGCGAGAAACAAGAATTCCCTGGTATGGATAAGATTGGCGGCTTGTACACCGTTGGTGTTAATTTCGGCTTCTAATATAATTGGTTTTGTTGATATGAAGAGCGCTTCCCTGTTATATGGGGAGCGCTCTTTTTGTATGCTTTGAGGATAGCGTCTGCTCTTTGTCTGCATTAAGGGAAGTATAAGGTTGCTCGCAATTTTTTTATTTAGAGAAGAAATGTTGGGTAGAGAAAGTGTCGTAGTTTTCAAGTTAGGTACAACGATAGACATAATTGATTAATTTTGCCGCAATCATAAAAAATAGGTAACAATGAACTTTTTGGAAGAGAAAATCATTACTGATGGAAAAATCTTCAATGAGAATATTCTCAAGGTAGATGGGTTCTTGAATCATCAGATAGATATGGATATAATGCGCCAGATAGCGTGTGAGATAAAGAGACGTTTCAAGGGGGTGCATGTTGATAAGATTCTTACTATAGAGGCGTCTGGTATTGCAATCGCTGTTACATTGGCAAATATGTACGATGTGCCAGTTGTTTTTGCTAAGAAATCAGCTACTGTCAACAGTACGGACGACAAATATGTAAGTGAGGCTTATTCGTTTACACGTAAGACGATGAATAAAGTATTTGTCTCTAAGCCATATTTACACGAAGGAGAAGATATACTTATTGTCGATGATTTCATAGCCGACGGTCAGGCAGCCAATTCATTGGTAGAAATTGTCAAGCAAGCTGGTGCAAATATAGTAGGCATAGGAGTTGCTATAGAGAAGGGGCAGCAGAATGGTGGCAAGATGCTCAGAGAAAAAGGATTCCATGTCGAGTCTATTGCCATTATAGATACAATGAACGTTGAGACACAGACAGTTTTCTTCCGCAGACAATAACAGTCAGCGCACTGTTTTGTTACAATACGCCCTTGAGAGGTATTTCGATTCGTACCAATATTCCTGGGCGAGAAGTGGAAAGCTGGTTATAGGTGCCATAGGATACAGTACCCTTGAAGGATGATACACGAGAGACTATATTATAGTAGCCCATACCACTACCTGTAGTCTCGGATACATTATCCTCGGGGTCTTGCGCTGGGGTAAACCCTATGCCGTTATCTGCATACTCAAGCAAGATACGTCCGTCAAGTTCCTGCAGACGAATATCAATAAGCGTCGCATGGGCATGGCGGATTGTGTTATTTATCAGTTCGCATATTACGCGGTAGACCACGATCTCTATAGTTGAAGGGTAGCGTTTAGAGCCGAATGCGATACTGTATTTAATATTCAACTCAGGAGGTACATTCAGTTTGCCAATGAAGTTGGATATTGCTTTCTCTATACCGAAATTGGTCAATACGTGAGGGGAAAGGTTATTGGATACCTCACGGACGGTAGTAATAGCCTCAGCAATAGCCTGATTTAGATTGTTGCGGATATCAGGGTCTGTAACCTCGTGAGACACAGCAGAGAAGCCCATCTTGATAGAAGACAAAATAGGACCTAGACCATCGTGAAGCTCGGTAGAGAAACGTTTTCTCTCCTTTTCCTCCGCCTCGATAACAGAGTTGAGCAGGCGCTTTTCGTAGGCACGTTGTTTCTGTTCCGCCTCTTTGTTGTAGACGAAAATATTCTTTATGAGATAAACTCCTATGGCAAAGCATGTTGAGATGAAGATACCACCCCAAGAATAAGGCTCTTGCGATTCGAAGCCAAATTGAGGGACGAAAATCCTTACGATATCTATGACGCTTCGTACCGACCACAATACCAATCCTGCAGAGATCAAAATCCAAGAGAGGTTAGACTTAGTGATGCGAGTCAAGCGTACCGCAATAACAGCCGCCGCCACCTGAAGGAAACAGGTGAAGAATAGGAATACGTGATAGACGGTATTGTGCTCCATTACTTACCGATACGAGTTACGTTGTATACGCCCTTAATAGTCTTTATACGCTTTATCATAGTATCGAGCATATCTGTACCCGACACCATAACAGTCACGTCGCCCTCGAAGCCACCCTCGGTAGAATTGATAGTAATAGAACGCATCTTGACCTGAGCCTCCTTCTGGAAGAGCTGTGTGATATTGGTAACGATACCAATATCATCGGTACCAGTTACGCGCAGACGTACGGCCATCATATTACCCTCGCTGCCTCTCCAGCGTGCATCTAGGATACGATAGCTGAATTTACGGCGCATATCCACCTCGTTAGGACAGCCGACACGGTGGATTTTCACGCCACCTGTTGCAGAAACGAAGGCGAATACCGGGTCGCCGAATATAGGGTTGCAACACTTTGCGAGAGAGAACTCTATGTCGGTCAGACCTCTGTCGAGCATTATGACACTAGAACTCTTTTTCTCCTCATCATCGCCTCTGTCAACCATTTGGTAGCCATCGGCAGAAATCATGAAGTGGTCTTGCTCGGTACGATCTTTGTCTACGAATTCCTTGATTTTGTCGGATGGGATAATCTCTTCGCCTACATCTGATAGGAAAATGTTGATATCCTTATATCCGAATTCTTTCATCAATTCGTGAAGAATAGCGTCATTGAAATCAACTTTCCAGTTCTTAAACTTACGGTCGAGCATCTCACGTCCGATCTCGGACCTGCGGAACGTCTGCTCCTTGAGCGCTTGGCGTAGTTTTGTTTTAGCCTTTGATGTGACGACTATATTAATCCAGTCCTGTTTAGGCTCCTGATGGTTGGATGTCAGAATTTCAATCTGATCGCCATTCTGGATTTCATAGCGAAGAGGGACGTTACGTTCGTTGACTATGGCACCCACACAACGGCGGCCAACATTAGAATGTATATCAAATGCGAAGTCGAGAACCGTAGCGCCTTTTGGCAGACGACGCAATTCACCTTTAGGGGTAAAAGCAAAAACCTCTTTGTCGTATAGGTTTAGTTTGAAGTCGTCAATGAAGTCAACGCCAGTTAGCTCTGGGTTTTCAAGAACCTCTCGGATATTGGAGAGCCATTTCTCCATATTCTCCTCGCTCTTGATACCCTTATATTTCCAGTGAGCGCAGAAGCCTTTTTCGGCGACTTCGTCCATACGTTTAGTTCTAATCTGAACCTCAACCCAGCGTTTGCCAGGACCGAGAACGGTAATGTGCAAGCTCTCGTAGCCGTTGCCCTTAGGAACAGATATCCAGTCTTTCAGACGTACAGGATTTGGCTGATAGAGGTCCGTCACGATACTATATGCTCGCCAGCACTCAGCCTTCTCCATTTTAGGAGGGCAATCAATGATGATGCGAATAGCGAAGAGGTCGTATATTCCCTCAAGGCTCATCATCTTTTTCTTTTTGAGCTTATTGTATATCGAACTGATGGTCTTGGTACGACCCTTCATCTCGTAGTTCATTCCAGATTCATCGAGACGCATTCTCAAAGGAGCAAGGAATTGATGGATATACTCCTCGCGATCGCGTTTCGTTTCATCAAGCATTGCTGCTATCTGGAGGTATACCGCACGATTGGTGAACTTCATAGAGAGGTCTTCCAATTCGCTCTTCATACTATACAGACCCATACGGTGGGCCATAGGAGCGTAGAGAAGAGAAACCTCCTGGCCGATGCGCATCTGATCCTCAGGAGAATAAGCCTTGAGGTGACGCATTGTGTTCAGTCTTGAACTGAGCATAATGAGTATTACTCTGACATCCTGAGCAAAAGTGAAGAGTAGCTTACGAAAGTTTTCATTCTCAAGAGATATGTTACGACCATACAGCTCATCAACCTTTATCATGCCATCGCAGATGACAGCAACCTGTTCGCCGAAACGCTCTGCAACCATTTCGCGATTGATAGCACCAACCCGCACAAGGTCGGTGACTAAGGCAGACAAGATAACGACCCTTCCCAGACCGATTTCGTCGACTAGGATAGTGATTGTCTCGAAAATATGCTGGAGATTAGTGAATCCTGTGGCGCAGAGGTAATGTATGTCTACACTTTTTGCTGCGTGTTCGAATAGGGAGTGAATCAGTTTCACATCCTCTTTAGTGAGTTGGTCATCTATACACTCCAACATATGGCGGTATGCCCTCTGGGTGTTAATGCACTCAGAGTCAGACCAAGTACTTTGTTTAAAGTAGATTTCTTCTTCCATAATTTACTCTACTTTTAGGATTTCGAAATCGTAACGTATTATACGTCGTCCGATTATTTTTTCGCCATCACCTACCAGTCCGAAGGCTTTGTCGGGTAGCAGTATAGCTGTAGCCTTTGTTCCTTCCCGCAGGTCTAATAGGGCTTCCAACAGACCGTGAGGTTCGTCGGTGTGGGCTATATTGATCTTCTTAGGACCGAGTCGCTTGGAGGTGTAGAATTTTTCTCCAGTAACGAAATCGGAAATTACGTAGGCAATAGTTACTACCGACGTTTCATTTACCAGTTTTGCTTTTCGGTCCCCCTCTTTGTGGATGGTGAGCCATAGTCCGCGTTCGTCGGCTACGGTGTCCAGTCCGAGAGAATCTGAATAGTAGACAATCAATGCAGAGTCATTCTTTACCCACCAGTGGTTCAGTTCTGCCTTTGACTCTTTGTTGATTCTCGGTTGTGGGACAAGCGAAGGCTTCTGCTTGCTGCAAGAACAGAAAATCACAAGCAATATGAGCAATAGAGAATATCTCATTGTTTCTTTTCTGGGAAATATTGGAGATAGTATTCCTTCATATCCTTGGTAATCTTTTCAACGGCTTCATCAAATGGCATGTGTAGGGTAGCGCCTGAAGCGTTGAAATGACCACCGCCTCCGTAGTATTTGCTAGCAAAATCAGATACGGAGAAATCGCCTTTTGAACGTAGGGATGCCTTGACGCCATCTGGACGGTCCATAAGGAGAATACTGCAAACAATATTTTTAGCCTGTAGAGGCACGTTGACAAACCCTTCGGTGTCGCCAGTCATATAGTGATATTGGTCAAGAATTGACTTGGACAATGGAATGAATGCCACATTAGTACCCTCGATGACTGTCATCTTTTTTAGGGAAGCTGCGAGAAGCTTGAGTCTACGAACCGATTTATTGTTGAAAATCTTGTCGTGTATGGCATTTTTATCGAACCCGTATCGGAGAAGTTCAGCCACGAGGATGTACAGGTCTGGATTTGATGAATTATAAGACAAGCCACCAGTGTCGGTCATGATACCTGTGTATAGGCAACTGGCAGCAGTGACATCTATATACTCCTTAAGCGAACTGTTACGCAAGCAGTCAAATACCACCTCACACGTAGCTGAGGCTTCATGGTTGGAAATCAGCACATCTGTCTTCTCTACAGGGTCAAGGTGGTGGTCTATCATGACCCAATACTTAGACCCTTTGTCAAGTGAAGCCAGTTTCTCGCCCAACTTAAGGGTGCGGGAGTGGCTGTTATAGTCCATAATAAAGATACAGTCAGATTCCTCTATTAAGGCATCGCATACCTCAGTTTCTCGCTCGTAGGCATGGGTTGTCTTGAATCCTGGTATCCATGAAAGGTTAGTTGGAGGCAGGTCAGGGACAATAACGCTACATTTTTTGCCCATATTTGTCAGTACCTGTTGCAAGCCGAGTGTCGATCCCAATGCGTCGCCATCAGCATTGACATGGCAAGTCAATACAAACGTATTATGTTCATTTATAGCTTTTTCAAGACCTGCTATATCATATTTCTCGTAGATGTTCACCATTCCTTCTCTTTCTCGTATTTCTTTATTTTTAGTCAAAGATAGAAAAAAAAAGCAAGAATAGTTGGTAATTAATGTTTACAAATGTAAATTTGTGCCGTTTTCAATAAAGAAGTATTAACACTCACGAATAGTGAGGGTATAAAGCTAAATGAATATGAGCACAAATAAAACTTTTTCAATGATTAAGCCAGGTGCTGTACGTAACAAGCACATCGGCCACATTCTCTCTAAGATTGAGGAGGCAGGTTTCACAATCGCAGCTATCAAGACTACACAGATGTCTCTTGCTGTAGCAGCAGAGTTCTATGCAGTTCACAAAGATAAGCCATTCTATCAGGAGTTGATTTCATTCATGTCTTCTGGCCCAATCATTGCAATGGTACTCCTCAAGGATAATGCTGTAGCAGATTTCCGTCAGCTTATCGGTTCTACAGATCCTGAGAAGGCAGAAGAGGGTTCTATCAGAAAGCTTTTTGCTACATCTAAGACAGCTAATGCTATCCACGGTTCAGACTCTGATGAGAATGCAGAGCTCGAGAGCTCATTCTTCTTCTCGCGTCAGGAGTGGTTGCGTCGCGAGCAGGTTACATACTAGTAAATCGCCTTTTCTTGCTAAAAGTGGTATAAAATGTCACTTTTTGCAAAAAAATGTTTGATTGTTTGGTATGAACGTCTATATTTGCAGATGTAAGAACAAATACTAGGGCCATAGGCTCGTAAAAAATAATAATTATGAATAAAACACAGCTCGTAGAGGCAGTTGCTAGCAAGGCTAAATCAACTCAGAAGGATGCTAAGGCTATCCTTGATGCACTTTACTCAGTAGTTGGCGAGACAGTAGCTAAGGGTGAGTCTATCATTGTTACTGGTTTCGGTACATTCAGCGTTTCTGAGCGTGCAGCACGTACAGGTCGTAACCCTAAGACTAAAGAGGTTATTACAATTCCTGCAAAGAAGGTTGTTAAGTTCAAGCCAGGTAAGGACCTCGCTCTCTAATCAACTTTTAGGAATTGGATGAAATAAAGAGATTGTATCGCTGTCGCGGTGCAATCTCTTTGTTTTTGTACATAATAAAATAGCCCCAATAAAGGGGCTTCTCTATTTGTTTATGTCTTTCAGTCTGTATGACTAAATTGTCTTCGTGTCATTCTTTTTCTCGTCGTCACCCTTCTTGAGAGCGCCCATAAGGATGTTGATGCCAAGAATAATGACTAAGCTAGGCCATACTACCTTATTGAACGGGAACTCCCAGATCCAAGATAAGTTGATCAGATTAAAGTTCCACATCATCCATAGCAATCCTACAAGGATAAATGCTATGGCAACAATCATTCTTGAAGTATTCATCTTTATTGTATTTTAGTTTTAATGCAATGTTAGTTATATGTACCCGAGATTTTATAATATCGGAATAGATTCTTGGTTCTTACTCCCAAAGCAAAAATAAACATATTTGCACTACGATTTGCATTTTGCGCTCAAAAACTCATAATTATTGTTGTCCATCCCAAAATCTTCCTTACCTTTGCATACGCAATTAGGGAGAGCGCCCTGTGCTTTATGCGGTAATAGCTCAGTTGGTAGAGCATTAGCTTCCCAAGCTGAGGGTCGCGGGTTCGAGTCCCGTTTACCGCTCTCTCAAAAATAAAAGAGGATGTGTCGTTTGACGCATCCTCTTTTGTTGTTTTTTATGCTCAATATTCTATATCTTGAATATTTCCAGGTAGTTCTGCAGCTTATTTGCCTGCGTATTCATCGCACTGGCCATGTTGTTTAGCTCTTCCGATGACTTGGCGTTCACCTGTGTTACATTGTCCATCTGCTGCATTGCCGATGCTACGTGGGTAGCTCCTGTCTCTTGTTCTGCACTGGCAACTACAATCTCTTTCACTAGATAGCCAGTCTTCTTGATGTCTGGAAGAAGGCTCTCTACTGCTTGTCCCGAACTTTCTGCGAGTTTCATGCCGTGCTGACTGAGTTCTGTAATCTCTTGCGCAGCTTCTTTTGTCGTTTCTGCTAGCGAAATGACCTCCTGTGCAACAACAGCGAAGCCTTTACCGGCAGCTCCTGCTCGTGCAGCCTCTATTGAGGCGTTGAGCGCAAGAATGTTTGTCTGCTGTGAAATGCTTTCGATTACTTGTATCTTTTCTGCAATTTCTTGCATGACTTTTACTGTCTCAAGTACGATGTGGGCACCTTCTTCTCCCTTCTTGATAGCCTCGTTGGCCTTTTCTTCTGTCTGGCGTGCGTTTTCTGCATTCTGCTTGATCATAGCTGCCATCTGATCCATTGTTGAGGTAATCTCTTCTGTCGCAGTAGCTTGCTCTGTCGCACCGTCTTCAACTACAGTCGCTGTGTCATCTATCTTTACTGCTCCTTCAGCCACTTCTTTCACAGCCTTTTTGATGTCGGTGAGCATCTCAACAAGGTTCTCGTTGAGTTTTATTACACTGGCTGCTAGCTCGCCTAGCTCGTCTTTTCGTGAGAGTACTTTTGTTTTCTCTTCGTCTGTGACTACTTCGCTGATAATAAGGTTGCCTTTAGCCATCGAGTCGGTAATGCGTTTTGCAATCTCAACTGGCTTTGATACTCTGCGTGCAATTCTTACAGCAAGGATAAATGCAACTACTAATGCACCAAGCATAAGCATTGCAAGGCGTATTCTCATATATTGCGCTCCTTCGTATGCTTCTGATTCTTTCATTGGCGCAACAACCATCCAGTGTGTGCCTTTTACTGGTGAGTAGCCTGCAATGATGTTTTCGTTTTCTCGTGGATATTCTCCTACACCAATCTCTGGTTTTGCAACAATACTTGATACGAATTCTTTAGTCAGGCTGTCTTTGAGCAGGTTGTAGCCCTCAAGTACCATCTCGTGGTTCTCGTGTGCTATTACTCGTCCGTCTAGGTCTATAATATAAGGATGCTCTGAACCGATATTTACATCTTGTACTATTTCCGAGAATACTCCAGCGTCAATACCTGTAGCCAATACTCCGATTACCTCACTCCGCGAGTTCTCGATTGGAACTGAGTACATCGCGGTCATCTTACCAGAGGTCTTTGATACAATAAGGTCTGGTCGACCGATGTTTCCTTTTATAGTTTCACGGAAATATGCTCTCTGGGTAAGGTCAACAACATTGTGCTCTGTCGTGATTCCTTCACCGTCTTTGTTGATAATGACAAAACGTACGATTGTTGGATCACCCTCCAACATTCCCTTGAACATAGTTACTGTCTCGCTCACCTTTATAGAACGTACATCTATTCCATCTATGTACGAGTCGAAATGGTGGCCTTTTGCGACAATGCTTACTTGTCTGTTTCTCATTGCCACAATCTCAGCTATTTCGTTGGCTGTCGTTTCTGCTTGACGCATTAGCGCTGCATGCGTCTCATTTTTCAGAACGTTCTTGCTGTATACGTATGCTGCAATAATAAGCGCCAAACATACACCGGCTGTCGCTAAAGTGATGATTGACGTCATGAACGTCCTCAGATTTTTCGTAAATATCATATGTTGTTATTAACTTTTGGGTGTTCCCATAATCCATTTTGTACCCCTTATACACGTATGCTGTGAAATTTGTTACGTTTATACTTTGTTCTGTGTACCATTTTTTGCTTGTGGGTAACATTTTGAATTTATAGGGCGTATTATTCAATAATAAATAGTATTTTTGGACTCGGAAAATTGACAAACAACAACGTATATACACAATGCAGAAAGAAGTTCTAGGTATGGCTTCAGACCATGCTGGTTTTGAGATGAAAGAGGCTATCAAGGCTCGCTTGATTGCGGCTGGCTTCGATATTCAGGATTTCGGTACACACACAGCAGATTCTTGCGACTATGCCGATTACGCACATCCACTTGCTTCAGCTATCAGCAAGGGCGAACTTAAGCGTGCTATTGCATTTTGCGGTTCGGGTAACGGTATTAATATGACTCTCAATAAGCACAATGAGGTGCGTTCAGCATATTGCTGGAATAAGGAGATTACCGAGCTCGCTCGTCAGCACAATGATGCTAACATTTGTGTGATGCCTGCTCGCTTTCTCTCAGAGGAGCAGTGCTGGGAATTCGCTCAGGCTTTCCTCAATACAGCATTCGAGGGCGGTCGCCATCAGCGTCGTGTAGAGAAGATTTCTCGTTATTAATAGGTATCCTCTCCGAAAACAACTAACGAAAACAAAAACAAAACAAGATACACAAATTATGACAAACGTAACACAACGAGCAGCTGACAATATCCGTATCTTGGCTGCATCTATGGTTGAGAAGGCTAAGAGTGGTCACCCAGGTGGTGCAATGGGTGGTGCCGACTTCATCAATGTACTATATTCTGAGTTCCTTCAGTATGATCCAAAGAACCCTTCATGGGTAGGTCGCGACCGCTTCTTCCTCGATCCAGGCCACATGGCTCCAATGCTCTATGCTCAGCTCGCATTGGCAGGTAAGTTCACTCTCGATGAGTGCGCTCAGCTCCGTCAGTGGGGTTCTCCTACAACAGGTCACCCAGAGTATGAGGTAGCTCGTGGTATCGAGAATACTTCTGGTCCTCTCGGTCAGGGTCATGCTTACGCTATCGGTGCTGCTATCGCTGCTAAGTTCCTCGCAGAGCACACTGGTAACCCAACTTTCGCTAAGGAGACAATCTACGCATATATTTCTGATGGTGGTATCCAGGAGGAGGTTTCTCAGGGTGCAGCTCGTATCGCTGGTAACCTCGGTTTGGATAACCTTATCATGTTCTATGACTGTAATGACATCCAGCTCTCTACTGAGACTAAGGAGGTTATGAACGAGGATACTGCTGCTAAGTATCGTGCACAGAACTGGGAGGTTATCGAGATCAATGGTAACGATGCTGATCAGATTCGTGCTGCTATCAATAAGGCTAAGGCTGTTAAGGGTAAGCCAACTCTTATCATCGGTAAGTGTATCATGGGTAAGGGCGCTTTGAAGGAGGATGGTTCTTCTTACGAGCGTAACTGCAAGACTCACGGTGCTCCTCTCGGTGGCGACGCTTACAAGAATACTGTAAAGAACCTCGGTGGCGATCCTGAGAACCCATTCGTAATCTTCCCAGAGGTTAAGGAACTCTACGCTAAGCGTGCTGAGGAACTTGCTAAGATCGTAGCTGAGCGCTACGCTGAGGAGAAGGCTTGGGCTTCTGCTAACCCTGAGAAGGCTGCGCAGCAGGCTGAGTGGTTCTCTGGCAAGGCTCCTAAGATCGACTGGAGCAAGTGTACTCAGAAGGATAACGATGCTACACGTAACGCATCTGCTGCTTGTCTCGGTGTTCTCGCTGAGCAGGTTCCTAATATGATCTGCGCTTCTGCTGACCTTTCTAACTCAGATAAGACTGACGGCTTCCTCAAGAAGACTCACGCTCTCACAAGAGACGATTTCTCTGGCGCATTCTTCCAGGCTGGTGTTGCTGAGTTCACAATGGCTTGCTGCTGCGTAGGTATGGCTCTCCACGGTGGTGTTATCCCAGCTTGTGGTACATTCTTCGTATTCAGCCAGTATATGCTCCCTGTAGTACGTATGGCAGCTCTCATGCAGCTCCCTGTTAAGTTCATCTGGACTCACGATGCATTCCGCGTAGGTGAGGATGGCCCAACTCATGAGCCTGTTGAGCATGAGGCACAAATCCGTCTCATGGAGAAGCTCAAGCGTCACGATGGCAAGAACTCTACACTCGTTCTCCGTCCTGCTGATGCTAAGGAGACAACAACTGCTTGGGCTATGGCAATGGAGAATGTTGAGAGCCCAACAGCTCTTATCCTTTCTCGTCAGAATATCAACAACCTCCCAGCTGGTAACGACTATGAGCAGGCTCGTAAGGGTGGCTATGTAGTAGCTGGTTCAGATGAGAATGCTGATGTTGTAATGGTTGCTACTGGTTCTGAGGTTTCTACTCTCGTTTCAGGTGCTGAACTCCTCCGTAAGGATGGCGTTAAGGTTCGTATCGTATCTGTTCCTTCTGAGGGCCTCTTCCGTACTCAGAGCGCTGAGTATCAGCAGAGCGTAGTTCCTGCAGGTGCTAAGGTGTTCGGTATGACTGCTGGTCTACCTGTTAACCTCCAGGGCTTCCTCATCGGTGCTGATCCTAAGTCTAAGGTTTGGGGTCTCGAGACATTTGGTTTCTCAGCTCCTTACAAGGTGCTCGACGAGAAGCTCGGCTATACAGCAGAGAACGTTTACAATCAGGTAAAGGCTATGCTCTAATATATAGAGTATATCAGATATCCTACCAAGAGGGAATGACTTCGGTCGTTCCCTCTTTTTTATGGACTTATCTTCCTGTTTCTGTTATGGCGTAATCGCTTCCCCTTAATAGCGTAAAATAAAAAAATTGCGAGCAAACGCTATGCTCATTGGACGCACAAGCTACCCACAAGCTATCCACATGCTTCTCTCAAATTACCTGAACGCTCACTTTTCTCTCTCTCAAATCTGCTTCGTTAAATAAAAAATTGCGAGCAACCCGAATGCTCTCTTATATTAGCCCGAGTCTTCCGTATACCTTCAAAGCATTGTCGTTGGAATCAAAAATGAACTTTTTATTTATTTTGTAACCTTGTGTGTGAATAGGCGTAAAATCATTAAATTTACTGATACAGTTACGCATATTCTCAATAGTAGTAGTTCGATGAAGAAACCTAATAAAACTGGATTGGATGACCTTGCAGTGCTTAATTCCCGTCGAATGTTCGGCATAAACCGAATGTCTTTGGTGACTAATGCTGTCAAGGAGAGCAGTTTCTTTTCTTGGTCATTACTTAAGAATGTCCAGTTTTGGGTAATTACTGTATTGATAGTCTGTACGGCTCTTTCCCTTTATCTTGTCTCTGATGAGGAGTATCCTGTATGGTATCGTACTGTATGTAATCTTATTTGCGTAATCGCCGCATACCTCATTTCTATGGTGGTATTCTACTATTTGCGCCACCAGACTAAGAAGAGCGCAGATAATCTTGTCAATATCCATAATAATCAGGTCAAGGTAGTTCGAAATGGCGTTAAACATACAGTGAGCGTTTCTGATGTCGTGGTTAACGATATCGTTATGCTTGAAGAGGGTACAACTATCCCTGCTGATGGTATTCTTCTTAAGTCTGCCGGCCTTAGGGTCGACGAGAGTGTTATCGGTGGCAATAATGATGTTCCGAAGAGGGTAGGAGCCGGCACTTCTCACGATAATGATATTTATCCTTCCGACTGGATGATGGGTGGTACTGTCGTTTTCGATGGTAATGGAATGATGAAGGTGACTCGCGTCGGCGACCAGACGGAATATGGTAAGGTGTATCATGGCTCTAAGAATACTATCGCCGAAAAGATTCCTTTCGTGATTCTTGTCTCGAAGGTGTCTAAAATGGTTGCTGGCTGCATCCTCGTCTATTCTGCTTTGGTTTTCTTGTATGTCTATTTCTTTGGCACGTCTTGGACTCCTTATAGAATTATTACTATTCCTGTCAATTTCATAGTGGCAGCTCTCCCGGTTATCGTGCCTTATGCCGTGAGTATCATTACTCTCGTGGCTAATAGGAAGATGGCTGAAATGGGTGTGAAGGTTAAGGATATGAATACTCCATACGCTATGGGTATGATATCAACCATCATTTCTGGTAGATTCGGTCTGATTACTAGCGGCTTGATGAACGTGACTAATGTGTTCATTGGTTGCTCTCCAGACAAGAACTCGTGGATTCCTGCACCTAAGTTCGAAGATAATCCTTCAGAACTGGATATCTTGTTCTATCGCGCGTTGTCTCTGGTCGCAACTGCCGGTAGGGAGGAGGATAGCGATAATAAGACTAAGAAATTCCTGACAGGTGCCGCAGAGGAGTCTGCCATCATGAAATGGATGAACGACAATAATGTGCCTGTCGCTAAGTTTAGGGAAAATGAGGTTATTATTGACCGCGTACTTAGTATGCGCGACGCCGGTATGTGTGCCGTATTGGTAGAGGGTGATGGTGAGAATTATGTCTATGCTATGGGTATGCCTAAGGAGTTGTTCGCTTGCTGTAGGTATGTCCAGAGTGTTAATGGCCGACACATGGTGGATGAACAGGTCAGGGAGTTGTATGATAAGGCTAAGTCTGAATCTCCTTATTTGCTCTCTGTGGCTTATGCCCGCGTCCCTCAATCTATAAAGAGACTGGAATCGGCCGAGAATCTCACAACGGTAAAGATGACTCTTTTGGGTCTGATTTATATAGATGATCGCATAAGACAGGGTATCTCAGCCTTCTCATACTCAATGGAGAATTCCAATGTCAAGGTCAAGGTCATTACCAGTCTCAGGAAGGAGTCGGCTGTCCATCTGGCACACAAGGCTAGTATCGTCAATGATTATGAGGCGAATAATCTTGATGGCGAAGATAGCGTCTGCCTGACATCTCAGGAACTTATGGAAAGAAACAATGGCCGTATGCCATACGAGGTGCTCGATAAGATGAAAGTAATCTCACAGGTGTCATTGACAGACCGCTTTGAGATCGTACGTACTATGCAGCAGAATGGCGAAATCGTCGCTGTGACTGCCTCTGAGTTGAGAGTAGAGCAGCTCCAGGATGTGGCTGATGTGCCTATCACAATGCGTAGCGAACAGTCGGAACTGCATAATGGTACCGTGGTTTCTATCAACAAAAACCACCTTGATACACTCCATAATGCCATAAAGATGGGTCGACAGCTCATCAGATGCGAGGGGCGTATCTATGATTTGATGATTGGTCTCTCTCTGGCTTTGGTCGCTTTGGATACTGCGGGCATTCTCTTGAGTGGCGGACCTATTATATCTATTATCCAGATGTTCTGGATTGATATCGTGTGCATCGGTATAGCTACATTCGCTATGTTGTCTATTACTACCGAGGAGTCGTTGAATAGTCAGTCTACCCATAAATATAGCAAATTCGCAAGGTCTACCGACTTTGTCAAGTTGGCATTGACAATTGCAGTCTTTGATTTTCTTATGGTGTTCGCATTCTGGATGTTCTCTGCTGAGATGGATATTACTCAGGTCAGCGACTTGTGGACAAAGGAACTGAAGTGGGGTATACCTACTAATCCTTCCGAGCAGTTTTCTGTATATGAGAGAACGATTATTATGACATTGCTTGTAATGTGTACTTTCTGGAATGTCATAATATTGAAGGTTTTTGGCTCGACTGATAGCTTGCTTACTAATGTCAACAGATATTGGAAATTTTTCTTAATGGCACTGTTGATACCATTTACCCACTTCCTGATGATTCACTTTGGTGGAGATTATGTGATAACCAAGAGTATTACATATATGGATTGGGTATATTTAATAGCAATCACTTCAATCCTGGCTATATACATCGAGATCGTTCAGTTTATTAGGCGCTACAGAGCGGGAAAGGAAAAATAAAGTTGCGTAAACAAATCATAAATAGCAGAAAAAGTTCTCTAGAATGAAGAAGTAATAATATTTTATCGTAACTTTGCGCCCGTCAAAAACTATAGTTTGACGTAAGAGAAATAACGAAACAATGATTCAGATTACATTTCCAGACGGAAGTAAGAGAGAATACGAGGCAGGCATAACTGGTCAGCAGATTGCCGAGTCACTTAGCCGTAACTTGGCTAAGGAGGTCCTTGTTTGCTCTGTTGATGGTCAGTTGTACGACCTCAGCCGTCCAATCAATCAAAATGCAGAGATTAAACTCTACAAGTGGGAAGATGCAGAAGGTAAGCACGCTTTCTGGCATACATCTGCACACTTGATGGCTGAAGCTATTCAGACACTTTTCCCAGGTACTAAGTTCGGTATCGGTCCTGCTCTCGAGAGCGGATTCTATTATGATGTTCAGCCTCCAGTAGGCCGTCCATTCACAGATGCCGACTTCAAGGCTATCGAGGATAAGATGCTTGAGCTCGCAAGACAGAAGAATGATGTAGTACGTAAGGATATCACTAAGGCCGACGCTCTTAAGTTGTTCGGTGACCGTGGTGAGGAGTTTAAGGTTGAACTTATCAACGAACTCGAGGATGGTACTATCTCAACATATACACAGGGTTCATTTACCGACCTTTGCCGTGGTCCTCATATCCCTAACACTGAGCATATCAAGGCAGTAAAGGTAATGAGCTTGGCAGGCGCATACTGGAGAGGTGACGAGAAGCGTCAGCAGCTTACACGTATATATGGTATCACATTCCCTAAGCAGAAGATGCTTGAGGAGCACTTGGCTCTCCTCGAGGAGGCTAAGAAGCGTGACCACCGTGTATTGGGTCGTGAGCTTGAATTGTTCACTTTCTCAAATAAGGTGGGTCAGGGTTTGCCATTGTGGTTGCCAAAGGGTGCGAAGTTGAGAGCTCGTTTGGAGCAGTTCCTTCGTGCAGTACAGGAGTCTTATGGCTATGAGCCAGTTATTACTCCTCATATCGGTAACATTGAACTTTACAAGACTTCTGGTCACTACGCAAAATATGGTAAGGATAGCTTCCAGCCAATCCACACTCCACAAGAGGGTGAGGAGTATATGCTTAAGCCAATGAACTGTCCTCACCACTGTGAGATTTTCCGTTCTAAGCAGCGCTCATATAAGGATCTTCCTTTGAGATTCGCTGAGTTCGGTACGGTTTATCGTTATGAGATGAGTGGCGAGCTTCACGGTTTGACTCGTGTAAGAAGCTTTACTCAGGATGATGCTCACTTGTTCTGCCGTGCAGATCAGATTAAGGAGGAGTTCGAGAAGGTAATGGATATCATCCTTTATATCTTCAAGATTCTCGACTTTAAGAACTATACTACTCAGGTGTCTCTCCGTGACCCTAACAATAAGGAGAAGTATATCGGTAGCGAGGAGAACTGGAATAAGGCTGAGAGCGCTATCATCGAGGCTTGCGAGGAGAAGGGTATTCCTTATATCTGCGAGACTGGTGAGGCTGCATTCTATGGTCCTAAGCTCGACTTTATGGTTAAGGATGCACTCGGCAGAAAGTGGCAGCTCGGTACTATCCAGGTTGACTACAACTTGCCTGAGCGTTTCGAGTTGGAGTATGTAGGTGCAGATAATGCTAAGCATCGTCCTGTTATGATTCACCGTGCACCATTCGGTTCTATGGAGCGTTTCGTAGCAGTATTGCTCGAGCATACAGCTGGTAAGTTCCCATTGTGGCTTACACCAGAGCAGGCTGTTATCCTTCCAGTCAGTGAGAAGTACAACGATTATGCAAATAAGGTTCTTAAGACTCTTAATGCACAGGGCGTTCGTACTATCATTGATGATCGTAACGAGAAGATTGGTAAGAAGATACGTGATAACGAGATGAAGCGTATCCCATACCTCGTAATCGTTGGTGAAAAGGAAGAGGCAGACGGTACAGCTAGCGTTCGTCGTCAGGGCGAGGGCGTAGTTGGTACAATGAAGGTTGATGAGTTTATCAAACTTGTTAATGATCAGGTTAGTGAGGTACTCGAAGGTGGTAAGCTGCAAGCCTGAAACAAATAGACATTCTACCAAGTAAAAAGAGAAAAAACTACACAATATTTAGCGTGAATAACAATAACACTAATACTGAGCGTGAGCGCCCACAAAGCCAACCACAAGGCAAATCTAGCGCTCCAAAGAAAGACGAGCCAGAACATCGTATTAATAATAAGATACGTGTTCCTAAAGTTCGCCTCGTAGGCGAGAATGTCGAAGAGCCAGGCGTCTACAATACATCAGATGCCCTAGCTTTGGCTGATAATCTCGATCTTGACTTGGTGGAGATATCTCCTAATGCAGAGCCTCCTGTATGCCGTATAATGGACTATCAGAAGTTCCTTTATCAGCAGAAGAAAAAGGCTAAAGAGATTAAGGCAAAGGCTGTCAAGGTTGTGGTTAAGGAGATCCGTTTCGGACCTAACACTGATGACCACGACTATGAGTTCAAGCTTCGTCATGCTAAGGAGTTCTTGCAGGAAGGCTCTAAGGTCAAGGCGTATGTATTCTTCAAGGGTCGTTCGATCCTATTCAAGGAGCAGGGTGAGATATTGCTTCTCCGCTTTGCTAATGACTTGGAGGAGTTCGCTCGCGTAGACCAGATGCCACGTCTTGAGGGTAAGCGCATGATTTTGATGCTTACTCCTAAGTCGGCAAAGAAATAAGGAAATGTAAAGTTTTAACTATTGCGACTAATAAATCTAAAGCAATGCCAAAGATGAAAACCAACGCCAGCGCAAAGAAGAGATTCGTTCTCACAGGCTCTGGCAAAATCAAGCGCAGACATGCCTTCAAGCGTCACATTTTGACAAAGAAGACAACAAAGCAGAAGCGTGCACTTACTCACACAGGTCTTATCGCTACAGTTGACTTGAAAGAGGTTAAGCTTCTTCTTCACATTTAATTTTTTAAGTACTTTATTTAAACAAACACTGAATGGGTTTAGCTGGCAGAAAAAGTTACGTAACAGAGCATGAATTGCTCGAGATGAACTAAAACGTACGCTAACCATTCTTAAAAACAGACAAAGAAATGCCAAGATCAGTAAATCATGCAGCATCACGTGAGCGTCGTCGTAAGATTTTGAAGCTCACCAAGGGTAACTTTGGTCGTCGTCGCAACGTTTGGACAGTTGCGAAGAACACATGGGAGAAGGGCCAACAGTATGCCTTCCGTGACCGCCGCAAAAAGAAGTCCAATTTCCGTGCATTG
The DNA here is from genome assembly GCA_024401395.1 of Bacteroidales bacterium. Lineage (GTDB taxonomy): Bacteria > Bacteroidota > Bacteroidia > Bacteroidales > Marinilabiliaceae > W3P20-009. The sequence continues at coordinate 33,065 of JAKSLD010000013.1, forward strand.
TGGATTCAGCGTATCAACGCAGCAGCACGTCTCGAGGGTCTCTCATATAGCAAGCTCATGGGCTTGGTAGCTAAGCAGGGTATCTCAATCAACCGTAAGGTTCTTGCAGATCTCGCTGTTAACCATCCAGAGGCTTTCAAGGCTGTAGTCAATAAGGCTAAAGAGGCTGCGAAGTAATTTCAAAGAATCATAAGTTTTACAATCTGCAATAGTTAAAACTTTTCGAATAGGAGGCTGTGTCAACCTTTTGACACAGCCTCTATTATTTTTTACCCTCATAATTGAAAAAAATTGCGATGAACAAGGGTGCTCTATAGGTCTAGTATAGGGTTAGTATAGGTTTAGTATAGGACTAGAAAGAGTGTGTCTTTGGTTTGGAATGTCGTCTTTTTTATATTTGGCTATATTATATAAATAGATATGGTGAAATATAAGTTTTTAGTGTGTTTGTGAGTTCGTATTTGAGAAAATGGTAGCCAAATGAGAAAAAATGGTGAAATGTCGACTGTCCTTGAAAGTTCGTTGTGTACTACACTTTATTTTCAAATAAACAATACGCTAGACTTTTTTTTAGACGGTTTATTCTTACTTACTTTGCATCCGGAACACGAATGAAGGTGTGTTAGTGGGTCAATATAAGTCATGTCTCAATCAGTAGAAACAATATGGAGTAAGTGCCTTGAAGCGATAGGGCAGCATGTGTCAAAGTCAAATTATGACACGTGGTTTGCGCCTATTAAACCTATCGCATTGGATGGGCAGATACTTACAATAGAGGTTCCTACGAGATATTTCATGGAGACGATAGAGGGGCAATTCCTCGGGATAATGAGAGATTGTCTGCGGCCTATAATAGGAGATCAGGTCGGATTGAAATATCAGGTGACTATATTGCAGCCAAATACGTCGTTTCAGGCTGAACGTGTCAATATTGAGCGTCAGTTGCCTATTCCAGGTGGCAATGCAGCTACTGGTGGGCAGTTCAATCCTTTCATTCAGAGTGAGCAAGCTAGAAAACCTGTGCTTGATCCTCAGCTTAATGCAGATTTTACGTTCGACAATTATATAGCAGGAGATTGCAATAAGTTTGCAAGAGCGCTTGCTATGGAAGTCGCTGCTAAGCCAGGTGGCGCTTATAATCCATATTTTGTATATGGTCAGAGTGGTGTCGGTAAGACACACTTGATACAGGCTATTGGAGCGGAAGTGAAGCGTCTTGATAAGGATAAGAATGTCATATATCTCTCGGCAGACCGTTTTATGCGTCAGTATATGGATGCTAAGAGAGTGAACATGATCAATGGCTTTATGGCATTCTATCAGCAGATTGACGTTTTGATAGTTGATGATGTGCAGGATTTTGCCGGGCGAGAGGGTACGACCAGTGCTTTCTTCCAGATATTCAACTATTTGATTCAGAGTAAAAAGCAGATTATTATAGCGGCTGATAAGAATCCGAGTGAAATTACAGGGTTGGAAGAGCGTATGCTTACACGCTTCAAGGCTGGTATTTTGGCAGAGGTTTCTTGTCCTGATTATGATACAAGGGTAAGGATTATTGAGAGTAAGTTGGCGAAAGACGGCATTGTGGTAATCCCTGAGATTATTACGTTCATTGCGGCTAATTTGCAGACCAATGTTCGAGAGCTGGAGGGCTGTATCCTTGCTCTGATGGCTAGGGCGGCAGTGATACATAGTGAGATAACTATGGACGTGGCTCGTCAGGTTATCGGCAGTATTGCTTACTCAAACAAGAAGAAGGTTACTATAGAAAAGATATGCAGTGTTGTAGCTGAGCATTTTAAGGTGCCGGTTGAAGAACTGTCTAAGTCGAGCCGCAAGCAAGATGTGGTTTTGGCCCGTCAGGTAGCTATGTATTTTGCGAAGCAGCTTACAGACTTGAGTCTGAAGGTAATAGGACTACAGGTAGCAAATAGAAATCATGCTACTGTTCTGTATTCAGTGAGTTCGATACAAGACAAGATAGAGGTTGATAAGTCTTTTGGCGCATTGATAAGAGTGCTGGAGTCCAAGATCTTGTCGTAATAGGATATTTGTTTATTGATCAGTATAAGAGTCGTAATAAAAGTTAATTATTACGGCTTTTATTTGTCTTTATCTCAGATATTTAGTAACTTCGCGCACGTTTTCAAACAATATAATGTCTAACCATTAGTTAAGAAACTAAAGTAATTTTAATTATTAATGAGTAATTTCGTAGAAGGTGTTGAAGGTTTCGACTGGGAAGCACTAGAAGGTGGAAATGCTGGCTCGGTAGCAGAGCTCACAGCAAAGTACGACAAGTCACTCTCGACAATCGTTGAGAATGAGGTAACAGAGGGAGAGGTAATCTCTATCAACAAGCGTGAGGTCGTTGTTAACGTAGGTTCTAAGAGCGACGGTATCGTTTCACGTAGCGAGTTCCGCTACAATCCAGATCTTAAGATCGGTGACAAAGTAGAAGTTTACATTGAAAACCGTGAGGACAAGAAGGGTCAGCTCGTTCTTTCTCACAAGAAGGCACGTGCAATGCGTTCTTGGGACAAGGTTAACGAGGCTCTCGAGAAGGACGAGGTAATCAAGGGTTATATCAAGTGCCGTACAAAGGGTGGTATGATCGTTGACGTATTCGGTATCGAGGCATTCTTGCCAGGTTCACAGATTGACGTTAAGCCTATCCGCGATTACGATATCTTCGTTGGTAAGACAATGGAGTTCAAGATCGTTAAGATCAACAGCGAGTTCCGTAACGTTGTTGTATCACACAAGGCACTTATCGAGGCAGAGCTCGAGCAGCAGAAGAAGGAGATTATCTCTAAGCTCGAGAAGGGTCAGGTACTTGAGGGTACAGTTAAGAACATCACATCATACGGTGTATTCATCGACCTCGGTGGTGTTGACGGTCTTATCCACATTACAGACCTTTCATGGGGCCGCGTAGCTCATCCAGAGGAGATCGTACAACTCGATCAGAAGATCAACGTTGTTATTCTTGACTTTGATGACGACAAGAAGCGTATCGCTCTCGGCTTGAAGCAGTTGACTCCTCATCCATGGGATGCACTCAGCCAGGAAGTAAAGGTTGGTGACAAGGTTAAGGGTAAGGTAGTTGTTATGGCTGACTACGGAGCATTCGTAGAGATCGCTCCAGGCGTAGAGGGTCTTATCCATGTATCTGAGATGTCTTGGTCACAGCACCTCCGTTCTGCACAGGATTTCCTCAAGGTAGGTGAGGAAGTTGAGGCACAGGTTCTCACACTCGACCGTGAGGAGCGTAAGATGTCACTTGGTATCAAGCAGCTCCATCAGGATCCTTGGGCTGACATCGAGGTACGTTACCCAGTTGGTTCAAAGCACACAGCTACAGTACGCAACTTCACAAACTTCGGCGTATTTGCTGAGATTGAGGAGGGCGTAGATGGTCTTATCCACATTTCTGATCTCTCTTGGACAAAGAAGATTAAGCATCCAAACGAGTTCACATCAATCGGCGAGAAGATCGATGTTGTTGTTCTCGAGATCGATAAGGAGCAGCGTCGTTTGAGCCTTGGTCACAAGCAGCTCGAGGAGAACCCATGGGATGTGTTCGAGACAATCTTCACAGTTGACTCAGTACATGAGGGCACAATCACAGCTATCGTTGACAAGGGTGCTATCATTGCTCTTCCTTATGGCATCGAGGGCTTCGCTACTCCACGTCACTTGACAAAGGAGGACGGCTCACAGGCTAAGGTTGACGAGAAGCTTCCATTCAAGGTTATCGAGTTCAACAAGGGTGCTAAGAGAATCATTCTCTCTCACTCACGTACATTCGAGGCTGAGAAGGCTAACGAGACAGAGCGTAAGCCAAAGGCAGCTGCTAAGAAGGGTGCTTCTGCAGCTAAGAAGTTCGAGACAGCACACGAGGCTACAACACTCGGTGATATCACAGAGTTGGCAGCTTTGAAGAGCGCTCTCGAGGCTAACGAGAAGAAGAACTAATCAGTTTACTTCTAAATAAATGAATCCCGGTTCGCATTGCGAGCCGGGATTTTATTTGTCTTATAATGCCGATTTATATGAAAAAAGCCACCAATTATGATGGCCTGGAGCGACACGCCCACGAAAACCGGTTGCACCTATCGCACCGCTAATATACAAATAAAATCTATAACACAACAGATATTAGCCCAAAACTCTGGTTATCAACTTAGATGGTTTAAACGACTTGGAATAGGGGTCGTGTAAAACCAATTTACAAGAAAATATCTATCAAAGTGTTGACGATTAAATTTTTTATGTATTTTCGTTGTCAAAGATGTCGATGTCAGACCGCCACAATGGGCGTGACCCGTGGTTAGGCTTTCGACATCTTTTTTTATTTGAGCTATCCCTTGATTAAATCGTCTGCCCTGTTCTTCTCTATTATATATTAGGACTTCTCCTTTGTAATGCTTATGCATCTTTACATTTGCCCAGTATCTCTTTCCTTGTTATTCAATGAATAATACAGGAAATATTGGTTTAAACGCCTTAGGATAGGGTGTGTGCCTTTGTTGATTATTTTTAATATATTTGCGCTAAGGAGTCATAAATCAAACTGAAAATCATCAAATAAACCATTAGTTCAGCATGAATAGACACGTAAGTGATGCTATACGCATAGGCTTGACAATTGTTATTGCCATAATTGCTGTTTATATATTTTACTACCCTGCAAGACGTAAACAAAAAGAATATAGGCAAGAATTATTGGAAGAACATAAGACAATAAGAGCTTATGTTTATCGTAGAATAGGGAAGCATAATACTATAGAGTACATTTTCTCTATCAACAATAAAGAATATCTAGGAGAGTCAAGATACAGTGAAATGGCCCCATACCCTAATAAAGGAGATTCTATAGTAGTTTTTTATAAAGAGAATAACCCAGAAATAAATCTTTGGAGTGGTTGTTTTGACTAGAATGTCATAATATAATTCACACCACTCCTGTTTGAAGACTCTTAGTGTAGGCATAATGTAAAACTTTCAGTGAGACACGGTGCGGGGATGGTGTATAATGGTCTGTCTGCAGATACCCCTAGCGGTGGGTTTGACAGTAGAAGAAGTTGAGCTGCTATAGCTTTTGAGAAAAATAAAATGGCATGTGATATAAAAAAGCGCATCCAAATTTATGTCTGGATGCGCTTTTGTTATTATTTGATTTTGCTTAAATCAGCTTGAGAGCCTTCATCTCGTCGAGGAGGAGTTTCTTGTTTGCCTCTTCCATAGGGCAGAGAGGGAGGCGGTATATCTCATTGATCATACCCATAGCAGCGAGGGCTGCCTTGACAGGAATTGGGTTAGACTCAACGAAGAGAAGATCCATAATATGGCGGTAGCGGTAGAAGATCTCGCGAGCCTCGGCGACGTTGCCCATGATAGAGAGCTGCATCATGCGAGAGAAATCCTTTGGGAAGACATTAGCTGCTACAGAAATACAGCCATCACCACCGAGAAGGTTGCAAAGCATAGAGAGGTTGTCGTCGCCACTATATACTCGGAAACCGTCAGGACGCTTAGCGATGAGCTCTGCCACTGCGCTGATGTTGCCACTTGCCTCCTTGATACCTACTATATTATCGAAGTCGTTAGCCAACTTGATAGCCACATCAGATTTGATTGCAGAACCAGTACGGCCTGGGACGTTATAGAGGATAATTGGAATATCGACAGCCTGAGCAACAGTTGCGAAATGGTTGTACATACCAGCTGAAGTTGGCTTATTGTAGTATGGACCAACAGTCAATACGGCATCTACACCTGCATTTTTAGCATTCTGAGTATATTTGATGCAACTCTGAGTAGAGTTAGAACCTGAGCCACCGATAACGACCATACGTTTATTGACGCGGTTAACTACATGTTCGAACATTTCTGCATCCTCAGCCTCGCTAAGAGTAGGGGACTCACCAGAAGTGCCACATACCACTACAGCGTTTGTGCCATTCTCTATATGGAAATCGATTAGACGGTCGAGCGACTTGAAATCGATTGAGCCATCAGCGTTGAAAGGTGTGACAAGAGCCACAATTGAACCTTGAAGAGTAAACTGTTTCATTAGGTTACCTATGATATTGTATGAGTATAATGTACAAATTAGTTGTATTCTGATAGTTGTTCATCAGACAATAGTGCAAAGTTAGTAATAGAACAATAATTAAACAACTGTTTTATCAAATTGTTTTGTGTTAGAAATAAAAACACCGTATGTAAAATTTCACACTTTGGTATTTGAAAATAGGATAGTATTACCTATTTTTGCGTGTGTTTAGATTTAAACACAATTCTAGAGCTAAGAATAATAATACAACAATAATATGCTAACAATCAGTCAAGCAGTAGAAAAGGTCGTCAGAGTTAAACCTTTTATAGTAGAGTCGCTTACCGAGGGATTGATAAATATTTCCTCATTGGCTCGCCACATTGCTCCTACGGTTGAGCAGATGACGGGCAAAGAGACAAAGAGTGGTGCCATAATAATGGCGCTCAATCGTCTAGTCCCTCATTTGTTGGAGGCAGAAGGTCAGTTCAACAAAGACATGCTCAGTATGCTTGGCGATATTATTGTACGTTCGAATCTGACAGACTTTACATTCAGGAACAGTCCGACTTTGACAGACTGCAACACACGACTTCTGGAAGAATTAAAGAATGGCAACAGTACATTCTACACTATGGTAAGAGGAGTGTTTGAGTCGACACTTGTAGTTGGGTCAGATTTTGTACATATAGTAGAAGAGCAGTTCAAAGGCGAGGACTGTACATACAGGACAGACGATTTGTCGGCCATTACCCTTAAATTACCAGCCAGCAATGTTCAGGCAGTAGGTTTTTACTACCAGATAATGAAATTCATTGCTTGGGAGGGTATTAATGTTAAGGAAGTAATCTCGACAACAAATGAGTTCTCCATTGTGGTAGCGGAGAATGATGTAGACAGAGCCTTCGCATTATTGAAGAACTTGAAGAATCTGACAAAGCTTGGTTAGGCGGTCAAATAGAGCCAAAAGCCGAAAGAAATTTTGGATATGGATTATAGGTATAGCTGTAAGCTTGGTGCTTGCGGCTGTATTGCTATTGTTTACCAATCGAGGGAAGAGGATAGTCAACCACGTCTGTGAGGTATTTTCAGGAGCTTATATACCAAGTGGATATATATATGGTATAGACGTTTCCCATTTTCAGGGTGAGATACATTGGGATAAAGTTGGAAAAATAAAGTATAACCCATTAGTACGCAGAGTAGATATTTCAGGAAGAGAGCATAAAGACATCTCGTTTGTCATAGCAAAAACTACAGAAGGAAGCAACAGTAAGTATGATGATAAAGATTACGCGAAGAATTATCAGGAAATCAGAGATTTAGGGCTGATATTAGGAGCGTATCATGTTCTTTCTCCTGGAGGTAAGTTCGATTTGCAGGCAAAACATTATATAGAGACCTGCAATCTACGCAAGGGAGATATCAGGCCCATACTGGACGTAGAAGCCGACATACGCTTAAAAGGAGAAGAACTTACGAATGCTGTCAAGCAATGGATAGAAGTTGTAGAAAAGCATTACGGTTGCAAGCCGATAATATATACGTCGACCACGCTATACAGCAAGACATTCGCTACCAAAGAGTTTCAGGACTATGATTTTTGGATAGCGCAATACTACAACCCGAATATGGCGGTCAAATCGGCTATATGGCAATTTACGTCGCACGGCAGAATAGAAGGTATAGATACGAGAGTAGATTTAGATGTGCTGCCCAACGGCGAAAAGTCGATGAAACATTTATTGATACCATAACGGGACATTATTCATACATAATAGAGAGAGGATAGACAAAAAAACAGTGTTTATCCTCTCATTTTGTTTTTCTGTCCACCTCTGTATAGCGTTATTTATTCAACTTTGTATCAAACGAATTCACACAGGGTTATGAAAGTAATGATATCCGCAATATTTGCTTGTGTATGTCTAGTGTCGTTAATAGCATCAGCGCAGACAGAGAGGAAGCATAGAGAGCGTCCAACAGATCTTAAAGTAGAAGATATGGTGGTTCATGACCCAGTGATGGCGTATGAAGACGGTGTCTACTATATTTATACAACAGGATATGGTGTGGGTTGTTTCTCGTCAAAAGACCTAAAGAATTGGCATGTTGAGAAGCCTTGTGTGGAAAAGTTGCCAGATTGGCTTACAGAATTACAGCCATTTGCGAGTATGCACGTATGGGCTCCAGACGTAATATATTATGGTGGAGAGTGGCATTTGTTCTATTCCTCATCAGCATTTGCCAAGAATACTTCGGTTATAGGACACTTGACATCACCTACATTGAACCCAAACAATCCAGAATATGGTTGGAAAGACAAAGGACTGATAGTGCAGTCGGTACCCAACCGAGACAACTGGAATGCGATAGATCCTAATATCTTCCTAGATGAAGAAGGCACGCCATGGATGGTATTCGGTTCATTCTGGGGAGGATTGAAGATGGTCAAGCTGAATGCAGACCTATCGGGTATAGCAAAGCCAGAGGTGTGGAAGACAGCCTGTTCACGTCCTCGTTCGTTTGAATTAGCGTCAGAAGATCCAGGAGACGGTGCAGTAGAGGCTCCATTTGTGACAAAATACGGAGACTATTACTATCTCTTTGTGTCGATAGACTACTGCTGCCGAGGAGCAGAGAGTACATATAAGGTAGTAGTCGGCAGAAGTGATAAAGCATGCGGTCCGTACGTTGACAAAGATGGTAAAGAGATGCAGTTTGACGGAGGTACGCTAGTCATAGAAGGAGATAAGAAGAAATATTCGGCAGTGGGGCACTGTTCAGTATACAATGATATGCCATGCGGCTCGGTATATGTTTCGCATGCATACGAGATGGAAGGTGGTGCACCGAAGCTGTATATAAAGAAAATAGACTGGTCGACAGGTTGGCCAGTATTACTAGAATAGATTTAGTTAGTTAGATTGCGATATTTAGTTAGTTGATTGATTGATGCATTTGTGATTAAATGTGAGAAAGGACTCGTAGAAGAAATATTCTGCGAGTCCTTTTTTATTATCAGGCTTAAAAAATCTTACCGATGCAAAACCTTGGCAGGAAAACTATTCCTCCTCCTCGTCCAAGTTGCGACCAGAAGAGATGTATTCGTCAGTGTCAAGGTGGAGACCATTGAGGTAAGTCTTCGCATCCATACGTTTTTTGCCGGCAGGCTGAAGTTCCTCTATCAGGTATGCTACCTCAGAATCTCCAGTACCGATAGCGAGGATGCCAGACTTCTTGCTTATATAGACCTCACCTGGGTAGAGGTGGTAGTCCATAAGGAAAAGTTCAGAGCCCTTGAAGATTTTGAATGTCTCACCCTCTTTCTTGCCAGGGAGTTCGATATCAGACCAAGCGGCAGGGTAGGGGCTTAAGCCGCGCACCTTATTATTGATCTTATAAGGACTCTTAGTCCAGTCGATTTTCATATCCTCCTTGAAAATCTTAGGAGCAAGAAGGTGGTAATCGTACAGGCCATTTATGGTTTGAGGCTTAAGATCGAGTTGGTCCTTAGCCACCAAATCAAGAGTTTCTACTATAGCCATTGCGCCCTCTTCCATAAGTTTATCGTGGATAGTACCAGCATTATCTTTGGAAGTAATATCAATTATACGCTGAAGAGCGATATCTCCGGTATCGATTTCGTGGGTAAGCTTGAAAGTGGTTACTCCAGTTATGTCGTCGCCATTCATGATAGCCCAGTTGATAGGAGCTGCGCCACGGTATCTAGGGAGGAGGCTGCCATGAACATTGTATGTGCCTTTAGGAGGCATATTCCATACGATTTCAGGGAGCATACGGAAAGCTACGACTACCTGTATTTCGGCATTAAGAGCACGTAGTTCCTCGATAAAAGCCTCATCTTTGAGACGTTCGGGCTGCAAGACCTTAAGTCCGTGTTCCTCTGCATATAATTTGACGGCAGACTTCTGAATTTTCTGACCTCTACCAGCAGGTTTGTCTGGCATAGTAACAACAGCAGCGACATCATGACCCGCTTTTATGAGAGCGTCTAGTGATGCCACTGCAAATTCAGGAGTGCCCATAAAAACCAATCTCATGGACAAACTATTTTAGGGGGGTGATTAATCTTCGTCTTCGGCGTCTGCCATATCCTGAAGAGAGCCGGCAGAAGTTTCAACATCATCGTCCTCCTCCTCATCATCAGAGTCAACGCCACCTTCAAGGTTCATTTCGTCATCTCCACCGAGAGGTTCGTCGTCGATATCCATCTCCTCCTTAGCTGGGAACTTAATGAGGTAGCTGAACTCCTCGGTCTCGTAAGGGAGTGCGGACATAAGTCGACCACCACCGATATCGAATGTACGGATATCGTCACGAAGGTTAGGATGGAGTGCGAGGATTTCCTCTTTCATTGCCTCGTCAAGTTTCTCAAAATTCTTGATAACTTTTGGTTTAGGATTAGCCATAATGCGTATCTAAGGTTGTTTATTGTCTTTGAACTTTTCGGGGGTCAAAATTAGAAAAGTTTTATAGTTTGATACACCTTAAGGCATAAAAATATGCCTTAAGTGTGTTAAATATTCAAAATTAGTCCCAGTTGTCCGTTCTGAAAGGGATACAAGGTAGGTGGTTACCCCCAATAAGGTTGCCGATTTGGAAATTTTTGAAGCAATAGCGAACAGCTGCTGGTTTAGCGACCTTCTCAGAAGAGACAACGACCTCGTTAGTCTGCCAATGGATCCATACCTTATCGGCAGGGTAGAAGACCTTATCGTCGCCAGCGACCTCGAAGCCCTGGATATCATAGTTACGGCAGATGCCGTCAGTTATTTTATCCAAAGTGATCCAAGCCTCATTGTTTTTAACCTCCCACTTGCCGTTGAACTCAGGACCCTCGCAACAGAGGTACTTATAGCCATAAGTCTTGTTGAGAGCCAAGTAGCTAAGGCGAGCGCCAACAGGCTGCTTCAACTGAGGGTGGATATTCAGAACCTCGAAAGGAAGAGCAGCGTTGTTGGTAGAAATCATACCACTATTAGGGATAAGCTTCAACGCCTTGAACTGAGCCTCGCGTAGGAGGGCGCCGTTGATAGCATCAGGATTGTCATTGTCATAAGCATAAGGAGCGATCTCGCAATAATAGAAAGGAATATCGCCGAGTTTCATCTCGGCGCGCCAGTTCTTGACCATAGTTGCGAGACGGTCGGCATAAGTATCATGATGACCTACGTTAGAGCAACCCTGATAATAGATGATACCCTTATAAGTAAACTGGTGAGCGACATGGAACATACCATTATAAGCTACGAGAGGGCGTTCCCAATCAGGCAGGTAATTCTCGATACCCTCCTTAGAGCAGTTGATATCAGAATAGCCTTTTAGGATATTCTCAGGCATCCAAGACTCCACGCGAGAGCCACCATAAGCGCATACTACTATACCAACAGGAATGTTGAGAGCCTGCTCCAAATTACGTGCGAAGAACCAAGCTGTGGCGCTGAAGTTCAATACTTCGTCGAAACGCTCAGTAGTTTTCCAAGAAGAGTTACAATCGGTCACATCCTCAAAACTATGGAGTTTAGGGACGGTAAAGAAACGTATACCCTTGAATCTTCCAGCCATGATAGCCTCGTCGGTGCCATCCTTGACGATACACCCGCCGAAACCTCTCAGAGGCATTTCCATATTACTTTGGCCACCTGCGAACCAAACTTCGCCGACCAAGACATTATTCAAAGTTACAGCGCCATCCTTATCAGAGATTGTAATAGACTGAGGGTTGTAGGAGCCAGCCTGAGACTTGACAGTAGTGAGGAACTTTCCATCCTTATCTGCCTTTACAGAAGCAGAAGCTCCCCAAGAAGTTGTGATTTTTACCTCGCTGTTTGCCTTAGCAGAACCCCAGAGACGTACATCCGCATTCTGTTGGATGACCATATTGTCGCCGATTACGGCTGGCAATTTCACGGTAGCGTTCGCGAAAGCGCTACCCAATAACAATAGTGCTAGTGTGAATCTTACTTTCATGTTAGTCGTTTTAATATTCGTGGGGCAAATATAGCTTTTATATACAAAATACCAATTCGGGGGATAATAATTTATTGAGAGAGTAAAAATGACAGAGTATTGCACAAAAAAAAGAGACGCTATCCTCTCGGACTTGCGTCTCGTACCACTCAAAACTCTATATATTAATTAACCACTCAAAACCAATTTAAGGAGACTTGGCAGGGCAGTGCCCTTCAAATCCAGTTTCAAAGTTAGGCGTGTTTTGCGATATATCCAAATAAATACCCAAAAAACTCCATAAAAGGGGACATTGATTCCATATAAAAACCAATTCAGGCGTAGCATTAGCCATACAGTTACGTTTTTTGTGCATACGTTCTAGTCTCGGTCTAGACTCTGTCTAGTATCGGAGAAGTCCCTTGTTCATCGCAATTTTTTATTTTGAACAAATATAGACAGAGACAAGGAAGGGTTGTTTGAGAGTAGAGAGAAGAACAATATTGCGCGCAGTTTTTTATTTATAGTTCTAGGAATTGGCTGAATTTTGACTATCTTCGCATCAGCAAAATTGATCTCTATGCGATACTGGTTAATATGCCTTGTGGCTATACTTGTATTTGGGACTACAAGTAATGCTGCTAAGATTCAAGGTCATAAAGACGTTGAAATAAAGATAAAAGTAAAGGATTATCCTAATGCTCCAGTTGTTTTAGGATACTACTATAACAAGCAGATGCTTGTGCGCGATACGGTTTGGACCGACGATCGTTGTCAGGCAACTTATTCTAGAGATACACTTCTAGATGAGGGTATCTATATGCTCTACATACCTGATCATAATATGATGGATATTATTGTGACAGGCAATCAGCGTTTCAGCATAGAGTGTGATACGCTAAAGAATATGTCGCAGCGTGCGGTATGTGAGGGCAATGAGCCATTAAAGACATTCCTTACATATCAGAAGTACCTTGCGGAGATGCAAGGAAAGTATAAAGATCTTTCGAATGACTTCAAGGCAGCAAGGCAAGAAGGCGACACAGCCAAGCAGTCGGCCATCCGACGTGCCTATTCGGCAATGGACAAAGAAGTCAAAGCCAATAACAATGAGATAATAGAAGCCAACAAAGACAATTTTCTGTCGGTATTTCTCACGGCATTGAAAGAAGTTGAATTTCCGAAGATAGATCTTCCAGCCGGTACGGCGAATAGAGACTCCCTTACGCAAGTTTACAGCTATTACTGGTATAGGAAGCATTGGGATATGCATTTGAATTTTGCCGACAAGAGATTACTCTTTACGCCTATTATGGTACAGAAAGTAGATGAGTATCTAGACAAGTCGGTACCACAAGTTGCAGATTCGGTAGCAGAAGAGTGCATCCGCATTATAGAAAAAGCGCGTCCAGACTCCATAGCATTCCGTTATTGGGTATCGCACCTATATAATAAAGTCAATGACAGCAAGATAATGGGAATGGACGGAGCGTTAGTCCGCATAGCAGACAAATACTACCTTTCCGGGCAGGCAAAATGGACGACCAAGAAGTTCATAGACGATTTACGAGAGCAGATTGACGGCATAAGATATACGCTAGTCGGATTGAAAGCCAAAGATTTAAAGATGCCAAGTGTAACCGGAGAGTGGTTCCAGTTGTCAGAAGTTGATGCTCCATACACCATATTAGTATTCTGGGAGCCATCTTGCGGACACTGCAAGAAAGAGATACCAGAATTAAAGAAGACCGTTTGGGATCCTTACAAGAAATATGGCATAAAAGTATTTGCAGTATATTGTCAGGTAGAGCGAGAAGAGTGGGAAAAATTCATTGAAGAGCATGAGTTAGAAGAGTGGATGAACGTATATGATCCATACGGACGTTCCGGTTTCAGAAAATATTACAACATCAAGAGTACTCCTCAGATATTTGTGTTAGATAAAGACAAGACGATTATTGCCAAGAGAATTGGAGTAGATCAGTTGCCAGATTTCTTCAACCATTATCTGAATATAGAAAAGTAGAGAACAAACTTATCAATATAAAATTAGACCTTAACAAGAGATCTATTAATGGAAACCCTTTACCTAGTTATCGTCATCCTGTTGCTTACGCTTGCGGTATTTGACCTTACGGTTGGTGTCAGTAACGATGCAGTAAACTTTTTAAATTCGGCTATCGGTTCAAAATCCGGTTCATTCAAAGTCATCATGACGGTGGCGGCAGTCGGTGTATTCTGCGGAGCGTCGATGAGTAATGGCATGATGGAGATTGCCCGTCATGGTATTTTCAATCCAGAATACTATTACTTCTCCGATTTGATGTTCATTTTTATGGCGGTCATAGTGACCGACATAATACTGCTTGATATCTTTAACACCATGGGTATGCCAACATCTACGACGGTATCCATGGTGTTTGAGCTTTTAGGAGCATCATTTATGACTGCACTTATCAAGTCGTACACACTTGACAACGGTATTCCTGCAGCAGAGTATATCAACACAGACAAAGCGCTTTCGGTGGTGTTAGGTATCTTTGTTTCAGTTGCCATTGCGTTTTTCTTTGGCTCGTTGGTACAATACATCTGTCGTATCCTATTCACCTTCAGTCTAAAGAAGAACTTCAAGTACAAGATAGGTATTTTTGGAGGCTTCTCCGCCACGGCGATCATATACTTCATGCTCATCAAAGGAGTGCGAGATATGGCATTCATGACGCCAGAGATGAAGATGTGGGTCGACGACAATACATTGATGATAGTCGGGGTGGCTTTCCTAGTATTCACGATAATATCCCAAATTCTGTACTGGTGCCATGTTAACGTATTGAAAGTCATAGTGTTGATGGGCACGCTATCATTAGCCATGGCATTTGCCGGCAATGACCTAGTGAATTTTATTGGAGTTCCACTAGCAGGATACTCATCATTCGGCTACTATCTAGATGCAGGTTGTCCAGATCCAACCACGATGGTAATGTCGCGTCTTCACGAACCAGCGCAGACACCAATATATTTCCTTGTAGGAGCAGGACTCATTATGGTTGTTGCACTAGCAACCAGCAAGAAAGCACACAATGTAGTCAAAACATCAGTTGATCTGGCACGTCAAGACGAGGGCGACGAAATGTTTGGCAGTTCGAGGGCAGCCAGACGTATTGTGAGAATGTCGACAAATGTTGCCAACTGGTTTGTAGACAATACGCCAGACAAGGTAAGACATTGGATAAACAGTCGTTTTGACATAGGAGAATCAGACATGCCAGAAGGTGCTGCCTTTGACCAATTGAGAGCGGCGGTAAATCTGGTATTAGCCGGTCTTTTGGTAGCGTTAGGCACAAGTTTGAAGTTGCCACTATCGACCACATACGTTACCTTTATGGTAGCCATGGGAACATCTTTGGCCGACAGAGCCTGGGGTAGAGAGAGTGCAGTATTCCGTATTACAGGAGTATTGTCAGTCATAGGAGGCTGGCTCTTGACAGCGGCAGCTGCGTTTATGCTATGTAGCATAATAGTATCAGTAATGCGATTTGGCGGTATTTATGTTGCTTTTGGTATAGCAGTATTAGCTATATCACTTATGATTAGAAGCAATATTAAGTACAATAAGCAGCAAAAGATAAAGAATGCTAAAGGTCAGGATTTGTTCCAAGAGATAGTTCGTTCGAAAGACAAGGCCTACACATGGGACCTTTTGCAGCAATATATAGCTGCATCCCAGAAAGAATTTATGGAATTTATCATAGAGAAATACGATCAAGTAACGAAAGGCTTTGTTACAGAAGACCTGAAAGATCTGAGGAGGGCAAATGTAGCCTTGCCAAAATACAAGATACAGCTCAAGGCTACGCGCAGGAAGCAGACTATGGCGTTGAGAAAAGTAGAGCCACGTGTAGCCATAGAGAACAACACATGGTTGCACCTGTCATACAACAGCAGTCAGCAGATGATATACTGTATGATGCGTTCGTGTGAGCCATGTCTAGAGCATGTCGACAATAACTTTGCGGCACTGCCACAAGACCTGAAAGATCAGTATGAGCCAATCAGACTACAGATAAGAGATCTGCTGTCAGAGTCGCTTGAGATGATAAAGACATCGAACTATGATGATACGAGTGATATCCGTAAGCGCTGCGACGATATGAAGAGTCAGCTTTCGGCAGTCAGGAAAGCCCTTGTAAATCATATCCATGAAAATATGCAGAACTATTCAGTAATATACGTATATCTCAATCTATTGCAAGAGTCTCAAGAGATGATAGGCTCGCTCCGTCATATGCTCCGTGCATTGAGGAAGATTGAGAAAGACGAGAATTAGGATACTAGAGCAGCTTATAACCAAAATAAACTTCACACAGCATGAAACTACGAAACTCACTTTTAATGGTGATGGCAACGATGTGTGCATATTCCCAGGCACAAGACGTAATGCCATTGGTATTTGACAAAGAAAACACAGCTCCTGAAGCCTGTGTTCCGTATGTGGATGATTTAGAGAAACTTCCTTCGATTCCAGGGTTGCCAGACCCACTGCTATTTGCGGATGGTTCAGGTAGGGCGCAGACACTCAAAGAATGGGAGAGAAGACGAGGAGAAATCCTAGGTCAGCTTCAGCATTATGAGATAGGAGTCAAGCCTACGGTCAGCCAAGAGCAAGTCAATGCATATTTTGATGCAGATACACTTGTTGTTGATGTTACAGTTGGTAATGAGACACTTACCCTCAGGAGCACCCTTTGTCGACCAGAAGGCGACGGCCCTTTCCCATTACTTATAGGTATAGGTTTCTGGGGAGGCACAGGGAGTTTGCCAAAGCAGATATTTGATGAGAGGCCTATAGCCACATTAGGGTATAATTTTACGCAAGTGACTTCACATACGCAGAAGCGAGGAGAAGAGCCGATAAACAAGATTTATCCTGACAATATAGAGATAGGGTCATATTCAGCGTGGCCATGGGGAGTCAGCCGTATCATTGATGGACTAGAAAAGCTAGGCACAGAAGTAACGAAGATAGATATGTCGCGCATTGCCATCACAGGATGTTCATTTGCAGGCAAGATGGCATTATTCTCAGGAGCTATGGATGAGCGCATAGCGCTTACGATAGCGCAAGAGCCAGGCGGTGGAGGAGCAGCTGCATGGCGTGTCAGTGAGACATTAGGCAATGTAGAGACACTAGGAAGGACGAATTATTCGTGGTTCCTTGAGAGTATGAAACGTTTTGAAAACGATGTAGATAAGTTACCTGTAGACCATCATGAGCTGACAGCACTTGTTGCACCACGAGCCTTGATAGTATTTGGCAATACAGATTTTGAGTGGCTGGCAGATGAGAGCGGTTATGTATCATCCATGGCGGCAAAAGAAGTCTGGAAGACACTAGGGGTAGCAGACCGTATGGCAATCTCCGTAGAAGGAGGGCATGGACATTGTCAACTTCCTGAGTCACAATGGCCAGAGCTGAAGATGTTTGTTGATAAGTTCCTACTTGGCAAAGATGTCGATACCCGCGGTATAGAGATAGCCAATATGTTCCGTCAGAAAACCAAAGACAAAGAGCCTGTAGACGTTCAGAAGTGGATGCCTTGGGCAGAAAAGAAATAAGATAGTCATGCAAGGAGATCAGACACAAGATATTAAGCCGGTAGAGACAGACGACTGGTACAAGATAGACGTAGATGTTGCCCTAAAAGCCAAAGCAGCCAAGGCATACAAGTATATACCAAAGTTCGTCATCAAGTATCTGAAGCACATTGTACATCAAGACGATGTCAATGAGTTCATTGCCAGTACAAAGAATGATATAGGCATACACTTCTCCAAGACGATACTTGACAAATTCGGTTGTAATGTGACCGTCAGCGGTTTGGAAAACGTTCCAGACAGCGGTCGCTATATATTTGTGTCAAATCACCCGATGGGAGGATTAGACGGCATGGCATTTATGCATGCTGTATCGGCCAAGTATACAGACTTGAAATTTCCCGTTAATGATCTATTGCTATATATCAAGAATTTCGATGGGATATTTCTGCCAGTCAACAAGACCGGAGTCACAGGCAGGAATGCTGCCATGCTGATGGAAGAGGCATTTGCCAGTGATTCTCAGATACTGATGTTCCCTGCTGGGCTATGTTCGCGAAAGATAGACGGGAAGATACAAGATTTAGAATGGAAGAAAAGCGTGGTGACCAAAGCCGTGCAGACCCAGAGAGATGTGATACCACTCTACATATCGGGGCGCAACAGTAATTTCTTCTACAATCTCAGTCGGTTCAGGACAAAGCTGGGATTAAAAGTCAATATAGAGATGCTGTATCTAGTAGATGAGATGTACAAGCAGAAAGGACACACGATAGACATACATTTTGGGAAGCCCATATCATATAAAGAATTTGAGGGGAGAAAACCATACGATGTGGCACAAGAATTGCGTCAAAAAGTGTACACTTTAGCATAGAAGTGTTTATATTTGCAAAAAAGACGCGTAAATGAAACCTATAATACAGCCCGTTCCGAGAGAAGAACTGGAGAAAGAGCTTACCAAAGAGCGCTTTGTCCGTACTACCAACAAGGGGGGCAACATCATATTTGACTTTAGTGCACACGAGTGTCCAGCTCTCATGAGGGAAGTTGGGCGTTTGCGTGAGTTGGCATTTAGAGTTGCAGGTGGCGGAACAGGAGAAGAAGTTGATATAGACCAATGGGATGTAGCTGATATTCCATTCAGACAGCTAATTGTTTGGGACCCGCAAGACAAAGAGATTCTTGGAGGTTATCGTTACATTATGTGTAAGCATTTGCCACAGAATCAAGAAGGAACAAAATATCTGGCTACCAGCCATATGTTTCATTTCTCGGATAAGTTTATAAAGGAATACTTTCCAAAGATGATAGAGCTAGGGCGATCGTTCGTCCAGCCTCTGTATCAGAGCAGTAAGATGGGTGCCAAGAGCCTTTTTGCGCTTGATAACCTTTGGGACGGGTTAGGATCGTTGGTAGTAGACAATCCTGATATGCAGTATTTCTTCGGGAAAGTCACGATGTATACTCACTTCAATCAAAAAGCGAGAAACTACATATTGGGTTTCTGGAGGAAATATTTCCGAGACAGAGATAATCTGGTTTATCCATACAAGCCTATACACATAGGCATATCAGACGAGGAATGTGAAGAGGTTTTCAATGGAGGAAGTTTTCAGGAAGACTATAAGATATTAGTTCGCAAGGTCAGAGAGTTTGGAGAAAACATACCGCCATTGGTCAATGCGTATATGACATTATCTCCCTCCATGAAGGTGTTTGGCACAGCCATCAACGACGAGTTTGGAGATGTGGAAGAGACCGGCATTATTATAAATCTTCATGATTTGTATGCGCAGAAGGCAGAACGTCACATAAAGACCTATAAGAAAGAGCAATACTAGAAAATGCTATGAATATTGTCAGACGATTAATACATATATACTTTGCATTAATTATAGTGCAGTGTCTTTCCATCCATAGGGTGGAAGCTCAGCAGTCGGAGTCCGAGACATCCAAAGTGTTGTCTTGGGGCGATGTGTTTGAGCAAGCTGGTAATGATCAGAAGGCAATAGAACTATATAAAGATGCGATTTCACAGGCAAAGACCTCCAAAGAAGTATGGATGGCTACAGAGAAATTAGCACAGCTATACCAAAGAAAGAGGCAGAATAGAGAGACATTGAAGTTGTATGACTCCTTATTCGGTAATCAGAAGGTGCTTCAAGACACAGCGACATTGATGTACCTTTTTGACGGTATAGGCAGGGTATATTTCGCGATGGGCGATTATGTAAATGCTATCAAGAGCTACAATAAGTCAAGCGAATTGATGGAAGCAGCCCATTTGATGTATTTTAAGTCGCCATTAGGGATTCATAAAGCCTGGACGCTTATCAAGGGAGGAGATGCGGTAGAAGCAGAGCGACTATTGCTTTCTGCAGAAAAAGAGGGTGTAGCAAAGAACGACAAAGTTCTGCTTCAAGATGTTTATGAAGCTCAGGCAGAGCTATATAAGATGAACGGTGATTATAAGAGGGCGTTTTTGGCGTTGGATAATCATGTCAGTTCATACCACGATGTTAACAGTGGTATTATCAAGAACCTCAAGAATACGTCGTCCAAAGTAAGTACGACAAAAGATGCGGAAGAGGCTATTCGTTATGAGAATGCCTACAATGACATGAAGCGTCTATATGAGGATGAGCTTTTAAAGAACAAGAAATCGAGAGACAGAGCATATTTAGTAGGTGTCGGCACACTATTGCTGGTAGGTGTTACAATCTGGCTGTCGATGCTATATTACAGAAGCCGACAGAGAATCAAGGCTTTAACAGCCAAGACTATAGAGCGTCAGAATTTGTTAGCGAAGGTATCAGAAAATTTTGCAACGCCATTCAATCAGTTGATATGTTTTGCAGAGTTGCAGATGCAATATGCTATGAATGCCCAGAACAGAGAGTTGATGAATTATGCGAGGTCTATGTATAATTCGGCTCAGCAGATGTATCTGATGCTTGGAAACGTGTTGGCATGGTCGCAGATGCATTCGAATAAGCCAATAGTTAAGACGGTAGTGAATGTAGCCTTCCACGTAGAGAGGGTAGTAGAGATATGCCGAATGACGGCAGAGTCAAAGAATATACATTTAGCCATAGAACTAGACGATACTGTAAATGTGTTAGCGAATGAAGTACATTTTGATACGATAATGAGAAACATCATTTCGAATGCCTTGGTATTTACCCACCAGGGAGGTCGTGTCAATGTTAGTGTAACGAACGAGAGGACCAATATCGCAATAAAAGTCGAGGATACAGGTGTTGGTATGGATGCTTCGCGAATCAATGAGATAAACGAAAGAAGAATGGTAGAACCAGCTATTGGTACTAAGAAAGAGTGCGGTATGGGACTTGGCCTATATATCAGCAATACACTAGCAGAGATGAATGGCGGAGAGATATTGATGTTGAGCAAGAAGGGACAAGGTTCTATAGTTACGTTATTATTGCCTAAGGGCGATTAATAGAAAAGCAGATGGCAAAAAAGAAGCAAGAAGAGGCACCATTTTCATACGACAATGCTGTCGCAGAGGTGGAAGAGATATTAAAGAAATTGCAGAATCCCGAAGAAGCCATGTCAATGGACGACTTACTGAAAGATGTAGCTCGTGCGACAGGCCTTTTGACGGAGTGTGAATCATATTTGGCCCAAACCCAACAAAGAATTAAAGATATTATAGACAAACAATGAAGAAAATCTATTCAATAGCAGCTTTGCTGCTTTTTGTCGTTATAGGCGTATATGCACAAGAGCATAATCACAATCATGTGAATTATCTTACTGCGGCAGAGTTCAAGGCAAAAGTATTTGACTATTCAGTTCAAGAATACAAATTCAATGGTACAAAGCCTGTTTTGGTTGATTTCTACGCTACGTGGTGTGGCCCTTGTAAGGCATTGTCGCCTGTAGTAGAAGCAGTTGCGCATAATTATGAGGGCGAGATAGACGTATATAAGGTAGATGTAGACAAAGAACCAGAATTGGCGCAGGCATTCGGTATCAGAAGCATACCAGCATTGCTCTTTGTCCCATCGGAAGGTACACCTAACCTATTAGGTGGATATATGTATTACGAAAGATTGGCTATCAATGTAGCAGTTCTGCTGTTGAACCGACCATTGCCTACAGAATTGGTGCAGATATATCAGATGCAGATGCAGCGTCAGCAAGAGGCAGTACAGCAGAAAGAGGAAAAGGCAGAATAAAACAATAGGGGAGATGATAGAGAGTTCAAATGCTAAGATAGACAGTCTAGTAGTTCATCAGATGGGAGCGAAGGCATCCGGAGGAATGCTGCGTCTTGCCAAGCGTCCTGTCGATATAAGTAGTGACGGGGATGTAATGGCAGAGGTTTTGAAGACATTTTTCTTCAAGTCGTTCAAGACAGAAGCATACTATACATTCTCTGAGGATGTAGTCAATAAGACAGACATACCTTTAGTAAAGGAGATTTGTGAAGGCGTATTTGCGGACGGGTCTAAATTCTACAACGCTTCAGTTGCCATTGCCAGTCGTCTGTTTGAGTGTTCCAATCATCCTAATATCAGGGGTGGAGAGATATATGTGGTACATTTTTCCGATGTAGTAGTAGACGGAGAGGTTTGTGAAGCTGTTGGAATCTTCAAGAGCGAGAATAAAGAGACATTCATACGTGTCAATTTAGGGATGGACAGTGAGATCCAGTTAAAAGCTCAAGAAGGTATCAGTATAAAAAAGATAGACAAAGGGTGTATCGTATTCAATATAGAACAGGCAGATGGGTACAGGATATGTGCTGTTGACAATATTAACAAAGGCAATGAGGCACATTTCTGGGTAGAAGACTTTTTGGGGCTCCAGCCACGTGAGGACAATTATTTCTTCACAGACAACTATATGCAGATGTGCAGAGGATTTGTCAAAGATGTCTATAATGAAGAGCAGCATGTGCCTAGAGTAGAACAGATAGATATGGTAAACCGCACTATGTCATTCTTTGAGAATTCGCCAGAGTTCTCGCATGAAGACTTTACGAAGAACGTGATGGTAGAGCCAAGTCTTATAGAGGCATTCAACGACTATAAAGAGAAATATGAGGTAGAGCATGAGTTGCCTGCCCCTCTGCCAGAGACATTTCAGGTATCTAGAGATGCTGTGAAGGGAGAAAAGAAGAACTTCAAGAGCATACTGAAACTAGACAAGAACTTCCATATATATGTTCATGGAGGCAGGTATTATATGGAAAAAGGGTTTGACGAGCAGAAAGACCTCAATTTCTACAAGTTGTATTTCAAAGTCGAGCAGTAGGGTATAGATATGGTAAATGTCCTCTTTCTCCATGGCATGGCCGAGGGAACCCGTTCGTTGCTCGCAAAAAATATCAGGAAACACCTTCCGGAGGGTTATACATTATACTCTCCGGATCTTTTTATTGATCCCGATAAGAGTTTTGAGGTAATCGATCGATATATCAAGGAATATAGCATAGACATTATAGTCGGTCATTCCCTTGGAGGGTTTATGGCGCAGAAGTACCGTGAGATGCCAAAGGTACTACTCAATCCCAGTCTAGGTATGAGTTATGGGTATTTGTGCCGTTTTGATATGCCCTATAAAGATATGAGAGATGACGGGCTGAAGAAATTCAGGTTTACGACGCCGCAGTGCAAGAAATACAAGGCGATGGAGCGTACAGAATTTGATGGCATTACCGAGAGGGAGCTAGAAGTGACGATAGGGTTGTTTGGGAAAAGAGACATATTGACGAGGCTGTCGGCGCATCGTTTCAAGAAAAGATACAGGCACAGACAGTTGATACCAGGTACACATTTCCCGAATGAAATGACGATAAGAGACTATGTTGTCCCTGCGATTATAGCGTTAGCATATAGAGAGCATTAAGGTTGCTCGCAATTTTTTTATTTGCAGAGGAAAAGACAGATTGAAGACGTAATATATAAAGTGTTGATAATCAATGGGCGAAGTGAGAGGGAGAATTTTTTTTGAGAAAAAGTCAATTTATTATTTGGTGGAAAAGAAAAAGTCTTCTAATTTTGCATCGTCAATCTGAAAGGGATTATTAGTCCGGATGGATGATAGACATTTGGAGAGATGGCAGAGTGGTCGATTGCACCGGTCTTGAAAACCGGCGTACGAGAGTACCGGGAGTTCGAATCTCTCTCTCTCCGCTAAGATACCAAGTACGATAACAGTGCTTGGTATTTTTTTTTGAAGTTGCAACTAA
This sequence comes from Bacteroidales bacterium, assembly GCA_024401395.1. Classification (GTDB taxonomy): domain Bacteria; phylum Bacteroidota; class Bacteroidia; order Bacteroidales; family Marinilabiliaceae; genus W3P20-009. The sequence continues at coordinate 56,923 of JAKSLD010000013.1, forward strand.
TAAGTAAGTTATGGAACAACTGGAACCAGAAAAGCAGAAGTCCGTTGTGGTACGTGACGAGATAGTTGTATCTCCGTCATACGATGTCATTATGCATAATGATGACGAGACTACTATGGAATTTGTGATAGATTTGTTGACTAGAGTCTTCTTTAAGAATGCTACAGATGCGGTCAGCCTTATGATGAAGGTTCATAATGAGGGTAGTGCGGTAGTCGGTACATATAATTCCTATGACGTTGCGGTGTCTAAGGTTATGAAGGCAGAGTCGTTGGCTCGAGCAAGTTCGTTTCCGTTGAAGCTTACGGTTGAAGATCATTCGAACCGCTAGTCATTCTTCTTGGTAGATAACAACAAACAATAAGTGGGCGCTTGCAGATGAAAGTTAAGGATAGATCATTAGCTATATACGATAGGAATCTAGTTGATATAATTCAGAAGGCAATAGACTTGGCAGAGGCTTACCGTCACGAGTACCTGACGGTGGAGCATATTGCCTATATATTAGTGAAGTACGGAGAGCGATATACATCTGTATTTGAGTCATTAGGCAAGCAAAAGCAGAGCAGGCTTTCTTCGTCATTCAAGAAGCACCTGACCGATATGGAGTCGGTTCCAGACCATATTAGTTATGAACTAGAAGAGAGTTCGAATACGAATATGGTATTTGAGATTATAGCCAAGCGTTTCAAGGAAGAGAAAAAAGATACAGACCGTGTCAATGTAGCGATGTTTATGGTAGCTATGTTGAATTTCAATCCCAAGCTCTGCTTTGCTACCCGTGTTTTCCACAGCGTCATAAAAGAAGACCTGCCATCATTTATGGTTAACATACTGATGGAGAGCATATCGAACAATGTTGAAGCGAAGAATTCCATTGATGAACTAGTAAGCGGAATACTATCTACAGACAAGAAGCCAGGAGTCAGAGGAGAAGTAAGAGTACTAAAGGGTCCGGCTGCACTAGATATGCTCAAGAAAGAGCTGAAGAACAAGCTCAATATCAACATAGAAGAGCCAGGAGAAGGAGGCGATTGGGAGCACTCCGGAGTTCAGCAAGTGCGAGTAGACGTTCTGTATCCATTTGGGAGCAAGAATAAGGGACACAAGACATATTGCCGCGACTATGAGCTAGATACCATAGTGACGACACTTATGCGTCGAGACAGGAGCAATATCCTGCTCGTTGGAGAGCCTGGTGTTGGAAAGACACAGATGGGCTATGCCATTATGCAGCTGATGTTTTCGAAAGAGTGTCCGCTATTTTTGCGAGGGGGAGCTATATTTGAACTGAATCTAGGAGGATTGACCGCTGGGGTTCAGATGAAAGGCGAGGTAGAGGCACGAATGGCAGCAGCGATGTCGCCTTTTGTGAGTGATAATGCCCAGAAAGATAAGCATATCATATTATTCATTGATGATGTGCATCCATTTGTCACGAATTCCCGTCAATCTGGAGAAGTCTTGGATATATTTTCCGTTATGAGGCCATATGCCGAGATGCCACACATTCATTTTGTTGTGACGGCGTCGTATGAGGATTATAACAAACTTCAAGGCTCGAACAGGGTAGTAGATTCGCTATTCCATAAGATAGAGATAAAAGAGCCTTCGGCAGAAGATACCAAATTCATAGTCGGCAAGGTAATAGCAAGCTATGCCAAGTATCACAATGTGACATATTCGGCCAATATTATCTCAGAGGCAGTTGATCTGGCAGAGAGACATATAGGAGAGCAATTCTTCCCAGCAAAAGTAATAGATCTTCTTGATGAAGCAGGAGCGATGATGCGAGCTGCGCGAGCAAAGGACAAAGAGCAAGATGCCACGGCAAAGCTCAGAGTCACGAGTGAGTGTCTGCAAAGAGCAATAGCCATACGTACGCATAAAGAGAAAGGAGCTTCTCGAGTCGGCAAGAGTACGGCAGAGAAATACTCACAGCTTCTGGTAGAGATGCAGAACAAGATATATGGACAAGATTCAGCTCTCAATGAAGTTGTCAACTCAGTATTGATGGGACAAGCCGGACTTGAAGACGAGACCAAGCCATTAGCATCGCTATTTTTTGTCGGACCTACGGGTGTAGGAAAGACAGAAGTTGCAAAGGAACTTGCCAATCAGCTAGAGGTACCACTTATTCGTTTCGATATGAGTGAGTTTGCAGAGGCGCATACCGTTGCAAAGCTAATCGGTTCGCCAGCTGGTTATATTGGATATGACGAAGGCGGATTGCTTACCAATGCCGTGCGCAAGTCGCCTAGTGCTGTAGTACTTTTTGATGAGATAGAGAAGGCGCATAAAGACATATATAATATACTCCTTCAGGTAATGGATTACGCTTCGCTTACCGACAGCAAGGGAGTTAAGGCATCGTTCCGCAATACGATAATTATTTTCACGTCCAATGCTGGTGCACAATTTGCAAAGCAGGCGTCGCTCGGTTTTGGAAGCAGAGTAACAGCAGGAGACGCTATGCTTGCAGAAGTCAAGAAAGTATTCAAGCCAGAGTTTATCAACCGCTTGTCGCGTATTGTTGTATTCAACGGTATGGACAAGCATATGGCGTCATTGATACTTGAAAGTCGTATCAAGAAGCTGCAAGAGCAGGTATCTCGCAAGAATGTGTCTATAGAATTTACGGAAGCAGCTAAAGAATGGCTCCTACAGAAAGGCTACACGCCAGAATATGGAGCACGAGAGATGGATCGCGTTATAAGTCAGTATGTTAAGTCGACGCTTTCGCGAGAGATGCTGTTCGGTTCCCTCTCGAAGAAGGGTGCTAAAGCAGTCGTAGATGTCGTTGATGACAATATTACGATATCATAATTGATAGAAATAGTCCGTGAAAGTTTGCAGAAGCCAAATAATTCTCTAATTTTGCGGACGTTTTGAGGCCCAAATGGCGGAATGGTAGACGCGCCAGTTTCAGGGACTGGTGGGGGCAACTCCGTGCAAGTTCGAGTCTTGTTTTGGGCACAATAATTTTTTGAGGCATTTCCGTTGGGGAGTGCCTCTTTTTTTGTGTGTCATTCTTGTCAGGCGTATAGATGCATGGCGCGATCTGGCGGTATGTAAAAGTAATACTTAGATAACCAGAAGAGAATCTTAGACGGTTGCTAGGTCGCAAAGCTATGTCTGTATTAAGGGAGCATTAAGGATGTGTTAAGAGAGATATAAGCAAGAGACGGAAGAGAGTTATCTAAAGTTTTTATATTACACGCATTATTTGAGAAAGCAGATATTCAGGATTCAGGGGAATTGTTGTAGATGACCTAGAGAAGCTAGGGAGGCAGAATGGGTAGAAGGGTAGAGAGGCGATGGGGATTCTATTGCTTTAATAGTAAAATATGGGGGTGACCGATGGGAAAAATTAATATTCGTCCCCGATAGTTGGCATTTTGTCCTTGAGAAACGTTCGTTTTGCCATTAATAGTTTTCGTAATTATACATCTAGGCGTGTCATTCGTCCCTTGAAGAGCGTTGTCTGTCCCCTTCTATTGTCGGTATGATGTTGCCATTCTAATTTTGCCCACAAGATACTCAAAAAAAGGTGTGGTTATTACTAACGTGAGTTATTCTTTGATTGAGAGGGTAAATGATCATAGTAGTAGTCGAATTTTGTGTATTAATTACCCACTATACTGACTATGATGGGCTCTATATATTAATTATCGCTTGAAACAAGTATTGGTGTTGTCATTCATATACTATTAATGATAGAGAATGTCTGTCGTTCAATTCTAACATTTTAACTTTTTTAACAAGGAGGGGTATTGTATATATTGAAATAGTATATACATTTGCAGTGTAATAGTCAAGTAGAACACTGATATAAATAATATATGATACACTTAACTAACATACACAAGACCTATAATAATGGTGCCCCATTGCACGTCTTGAAGGGGATAGACCTTGATATAGAGAAAGGAGAGTTTGTTTCCATTATGGGTGCCAGTGGCAGTGGAAAGTCTACATTGCTCAATATTCTTGGGATATTGGACAATTATGACAAAGGAAAATACTACTTAGCAGGTAATCTGGTAAAGAATCTCACAGAGAGTCAGAGCGCAGAATTCCGCAATAAGTTGATAGGCTTTATATTTCAGAGTTTCAATCTTATCAGCTTCAAGAATGCTATGGAGAATGTAGCTTTGCCACTTTTTTATCAAGGCGTTTCGAGGAAAAAGAGAAATGTGATGGCCATGGAATATTTAGACAAGCTAGGGCTCAAAGACTGGGCAGGGCATATGCCTAGTGAGATGTCGGGAGGACAGAAGCAGCGAGTAGCTATAGCCAGAGCGCTTATTACGAGACCACAGATTATATTGGCAGACGAGCCGACAGGAGCTCTTGATTCGAAGACCTCTGTAGAGGTAATGGACATACTCAAGACATTGCATGCAGAAGAAAAACTCACTATAGCTGTTGTTACCCATGAGAGTGGAGTAGCGAATGAGACAGACAAGATTATTCACATCAAAGACGGTCTGATAGGTCAGATTACAGAGAACTATAACCATGATTTCTGGACGGCAGCGTCGTCGAAGTAATAATTATCCAGTCAATAGAACGAACGGCATATGTTTGATACAGTATTAGAAATAATCGGAACCCTCAGGCGCAATAAGATGCGTACGGCGTTGACAGGTTTTGCGGTATCATGGGGTATTTTTATCCTCATAGTGCTGCTTGGAGCTGGCAATGGTCTGATGAATGGCTTCAAGAAGAGCAGTGAGAACACATCGTTCAATATGGTCAGAGTGCAGCCAGGATGGACATCCATAGAGTATGAGGGTTTGAAAGAGGGCAGAGCCATACGCTTTTATGAGCGAGATCTGGCTTTTCTCAAAGACCACTATCCAGATAACATAGAGGAGATAGGTGGTGAGATATATGGCGGACGAGGCATTATCTCTCGAGGTCAGTATTACACCAATACATATCTCCAAGGAGTATCGCCATTAGCGATGAGAATGCATGGAGTCAGGCTTCAAGAAGGAAGATTTCTCAATGTTACAGATGTCAATGACCGCAGAAAGGTGGCCATCATCAGTTCAGCTATGGTTGAGGTACTCTACCCGAACGGAGAGAACCCGATAGGCACATTCCTTCAGTTTGACAAGGTGATGTGGCAAGTGGTTGGCGTCTATAAGAGTGAGCGTTCGACCGGTAATGAGCCTTTGTACGTCCCATTCGACACGTATTTGAGCATATATCCTAGAATCTTGGAAGACAGAGGCTTGCAGATGGTTATGTCGATCAAGAATCTAGAGACAGAAGAAGATAATAATATCTTTGAGGCTAATATCAGAAGAGACCTAGGCAAGATTCACAGATTTGACAAAGACGACTACGATGCGATGTGGATCCGCAACCGTATGAAGCAATATCTGCAGATGAGTCAGGGCAGCGACATTTTGAATAACGCCATTTGGGTAATTGGTATTCTGACGTTGCTAGGTGGAGTTGTGGGCGTTTCCAATATTATGCTCATTACGGTGAAAGAGAGGACAAAAGAGTTTGGTATCCGCAAGGCATTAGGAGCTAAACCACGTCAGATACTGTCGCTCATTATATTTGAGAGTATCACGATAACCACACTATTCGGATATATCGGAATGTTCTGTGGCATAGCGCTTACGGAGGTGGCATCTGCAGTATTGGAAAAGCAGAATGAGGGCATGGACCATGTTGCATTTGCCGATCCTACAGTAGAGATAGCAACAGCATTGGCTGCCACAGTAACGTTGATTGTTGCCGGTACGTTAGCGGGCTTCATTCCTGCGCAGAAAGCGACTAAGGTTAAACCAGTAGAAGCGATGAGGGGGTAGAGGTATGAGAATAGACAGAGATAGTATAGAAGAGATTGTCAAGACGATTACACAGAACAAGTCGCGCAGTCTGTTGACCGCATTCGGTGTATTCTGGGGCATATTGATACTTGTTGTCCTTTTGAGTGGAGGAAATGGAGTCAGAGGAATGCTGTTGTCCAATTTTGAGGGCTTTGCTACGAATTCTGGCTTTACATTTACAGGTGCAACATCTATACCATACAAAGGGTTCAAGAAAGGAAGATCATGGGATTTGACCACAGACGATATGCAGAATGTGAGAAACAATGTACCAGAATTGGCTCACGTTTCGGCAGCATCGGCACACTGGGGTACGCCTCCCGTATATGGAGAGAAGAAATACAGTGAAGGGTGGCTCAGAGGAAACGAGCCTGAGTACCAGTATATTGAAGACCCCAATATCATATACGGTCGACCGATAAACGAGATAGACTTCCGTGAGTGCAGAAAAGTCTGTGTGTTGGGAATGGGAGTATATGAGTCGTTTTTCACCAAAGGAGAAGATCCATGCGGCAAGAGAATACAAGTCGACGGTATATATTACACGATTGTAGGAGTCAGCGATGGACAAGAGAACATCAACCTTCTAGGTATGAACAGAGATGCAGTTACGATTCCACTATCCACGCTACAGAGGACATACAATGAAGGAAAAGTTGTCTACTATCTGGCTTATACAGCCAAAGAAGGCGTAAAGATCTCAGATGTAGAGGATAAGATAAGGCGAGTTGTAGCAGAACATCATGTGATTTCACCCGATGACAAAGAAGGTATACGTCAGGTAAATGCAGAAGAGATGTTCGAGATGCTTGATACACTCTTTTATGGAATTGAGGTATTGATATGGCTAGTCGGTATGGGAACATTGTTGGCCGGTATAATTGGCGTGTCCAATATTATGATGGTAACAGTAAAAGAGAGGACCGTTGAAATAGGCATCAGAAGAGCCATAGGAGCTCAACCAAGAGATATTCTTCAGCAGATTATGGCAGAGAGTATCCTTCTGACGACCGTTGCTGGTATGACCGGAATAGCCTTTGGTGTACTAGTAATGAATATGGTCGACACACAGATTGTAGACAATATGGGTAATTCCTATGGCTATATAGCGACCTTCGGTTCCGTAGTCAGTCTGACGCTCGTAGTAATAGTCCTAGGAGCCATAGCAGGTCTTGCTCCAGCAATGAGAGCCATGGCGATAAAACCAGTCGAGGCTATGCACGAAGACTAAAGGTAAAAAGGCGTAACAAATTAATAAACAGAATATTAACTAGAATAATAAAGATATACGATATGAAACACTTTCTTAAATTATTACTTGTACTTGTAGTAGCTGCAGTATTTGTATGGACATTCATTTTTCTCTATAGAAAATCACAGCCTAAGGCAGTTGCCTATGAAATTGAGAATGTTGTTACGGCAACATTGGAGAGAACTACAGTGGTTACTGGTAAGATAGAGCCTAGAAACGAGATCCTTATCAAGCCACAGATTTCGGGTATTATCAGTGAGCTTTATAAAGAGGCTGGTCAGAGTGTAAAAGAGGGTGAGGTAATAGCCAAGGTAAAGGTTATTCCAGAACTTGGTCAGTTGAACTCAGCAGAGAGCCGCGTAAGAATTGCTGAGATGAACTTGAAGCAGTATCAGATAGATGCCGACCGTACAAAACAGCTCTATGAGCAGAAGTTCGAGAGCCAGGAGGCATACGAGAATTCCCTTTTGAAGGTAAAACAAGCTCAGGAAGAACTTCAGGTGGCAAAAGACCAGTTGGAGATTGTACGAGATGGTATTACAAAGAATTCAGCATCTATGAGTTCGACATTGATCCGTTCCACCATTACAGGTTTGATTCTTGACGTTCCAGTGAAGGTAGGTAACTCCGTTATTCAAGCAAATACCATGAATGACGGTACCACTATAGCGACGGTTGCCAATATGAACGACCTCATTTTCCGTGGCAATATAGATGAGACAGAGGTAGGGCGAGTTCACGAGGGAATGCCAGTGAAGATTACACTCGGTGCTTTGCAGGATATGGAATTTGGAGCAAAACTTGAGTATATCTCACCTAAAGGTGTGGAACAGAACGGTGCAAACCAGTTTGAGATTAAGGCTACAGTTGTAGTCCCAGATACAGTTACTGTACGTGCTGGTTACTCTGCCAATGCAGAAATCGTACTCCAGCGTGCTGCTGATGTACTCTGTGTGCCAGAAGGTACTATTGAATTCTCGGGCGATACAGCGTTTGTATATGTTGTAAAAGATACAGTGAATTGGGATTTCGACCGCAGAGAGATCAAGACAGGTATGAGCGATGGCATCAAGATGGAGGTAAAGAATGGTGTATCTCTCGAGGATAAGCTCAGAGGTGCAAAGAAATATTAGAAAACCACACAAAAGTTATTGATATGAAACGATTAATTACTACAGCAATAGCACTTGCTGCTATAACAGCTATGCCGATTATGGCGCAGCAGAGCACTGGCAAGAAAGTCTGGACGCTTAAGGATTGTGTGAAATATGCAATCGAGAATAATCTTGAGATAAAAGTACAAGAGCAGACCTGTGTCAGCAACGAAGTGCGTTTAGACAATGCCAAGAAGACATATTTACCTACTGTTGGGGCTCAAGTCTACCAAGGATTTGATTTTGGACGAGGTTTGACATCCAATAATACATACGCCAACAAGAATACCAGGAATACAAATCTTGGCCTTAATGCGCAAGTTACACTTTTTGAATATGGCAGAGCAGCGCAGAAGAGAGCGGCAGAGTTTAATCTCAATGCGGCAATTGCAGATCTAGAGAATGTGAAAGACAATATTGGCATATCTGTAGCAAAAGCATATTTGCAAGTTCTCTATGCAAAAGACATGATAAAGGTCAGCGAAAAGCAACTTTCGTTCTCTGAGTTGCAGTTGCAGCAGAAAGAATCGCTCATTAAGCAAGGCAAGGTGCCAGAGTCGGATGTCTTTCAAGCCAAAAGCAAAGTGGCACAAGACAAGATGTCACTTGTCAAGGCCCAGAACGACTACGAGTTGGCTTTGCTTGAGCTCAGTCAGACACTCGAATTGCCATCTCCAGAAGGCATGGAAGTCGCAGAGCCAGAAGTTGATTTAGCAGAGATGACCGCCACTACCCCAGAGATGATATATAATGAAGCACTGGTTAACAGAGACGACATCAAGGCGGCACAATACAGAGAACAGGCTGCTATAGAAGGTATTGCGAAAGCCAAGGCAGGTCATATGCCAACATTGACAGCTTCGGCAGGATTAGGGACCAACTACTATGCCATTGGCGGTATAGATTCACCATCTTTAGGAGATCAGTTCAGTGACAATTTGAACAAGTCGGTATCGTTGAACCTCAATATTCCGATTTTCTCAAAGTTTCAGACATCCAATGGCGTGAAGTCGGCTAAAATTGAAAAGATAAGTTCGACTATAGCCATAGACCAGGCGAAGAAGAGACTATATAAAGAGATACAGCAAGCCTATTACAATGCCACCAGTGCCAAGGCGCAGTATGATGCCAGTGTCGTAGCAGACGAAGCTGCCAAGGAGTCGCTCGATATGCAGACCAAGAAGTTCGCTGCGGGACTTATTACACAGACCGAGTACAACGAAGCATTGAACTCATGGACCAAGGCAGAGTCAGATATGGTACAAGCCAAGTATCAGTTGGCATTTGCAGTGAAGATCCTTGATTTCTACCGAGGCGCAGAGATGGAGTAGTTCCTTAAAGAAGTGTTAGTATTTGTCAGTCATTAGGCTCTTATAACGCTCCTATAACGCACATACTAGGCACGCTTAAGAAATCGAAGAGATGCAATATTGATAAATAGTGAAATAAACTTAATTTTACTATCAGTTAAGGTTGAGGGTGGGCAGAAATGCCTGCCCTTTTGTATTTTTGCACCCGTTATGATAAAGGCAGCTTTTTTTGATCTTGATGGTACGCTGGTGAGTTTCAAGACGCACACCATACCAGAATCGACCCTACGAGCCCTCGATTTGTTGAGGAGAAAGGGTGTGAAACTATTTATGGCATCAGGGCGACATAGGTCGATGATGTACCAGTTGGGAGATTTGCAATTTGATGGATATGTGACAATCAATGGCTGTATTACCTATGTTGACGGTAAGATTATAGACAAGCATCCCATACCACACGATGTAGTACTGAAGAAACTAGACTATATGGACAAGCACCCTATGCCAAGTTGCTTTGTCTGTGAGGATGGCCTTGTGATGAACTATCTCAACAAAGATACCGATACCATATTCGACTTGCTTGCTTTTCCGACCCCTCCGTTGAGAAATCTACGTGAGGCTGTGGCAGAAAAGGACGTGTATCAGTTCATTTCATTCTGCCCACAATCTGAAGACGACTATATGATGCAGCAGTTAGGCGGATGTGCCTCGGCGCGTTGGCATGAGTTGTTTACGGATATAGTTCCGAAGAATATCAGTAAGGTCACAGGTATTCAGGCGATAGAGAGGTTGATGGGGATTACGAGAGAAGAAGTAGCTACCTTCGGGGATGGGGGTAATGACGTAGAGATGCTAGAGTATGCTGGAAAAGGCATTGCGATGGGCAACGCCGCTCCAGAGGTGCAGAAGAGAGCCAAATATGTTACTACCACTGTAGATGAAGATGGTATTTGGAATGCAGTTCAGAATATAATACTGCACTAAGCCATGTATAAGTGTAGTCTCAGAGAGCACCCTTGTTCATCGCAATTTTTTTATTTGGATGAATAAAGAAATGTTTTTGCGAGAGTTGGTGTTTGTAAAGGAAAAATGTATATCTTTGGGGACAAATTGATAGTTGACAAAGTACAAAACAACAAAATAAAGTAGAAATGATCAATCAACCAGTAGTGAAGCTTGGTATCGTTGGCGTAAGCCGCGACTGCTTCCCAATCGAACTCACAAAGAGCCGTCTTGCAGCTCTTATGGCAGAGGTAAAGAAGGCAGGCCTCCCAGAGGTATATGACTGTCCAGTAGTTATTGAGAACGATGTAGACACTTATAAGGCTCTTGATTGGGCTAAGTCGAACGGTATCAACGCAGTATGTATGTTCCTCGGTAACTTCGGTCCAGAGGGTCCTACAACATTGTTCGTACAGAAGTTCGGTGGTCCAGCAATGGTACTTGCTGCTAAGGAAGAGGGTAAGGCAAATCTTGCTAACGACCGTGGTGATGCACTCTGTGGTGTTCTCAACTTCTCTTACAGCGTAGGTCTTCGCCGTCTCAAGGTATATATTCCAGAGTATCCAAACGTAACTCCAGCAGAGGGTGTTAAGGAGCTTGCTGATTTCCGCAACATCGCTCGCGTTGTTAACGGTGTACACAACCTCAAGGTTATCGGCTTCGGTCCACGTCCTTGGGACTTCCTTGCATGTAACGCACCAATCCAGCCAATGTACGACCTTGGCATTGAGGTACAGGAGAACTCAGAGCTCGACCTCAAGAAGGCATTTGACGAGATTACAAGCAAGCCAGGTAAGGCTGCAGAGATCGCTGCTGTAGCTAAGGATATGGAGAAGGAGCTCGGTAAGGGCAACAAGTATCCTGAGATTATCAACAAGATGGCACAGCTCGAGGTTACTCTCATGGATTGGTATGACAACCAGAAGGGTGGCTCAAAGTATGCAGTATTCGCTAACAAGTGCTGGCCAGCATGGCAGCCAATCTTCGAGTTCGAGCCTTGCTACGTTAACTCACGTCTCACAGGTCGTGGTATTCCAGTAGCATGTGAGGTTGACCTCTATGGTGCTCTCTCTGAGTACATGGCTGAGTGCGCTACTGAGAAGCCAGCTACTCTCCTCGACATCAACAACTCTGTTCCTGCTGACGTTATCCCTGCTGGTGCTAACCTCGCTGGTGCAGACCTCAAGGACCTCTACATGGGCTTCCACTGCGGTAACACTTGCTCACAGTGCATGAAGGACTGCAAGATCAAGTATCAGCTTATCCAGGCTCGTCTCATGAGCCCAGATATCACAAAGGGTACTCTCGAGGGTCAGATCATGCCAGGCAAGTCTACAATGTTCCGTATCCAGTCTAACTCTGACAGCAAGCTCGTTTCTTACATTGCTCAGGGTGAGTTCCTTGATGTTGATCCATGCTCATTCGGTGGTATCGGTATTCACGCTATCCCTGGTTTCGCACGCTTCTACCGTCACGTACTCGTTGGCAAGCGTTTCCCACACCACGGTGCATACGCATTCGAGCACTGCGGCAAGGTTCTCTTCGAGGCTCTCAAGATGCTCGGCGTAGAGGATATCAACACACCTCTCCCAGCTGGTCAGCTCTACCCAGGTGAGAATCCATTCGCTATCTAATAGAATAGAAATTATACAAACACACACCTGTCATACATATGTATGGCAGGTGTTTTATATATTACGAGCATATGAGCAAATATTTATTATCAGCCATTTTCTTGATGTTCTGCATATCTGGCATAAATGCTCAGAATGCAAATAAGGTGCCTTTCAATGGCATAATCAGTGATTTCTTAGGCAATCCAGCTAAGCGAGCTAAGGTTTCTGTGAACAAATATCTGTATACCAGAACAGACCGAAAAGGCAGATTCGGATTGACAAATGTGCAAGATACTGACACATTGACCATTGTGTATCAGAAATCGGTATACTACATACCTGTAGAGGGCAAGAAGAGTATCAGGATAAAGTTGGCTGACCAGTTGGATAAGTCGGCTGTTATTGAGGCTGCTGAGGATCAGGATCTTGTTAATTATGGCTATGGATTTGTCAAGCGACGCGAGTCATTAGGCGTTACCAGCGGTATTCCTGGTGAAATTCTTCAGAGGACAAATCAGACAAATATACTTGATGCACTCAGGGGACTGGTACCAGGCTTGAATTTTCAGAAAGTAAATGGGCAGACAAAGGCCGTCATTCGTGGTAAAGGTACAATTGGCAATACAGATCCCCTATATATTGTAGATGGTTCAGAAGTACCAAGCCTTGATTATATTTCTGTTTATGATGTTGAGACAGTAGAGGTACTCAAGGACGGTTCTATGTATGGCGTCAGGGGTGCGAATGGCGTAATCATTGTACATACAATAGGTTCCAGATAGTCTAGTCGAGACGTTACTGTAGTTTCATAGAGAATCCGATACTGTTTGTAGTACCGGCCAGGTGGTAGCGCGACATTGCATATTTGATGTCGATGCGTTTAGCCAGCTTGAGGCCTATACCCCAAGAGAGACCTGCTGCGCCTCCGATAGAACTCATGCGAAGTTCACGGCGTTTGCGTTGGTCATATCCTACAGAAGCGTAGAAAGCCTTGGCTGGTTGAAACTCTATACCTATTATACAATGGCGAAGAAGGCAATCTGCGAATGCAATCTTGTTTTGACCTTCGGGGGTTAAGTCCCACTTACGGAAGTCCTTGACAGTCAGTAAGACGTGAAAAGGGGCGTGGAGTGGGGTATAGGCGTAAGTCATAGACACATGAGGTCGGAGTGTCTGATGATTTGTAGAACCATCTGCGTCATAGGAAGACAACTGTCCGCCCACGTTGTTGATAGCCAATGCTGCGCTTATACGTCGGTCTGTAGAACGGAAGGAGAGACCGAAATCCATACATATACCGAAACTGCTATAACCAGTCAGATTGCTCCACACAGGTTTAAAGGTAGCTCCAGCAGAGAGATTAGGAGCCAGCATTTTGCTGTACGTCAATAGGATTGCATTCTCGTTGGAAGATTTTGTACCAAGAGAAGCACCCCATTGGTCTGTAGCGTCTATATCGCCATATCCGATATGTTGGAATGCGATACCCAACATACCGATACGGTCAATTTTTCTTGAGTAAGAAGCCTGAGCCGTCCATATACCCTCCGTCAAAGGGGCAGCATCGAGAGAGACATGATTGTGGAGAGTATCCTGCAGAAGGGCAGGGTTGTGAGTCCACATACCTGGCTCGTCATTGCTAAGGGTTGCATGCTTGCCGCCTAAGCCGATACTTCTGGTATTGTATGGCAATCGAAGAAAATCGTATACCGTTTCATCCGACTGAGCCTTAGAATAAGTAGCAATACTCAGAAATGCGGCAGAAAAGACTAATATGGAACGAACTTTAGACACTCTTATTGGAGGTTAGCTTTGATAGTTTCAAGGTTCCTAGCGTTGAGGATATCCTTGTTGTCTGCATTGAGGAGGTATTCGATAAGATCAGAGTAATGTTCAGTAACCTTTGGTCGTACCATCTTCATTGTGGAGTTAAGCATCTTATTCTGCTCAGTGAAAGGCTCAGGAAGAATACCCATTGTAGCTGGAAGCCAACGGTCGGGGTGGAGGCCCTCAGCAGAGCCGCCCTTGCGGAGCTGACATACATCATTCCAGATAATATTTAGAGCCTCCTTGGCGTACTCATCTGTACCAGGTTTGATGTGATGGTTATGTTTCAGCTTCGCTTTCAGAGCATTATAGTTAGGAACTATCAGAGCCACTGTATATGGACACTGGTTGTTGTGCAGCATACACTGGTCGATAGTGCTAGACAAGTCCACGATACATTCCTCTATGCCCTCTGGAGAGTATTTCTCGCCATCGGCACTGATGAGGAGGCTCTTGAAGCGACCTTGAACAAAGAGGAAGCCATCTTCGTCGATGTATCCCATATCTCCAGTATGCAGCCAGCCGTCGACTATTGTAGAAGCAGTTGCCTCCTCATTTTTCCAGTAGCCCTTCATGACGTTGCCGCCCTTGACACAAACCTCGCCCTTCTGACCTGGAGCGACCTCCTTGTTGTTCTCATCAAGAATCTTGCACTCCAAGAACTGGAATGGACGACCAGAAGAACCGAATTTACAAGCATCCAGTAAGTTAGCCGAGATTACAGGAGAAGCCTCACTGAGGCCATAGCCCTGCATGACAGGAATACCAACTGCGGCGAAGAAACGCTGAAGTTCGACATCTAGCAATGCTCCACCACCGATGAAATATTTAAGACGACCACCGAAAGTTTCGCTGATCTTGCTCATGATAATCTTATCGCCAAGTTTCTTTATCGGCCAGAGAAGCCAACGTAGGCCGTGACCAGCGTTGAAATATTCGGCATTATATATGTAAGCCACCTTACGGAAGAACTCGAACATATTCCAGACGAAATTACCCTTTGCCTTGATGCCTGCCTCGATATTCTTGCGGAAAGATTTCGAGAGCGCTGGTACGGACATCATAAGAGTAGGGCGCACCTCCTTCATATTCTTAGGAATATTACGGAGAGTCTCCATTGGAGATTTGCCTATTTCCTGAGATGCTACTGAAGCACCGAAATAGATGAAACAGTAGAGGTTAGTAGTATGGGCAAAAGAGTGATCCCAAGGGAGAATTGTGAAAGTGATATCTGTAGGCTCGATGTGTATGGCAGTACAACTCTGGATTGTGTTTGTTGCGTAGTTACCATGAGAGAGCATTACGCCCTTTGGGTCGGATGTCGTACCAGAAGTATATGAGATATTTACCAAATCGTCGGGTGTGACTTCAGCAATAGAAGCCTCGAAAGCCGCCAAGTTGTCGGCATTTTTGAGCCACTCCTCTCCATTTTTCAATATCTCTTCGAAAGAGTAGCCTTTAGCACCCTCTGGTTTCTCGTCGAGGTAGATGAGACCTTCTATATTGATATTGTCGCATACGTTGCCGATACGAGTTGCTTGAGTTCCAGATACTATCAAGTAACGAGCGCCAGAATGCTGGACACGGAAAGTCACCTCTGGGTCTGGGATAAGCTTTATGGAAAGAGGAACATTTATGGCACGAGCGTAGAGGATCCCCAATTCAGATATCAGCCATTCAGAACGACCCTCAGAAAGCAGGGCCAATCTATCGCCTTTCTGTATGCCGAGTTGTATAAGTCCTGCACCGAAATTGCGAGCCATATCGCGCACCTGGGTATAGGTCTTGCCTGTCCATTCGCCATTGACCTTATCGAGCGTAAGCGTATTGTTAGGGTAGAGCTTAACACTACGGTCAAGAAGTCCGAAAATTGTATTGAATTCCATTGCTAGGTATACTACTAAACTAAATATTTGGTTGGTATTGCGTTATTCGCCAGTAATTGTTGCTACTATCTTACGAGAACCGCCATAGTGTCTGAATTCGCAAAGATAGATTCCCTGCCAAGTGCCCATATTAAGTCTGCCGTTCGTGATAGGAATGGTAAGACTAGGTCCGATGATTGAGCATTTTGCATGAGCTGGCATATCATCATCCCCCTCGAGGGTATGCTGATAATAAGGTTCGCGTTCTTTGACAAGGTGACTGAATATGCTCTCCATATCTACACGTACATCAGGGTCTGCATTCTCATTGATAGAAAGCGCGGCAGATGTATGCTTGATGAAAAGATGGAGCATGCCCACATTAGGCAATTTAGGTAGATGTGACATTATTTCACTTGTGATCAAGTGAAATCCTCGTCTGCGCTCCTGGAGTGAAAATTCAGTTTGTTGCCACATATCTATTCAGGGTATTAAACCTTGTTACATATTCATTGCAAAGGTAGTAAAAATACAATAAAAAAAGAGACAACCACTATGTGATTGTCTCTTTTGTGGGAGGGATAGGATTCGAACCTATGAAGCCGAAGCAACAGATTTACAGTCTGCCCCATTTGACCGCTCTGGAACCCTCCCAGAACCGCTACCGGTATTTGATATTGCTATCTTATTTCCTTCCCGATTGCGAGTGCAAAGGTAGGGTTATTTCTTTAATCTCCAAAATAAATCTACCATTTTTATTGCTGTGATAGCACATTCTGTACCTTTGTTACCTAGGGCACCGCCGCAGCGAGCCTCTGCCTGAGCGAGGTTGTCTGTAGTTAACAAACCGAATACGAATGACTTATCGTATTTCACGTTTAGATCTGTAATACCCTGTGTTGTGCCGGCGCAAACATAATCGAAGTGAGGTGTATCACCGCGGATTACGCAGCCAAGAGCTATTATGGCATCAGATTCGGTGTATTCTGCCATCCATTTAGAGCCTGATGTGAGTTCGAAGCTGCCAGGAACCCATTCTACGCGGATGTTTTCCTCTTTAGCTCCGTTGTCGAGGAGAGCTTGTACAGCACCTTCGAGGAGGGCTCCTGTTATATTACGGTTCCATTCAGCAACTACGATGCCGAATTTCATATCCTTGGCGCTTGGAACAGTAGAAGCGTCGTATTCTGATAAGTTGTGGAGTATTGAAGCCATTTGTTAAATACTTAGGGTTTAATGATTGAGTTTATGTATTAATAAAAAAGTCGCAAGAGGTTAGCCTGCTTGCGACTTTTTAGTATGAATTATTTTTTATTACTCTACTGTTGCGATTAACTTCTCAACGTCACGAGCTACGTTGCTACGTGAGTATTTGTCCTTAATCTGCTGGTAAGCGGCCTTAGCCTCTGCCTTGTTGCCTGCTGCGCGGTATGCATCGCCGAGTTTCTTGAGGAAGATAGGAGATGCGATCTCGTTATCAGCGTTAGCAGCCTTCTTGTAAGCTGAGATAGCTGCCTCAGCGTTACCGAGCTCAGACTCTGCGTCACCGATAAGACCCTTAGCCATAGTGTTGAGAGCCTCATCATCAGAAGAGAAAGAGTTAAGCATATCCTTAGCCTCAGAGAACTGACCGAGGTTGAGGTAGCAGATACCTGCGTAATACTTAGCGAGTTTGCCAGCTGGTGTTGAGCCGTAGTTGTCGATTACCTGGAGGAAACCATCATTCACGCCATCACCATTGAGTGCGAGAGCAAAGCTATCTGCCTCGAAATAGTACTGAGCATTGAAGATAGAAGCCTGTGCCTCCTTCTTTAATGGCTCACGGTAGAGAGAGTTGTAAGCCCAAACACCTGCGATTAAGAGAAGGATTACTGCAGCAGTAATCAAGATTGTGTTCTGGTTCTTTTCGATGAACATCTCTGTGCGTGTCAACGCGAGTTCAACTTCCTGAAAGCCCTTTTCGGCCTGCTGGTCCTGTTTATTATTTGACATTGTCTTATTTATTATCTTATTGTAATTTCATTTGACGCGCAAAATTAAGGTATTTTAGTGGTATTGCAAAATCTTTTTGTAACACTTTTTTGATTTTTGACCGATATAGTCTAGCGTGGTACAAAAAAAGAGTGCTCAGACACCTTGATTTCGGTTAAGTCTGATTGGAATAAGCTACTTAGATTGCGGATGTTAAGTACCTCCTCAGGGGTGCCATGAGCCATAACATTATGGTTCTTGATGAGAACGATATGTTGGGCGTATCTAGAAGCCAGATTGACATCGTGCATCACTACAGCTACTGTTTTTTCTTTGTCGGACACCTCTCTCTGCAATATTTTCATTATCTCCTCCTGGTGGCGAATGTCGAGATTAGCAGTAGGTTCGTCGAGCAACATAATTGGGGTATCCTGGATGATAGACCTAGCTATCGCAGACAGTTGGCGCTCGCCTCCGCTCAATTCAGCCAGCGGCTTGTCTTGGAATTGAGTCAGGTTCAGCTTTTTGATTATGTCATTGACAATTTGTCGGTCCTTGTCTGAGTT
Source organism: Bacteroidales bacterium (assembly GCA_024401395.1). Taxonomy (GTDB): domain Bacteria; phylum Bacteroidota; class Bacteroidia; order Bacteroidales; family Marinilabiliaceae; genus W3P20-009. The sequence goes on from JAKSLD010000013.1 coordinate 75,341, forward strand.
CTGCAGAGAGAAAAGAGAACGGTGAGGAGTTCGTCCCAACATCAGGTAGTCATAAACCGATATAGGTAGAGGGTCAGTATTTTGGCTTACTAACGATAAATGCAGAGCCAAATCCCTCGCAGAATAATCTTCAAGCGGCTTACCTGCTATTCGGATAGAACCAGAAGAGTAGGGGAGCAGTCGAGATATAGCATGAAGCAGAGTTGACTTGCCACATCCATTCTCGCCGAGGACAGCTGTAAGTTTTCCTGAAGGTATGACTAGAGACAAACCATCCAAGACAATCTGCTTGCCGTAAGAAACATTCAAATTCTGGATTTCTATTGTCCTTGCCATTTTGATTTATGATTAATCCAGATGAATAACAATCCGCCGATTAGTCCGGTAATGACTCCAACAGGCAGTTCCTGAGGGTAGATAATCTGGCGAGCAATTATGTCGCAGATCAGCATTATTGTAGCTCCGATAATCATGCCAGACGGTAAAGATATACGGCAGTCATACCCGATAAGTATCCTTGTAAAGTGAGGAACAATCATTCCGATGAATGCTATAATGCCAGCGGAAGCGACACATATTGCTGCGAGAACGGATGCCAATATGAGAACGACAGGTATCCATATATCAGTGCGAATACCTAAGGTATGGGCTTCAATCTTGCCTAGTAGCAGGGTATTCAGTAGATTTCCAAGAAATGGAGATATAGCGAGAAATAGTAATGCAACTACTCCACATATAGATGTAGACATATCGGTAGAGCTATTAAAGCCACCTATTGACCAAGATATTATGCTAGTCAACTGTTCCCTTGTGGAGAGGCTAAGCAAGAGAGTTGTCAAGGCACTTGCTACGAAACTGAACATTATGCCAGACAGCAAAGTGTTGTTTGTTGAGAATCTTGAATTGAGAGTTCGGCCCATTCGTATTGGGTTGACGATGAGCATAGCAGCTATAGCACCAAAGATAGCGAAGAAAGTTATAGAATTAGCGCCAAGGATAGAGGTAAGGCCAAGAGCCATGCACAATGCCACGCCTAAGAGAGCGCCTCCAGAGAGACCAAGGGTATATGGTTCGACCAATGGGTTGCGGAATACAGACTGCATTATGATACCCGAAGCCCCGAGCAAGGCACCTATGGCGAGAGCGATAATAGTGCGAGGGAGACGCAATTTAGTCAAGATTACATATTCGACACTGTCAGAAGGAATGTCAGAAATCGAAAACAACTTAGCAAATGGCAGTCCGTTCTCTCCGATGCACAGCGAAACAGCTGTTGCTAAGAGGCATAAAACTATTGGTATAGATATAGAGAAGAACTTGCGCATACCTTTTTAATGTATCGACTTGTACATAAACTCCAAAGTCTCGCGGAAGAACTGAGGGGTAGGGCAGCACGACTTATTAGCATCGACCACAATTATTTTTGCCTGAGGAATCAGTTTATTCCATTGTGCCATTTCAGCTTCGGTAATGCCAGTATCCCCCATGTCAGACAAGAAAATGATATTAGGATTCTCAATCATGACGAATTCTCGGTTGATCTGACCGTTGGTAGATTTTACTATATTATATAGTCCGATGATACTTATATATTCATTCATATAAGAATCAGGAGTGACAGCCCAAGTAGGATTTGCACCGATCTGGAAGAGAGCCGTCTGTTTCGGTGAGATATTAGGGGAGAGGAGCGACAAGCTTTCAGGTTCGGAAGCTGCTATTTCATCCTTCAGCGCCTTTATTCTGTCAAGTTCCTCGGACAAATAATGCTGAGTCTTTGCAGGTTCTCCTATATATTTGCCGATTTTCAGAGTAGTAATGGCAATTTCATCGAAAGATCTTGGCGTGTTGAAGTTAACTACCTCGATACCAAGAGACTTCAGCTTGCTGATAATACTCTCCTTGGTAAAAGCCATAGTGAAGACCACGTCAGGCTTAAGGGCGATAATTGCCTCTATATTAGTAGACAATACATCACCGACTACGACAGAGCCCTCGATTTCCGGACAAAAAGACGTTCGCCCGACTATTGTGTTCCCGGCGCCAATCTGCTGGATAGTATATGTGACAGAAGGCGATAAACTAATAACGCGCTTCTGTGCCATCAGGTGAAGCGCGGTCAGTGACAATAATATTACAAGTATAAATCTCTGCATCAAGAATTATGCGGTAAAGAGGAAGATTGTCGGCTTTTTATGGAAATCCGGTACGCCAGCTTTCTTCCAGTCGGCAATAGTTTTAGTTATGATAGACTCCGTAGGGCAAGCGACATCAGTTGCTATGCACAACAGAGTCGTAGGGCGCAGTATTCGAAGCAAGTCCTCGAATAGTTTGCCATTACGGTATGGAGTCTCAATGAAAATCTGAGTCTGGTGCTCTTTTGCGGAACGCTCCTCCATTTTGCGGATGCGCTTATCGAGTTCGCCTTTTTCCACAGGAAGGTATCCGACAAAAGCGAAATTCTGACCATTCATACCAGAAGCCATCATAGCAAGGAGGATGCTAGAAGGGCCGACAAGTGGAACAACCTGTAGACCGATACGATGAGCAGCCTCTACGGCGAGAGCGCCGGGGTCTGCTATTCCTGGACATCCAGCTTCGGACATGATACCAATGTCGTTACCCTCCAGAGCGGGTGCGAGCATAGGTTTAATCTGCTCCCATTTGGTATCTTTATTGAGCTGATTTATAGATAATTCATCAATATTGATAGCCTTATCCATACGCTTCAAATAGCGACGAGCAGTACGGATTTCCTCTACCAAGAAAAATTTAATGCGACGTACAATATCAATATTGTACGTCGGCATTGTTTGTTCGACGGTAGAATCGTCACCAAGGAAGGTGGGTATGAGATATACTTTACCCTTCATTGATTATCGTTTTTCTATTGTTCATTTGGGATGATCAGCCAAGCGAATACGTATATCCAAAAGCCTATGGATACGCCAAAGAACGCTGTAGCTACTGCGATAATGCGGACTAGGCTTACGTCCAAATTGTAAGTTTTAGCAATGCCGCCGCAAACGCCGGCAATCATTCGATCTTTAGATCTAAAAAGTTTTGATGCCATAGTAATAAATGGATTAATGGTTATTGTACTATTATAAATTAGCCTTAATATAGGCGATAAGCTCCTCGGCCATCTGTTGCTGTTGAGCGATGCTAGGGTGGTAGTCTGCGCCGAAGCCAAGACTGCCATTTTGAGGAGTCATATCAAATCTATATACGTTATTGTCGCCGTTTTCGTTACAAGCCTTGCAAGTATTATCCAAGCAATCCTTGACATCTTCCAAAGCACGACCACTAAGCATAGAGCCAGTCAGCAAAACGATTTTACTATTAGGGTAAAGATTGCGGGCAGTGCCAATAAACTCGTCATAACCAGCCTGGAGGGCAGCCTTGTCGTAATTATCGAGGCTAGTGTCGTTTGTTCCGAGATTCAAGAACAGTACATCAGGCTGATACTTGCTATGATCCCACTGATACTCCTCATTGTCGAAGAGGGTGCGGTGGAACTGCTGGCGCATACATATTGAGCTACCCTCGCGAACATCGCCATAGTTGCGATAGATTCCGATACCAGAGCGAGAGATAGAGTGCCACTGAGCGCCGAGAGTGCGAGCTGTGATACAAGCGTAGCTCTTGTAGTGGTTCTCAGTCAGGTAATCAAAACCATTCTTTGGATCAGAATCCTCAACGCCATAACCACAAGTGATAGAGTTGCCTACGAAAAGGAACTTTTTCTCGGGAAGCTGCACGCTTTGGAGTGCGGAGCCACCATTTGTAGTAATGCCGTAGAAAATAGGGTTGTGCTCATAGCCCTCAGTAGCGAGCATAATAGATATAGTATGCTCAGTCATTTCGAGAGAATCCAAAGACAAGCAACCAGTGTTGTCGTCGAATTCCCAGCGAACAGGGGCATTATTATCCAGAGTAACAATAAAAGAACCAGAACCAGGTCGCATGTGTACGCTGACAAAATCGCCCTTGAACTTGGTGTAGATTGAAGATCCTGGGAAGTTGAAACGCATAGCAGAGTCGCCATCAGCGACAGTACGTCCCATATAAGTGAATCCAGGGTCGGTAGCCTTGAAAAACTTAGCCTCATTCTTGCTGCAAGACACAAGGACAGTTGCAGAAAGGCAACCGATGCAAGCCAAAAGGGCAGATATGAAGTTCTTATTCATTATTGCAATTTATAATACCTATTATATAATGCTTATGCGTCGATATTAGCGTATGTTGCATTAGCCTCGATGAATTCGCGGCGTGGACCTACCTCGTCGCCCATAAGAGTACGGAATACCTCGTCGGCGAGAGCAGCGTCCTCGATATGGACTTTACGGAGAGTACGGCGGTTAGGGTCCATTGTAGTAGCGAAAAGCTGCTCAGGGTTCATCTCACCGAGACCTTTGTAGCGCTGTACATTTACACCCTTGCCCTCTTCGCCAGTGCCATATTTCTGGAGGAATGCGATACGGTCGTCCTCTGTCCAGCAATACTCCTCAACCTTACCCTTCTTACAGAGGTAGAGAGGTGGGGTAGCGATATAGACGTGACCATTATCAATAAGTTCGCGCATATAGCGGAAGAAGAATGTCAGGATAAGGGTAGCGATATGGGAACCATCGACATCGGCATCGGTCATGATGATAACCTTGTCGTAGCGAAGATTTGATATATCGAGACGCTTGTCATTCTCACCGTCAGAAGGCAACGTTTTCACGCCGAGAGCAGTGTAAATATTCTTGATTTCGTCAGAATCATAAGCCTTATGAGTCTGCGCCTTCTCAACGTTAAGGATTTTACCACGAAGAGGGAGGATAGCCTGGAACTTACGATCGCGACCCTGCTTAGCAGAACCGCCGGCAGAATCACCCTCGACGAGGAAGAGTTCGCATCTTGTAGGATCCTTCTCAGAGCAGTCGGCCAACTTACCTGGGAGACCGCCTACGCGCATAACACTCTTGCGCTGAACCATTTCACGAGCCTTACGAGCAGCGGTACGAGCTGTAGCGGCGAGGATAACCTTATCGACGATAAGAGAAGCCTCCTTAGGGTGTTCCTCGAGGTAAGCCTCTACGACGCCACTTACTGCGTCTGATACAGCCTTATCAACCTCCTGATTACCCAATTTTGTCTTAGTCTGGCCCTCGAACTGAGGCTCCATAACCTTTACAGAAACAACAGCTGTCAAACCCTCGCGGAAGTCCTCAGCAGTAATCTCGACATCCTTAAGATTCTTGAACTTACCAGCCTGTTCGCCCCAAGCGCGAAGAGTCTTAGTAAGACCGCGACGGAAGCCAGTGAGGTGAGTACCACCCTCGTGAGTATTGATATTGTTTACGAAAGAGAGAAGTTTCTCGGAGTAAGACTTATTATATAAGAAAGCAACTTCTACTGGGATTTCGCCCTTGTCTACGTTGAGGTAGATAGGTTCAGGAATGAGGGACTCGTTGTTGCCGTTAATTATCTGAACGAATTCGAGGAGACCCTTCTCTGAGTAGAACTTATCGTTCTTTTCAGGTATTTCGTTGCCGTTAGCATCCTCTGTGCGCTTGTCGTGCAACTGGATTTCGATACCCTGATTGAGGTATGCGAGGTCGCGGAGGCGGTTAGCGAGGATTTCGTAACGGTATAATGTCGTTGTAAAGATAGAGCCATCAGGCTTGAAAGTAACAGTTGTACCTGTATCAGAAGCTTCGCCTGTGACGTGTACCTCGTTGAGAGGCTTACCCACGCTATAATCCTGTTCGAAGATCTGGCCGTTACGGTGAACTTCGACATGGAGGCTTGTAGACAATGCGTTAACGCAAGATACGCCCACGCCGTGGAGACCGCCGGAAACCTTGTAAGAAGACTTGTCGAACTTACCACCAGCGTGGAGGACGGTTAGAACGACTTCGAGAGCAGAACGGTGCTCTTTAGGGTGCATATCGGTAGGGATACCACGACCGTTATCTTTGACTGTGATGGAATTATCTGGATTGATAGTAACGTCAATCTTATTACAGTAGCCAGCAAGAGCCTCATCGATAGAGTTATCCACTACCTCATATACGAGGTGGTGAAGACCCTTTTCTCCTGTATCACCAATGTACATTGCAGGACGCTTACGTACTGCTTCTAGACCTTCGAGTACGACAATGTTTTCGCCAGTGTACTCTTTGTTATCTTTATTATCGCTCATTTATTACAAGTGTAATTAACGAGGCAAAGATACATTTTTCGGTTGGATATTACAAATTTTTAGAAGAGCATGTAATTCCTAATTAGTAATTCTTAGTTCCTAATTACGTTGCAAAGGGGAAGAGGGCAATTGAGGATATCCCCTCCGACGGAAGTTTACAGCCGCTCCCTGGCGGTCGCTTTCGTAAACCACCGTCTTCGGAGATATCCTCAATTACCCTTACGGGAAGGACGGGGCGGAGCTTTAAGAGTTCTCCGTGGCGTCTTCGAGAGACCTTTGTAGACCCTTTCTAGTATAAGAGAAGTCCCTTGTTGGTCGCAATTTTTTTATTTGATGAGTTGTTTGTGGGGTGATTTGAGGAGATGGGAAATAGACAATAAGTTTGGGTTTGTCGATGAGATGAGGGTTGTTGTCTATAATTGTATTGAGGTTGTGAAAATAAGATTAAATTTGTGGGTTAGAAAGAGTCTGCATTGTGTTGGGGTGTGGTTACATCAAGACAGGTGCAGAATTTGGCTAGTTAACCAATAGTAAATATCAATGAAAAAAACATTATTGAGTATTGCCTTTATGGCGCTGGGCGTAGCTGCTATGGCTCAGTTTAGAGGTATGCCAAAGCCAAAGCCTACGGTATATTATACCAAAGAGATTACGCCAGAGGCATTGGTAAGGATGTACAGCGTCCTTGGTATAGATGTGAATGGTCATGTTGCAGTGAAGATCAGCACAGGAGAGCGAGGTAACAACCATTATCTCAAGCCAGAACTGATTAAAGACCTGGTTGAAAAAGTAGATGGTGTTATTGTTGAGTGCAACACAGCATACGAAGGTTCTCGTCAGGATGTGAATGAGCATTGGAAGACGATTCAAGAGCATGGCTTCACAAAAGAATTTGCTGTTGATATCATGGACCAGTATGGTCAAATGCGTATCCCTGTCAAGGATAAGAAGAACATCAAGTATGATATTGTTGGCGATCATCTTGCCAATTATGACTATATGATCAACTTGGCACACTTCAAGGGACATGCCATGGGAGGCTTCGGAGGAGTGTTAAAGAATGCATCTATCGGTGTAGCCAGTACAGAAGGTAAGGCCTATATCCATTCTGCAGGTTTTACAGAAGATCCAGTAGCAGCGTGGAAGAATCTTCCAGAGCAAGATCGTTTCCTTGAATCAATGGCATCGGCAGCTCAAGCTGTTCATAATTACATGGGCGGTAAAGTGCTATACATCAATGTGATGAACAATATGAGCGTTGACTGCGATTGTGATGGGCATCCAGCCAAGCCAGAAATGAAAGATATGGGTATCGTTGCATCGCTTGATCCTGTTGCGTGTGACCAGGCATGTCTTGATATGGTATTCAACCATAAGGCAACCAAGGGAGATGATGAGAAGCCACTTATTGCTCGCATTAATCGTCAGCACGGCACCTATATCACAGAATATGCAGAGAAGATAGGACTTGGTCAGCGCGAGTACAAACTAGTAGACGTAGACGAGATAGTAGGCGGTCTTACAGATGCGTACAAAGGCTACTTTGACGTAGGTGTTGCGCTTAACATGTTCAATCTCAGCACACAGCGTCAGGTTGAGCTGATAAAGGCCAACTACAGTTCGATTACAGCAGAAAACTGCATGAAGCCAGCATCGCTACAGCCAAAAGAGGGCGAGTGGAACTGGGAAGATGCAGACAAGCTTGCAAACTTCTGTCGTGAGAACAAGATCAAGATGAGAGGTCACTGCTTGTGCTGGCACTCACAATTTGCAGACTGGATGTTTGATGGTCCAGACGGCAAGCCAGCTTCAAAAGAGCTCTTCTATCAGCGATTAGAGAAGCATATCAAGACCGTTGTAAACCGTTATAAAGACATTGTATATGCTTGGGACGTAGTCAACGAAGCCATGACAGACGACGAGAAGGCAGAAGACCCATACCGTCAGTCGCGTCATTACAAGCTCTGCGGAGATGAATTCATTGCAAAGGCATTCCAGTGGGCGCATGAGGCAGATCCAAAGGCAATCCTCTTCTACAACGACTACAACGAGTGTACGCCACACAAGCGAGACAAGATCTACAATATGGTAAAGAAGATGCAAGATGCTGGAGTACCTATTACAGGTATTGGTATGCAGGCACACTACAACATCTACGAGCCATCAGAAGACCTCTTCAAGGCTGCCATAGAGAAGTTCTCGGAACTTGTCAAGCATATCCACATTACAGAGCTTGACGTTCGTGTAAACCGAGAGATGGGTGGTCAGCTACAGTTCAGTCGTACAGGTGAGACAGTTACACCTATGGTCAAGATGCGTCAGCAGAGACAATACGACATGCTGTTCAGAGTATTGAGAGAGCATAAAGACGTTATTGACGTAGTTACATTCTGGAACTTGAGCGACTTGGATACATGGTTGGGCACAGCCAACTATCCATTGCCATTTGACAAGAATTTGCTACCAAAAGACTTCTACTACTCATTGAGAGACTGGGAGAAGCAGCCAAAGAATCCATTTCCATGGATGATGTAGGTTGACAGGTAACAAACGAAAATAAAGTATTGGCTGGAGCTCAGGTATGGGCTTCAGCCTTTTTTTGTAGGTAGATGGTTATCTGAGTTGAGTCAAAGTTCGCAGATAAAGAAAGTTATTGAAAGATTGTTATATTTGTGAATAAAAAAGATATAGAAGATGGGATTTGAGTACGAATATGTGAAGTTGCTTCCTTGGGTAGGGGAGAAGTATTTTGAGGCCAAACAGCGAGTGTTGATTCTGGGAGTGAAGGTACACAGCTCAGATCCAGGCTCTGTAGGGCAAGACGTAGCGACAGAACTTGTGGACTACTATTTGAAATACCATGACGACAGCGAGTATCTAGACGGCTATTTTGACACCTTTGACAGGACCATAGACATAATACGAGACGACGATGAGACGCGAGAAGAGGCATGGAGACGATTAGTCTTCTACAACTTCACGCAAGAACCACTTCTGAGGAATGCAGAATTTCCAGACGAAGAGCAGATAGAATACGGGTTAAAAGCGCTAGAAGAGATTATCAAGGTATATCGCCCAGACAAGATATTGATAATGGGCAAGAAACTCAACGATACGATAGCCCAAAAGATAGGAGAGCGAGCGCAAGACTTCGGGTTATGCAGGTCACACACCATAGCCGTGCCCGACAGCGAAAGCATTGTCCACATCTGCTATTACAACGATCCATCACACAAAGACTTTAACCTAAAGCAATGGAGGCAGACCACGCGGCAGTTTTTAGAATCGGTGCCCCAAGCATACAAAGACCCACATATAAGGCGAAACATACGAAAGATACTCAGCTTTTTACAGATAGACGGCAATGAATTTGTCATTTCGCCCCTCTATACACTTCTGGACGTACTATCGAGAGCCGTACATAATGGCATACTACACCTTGACCCACCCTTTGCAGAGTCGGAAGGGCAGCGCCTGAAGGCAGACAGCACTATAGCCACAGCCTATTTTGCGCTTTGTCTGCGAGACCATATTCACACCAAAGACGTTTCGCACAAAGCCATACGAGGGATAAGCTCCATTTTTGAAGCCCTACTAATGGTTGAAAAATTCGACATAACCATAGACGAAGCAAACTCACAGATAACCTTCACAGGCAAAAGCAAAGGGCAGGTAACCAAGATATACAACGCAATAAAAAACAACAGATTACAAAACGAGCCAAGGCGCCTAGAGTGGAAAGCCCTAGAAGAACTCTTTGAGACGAAGAATCTGCGACAGTACAGATCAGACATTCGCAGAGGCAAAGAGTATGTAGAGAAGATAGACCGATTTTTCAGTGAGAAAAACTGGAAAAACGAGAGGAATTAGGATTTTCGGTTAGTCAGTTCGGCAAGTTCACGCTTCAGACGTTCGTTCTCCGATTTAAGTTCTGCAAGTTCATCCTCCTCGTCGGGCTCATCATCATTGACCTTAGACAATACGCCTCTATTTTTAGCGAATACATAAGCACGCCCCAGAACACGGACAGTAACACCCGTCTGCCAAAAGATAAACGCCCATTCCAGAGGCATATCATTAGATATGAATATACCTATGACATAGCCAGAAGTAGACGCTATATTATTATACATATCCGCCATAGTATCATAGGAATTACGTAACTCCGCTCTATTGAACAACTTAGCCTTCGTGAAGTCAAGAATTCTACCAAACCAGCTAGAGAAAAAGAACCAGAAAATCATCGCGTGGATGATAAACAGCAGATATGGATTAGGAGCGATGAACATCCAGATAACACAACCAGTAGTAGTGACCAAGTCGCCGTAATTCAAGAACTCACGGTATTTCCATACAAAATTCCTTATAGGACTACCCTTAAACCAAAATTTACATATCAGAATAAGGGTAACACCATAGACGACCTCACTGATAGAGAGGAGTTGGGGTGTTACCTCGGGACAACTCACAGTCCACTTATAAGTCACGGGAACACTAAGAGCTGCGCAAAACTCAGCAAAAGCAGTAGAAATGCACAGGCAACGCACGTTGAACTTATCGTTTTTGGTTGCGTTTATTGCAGATAATTGGTCTTTAAACAGTTTTTTCATTTCCAGCGCGAAGATAGTGATAACACGCAGAAATAACAATCAGAGGAGAATAAATAGATATTGGGATGAAATTTTCACTTCAAGCACTCAAGTAAGGCTCCTTTGTACATAGGCATTCTTGGCATTACTTTCAATAAAAATACCCTACAAAACGTCCTACACGTGCTTGTATAAACGTAGTGTTGTCAATTATATTTGCGAAAAACAAATAAAAAACGACAAGATGAAAGACATGACAATAACAAACGGAAATGGGATGTTGACAACAGACCGTTATGAGATCAGCGACAAGTGGCTCAATGTAGCCACAAAAGGACTAGACCTACTCAGGTTCATAGTAGAGGCAGACTTTCAGACTACCCGTATGGAGCATGACCGACTTCTGGCCACAGAGCAGATGAAGTACGACTATCTGCGTCAGACAGACATTCCAGGCAGGACATTCTCAGAGAGAAGCGAAGCCCTCACGCGAGCATACGCCGTACTTGACAAAGCTACGGAAGAAGGAGACAAAGAGCTTATCAAGGCATCGATGGAACTTATTGGCAAGATAGTTGCCACAGGTTCATGCAACAAAACAGAGAATACTAATTACTTAGCAAACTAAAGATATGTTGGCAACAATACCATACGAGTGCAAATGCAAGGCATGTGGCCATGTGTATACAAGTTTTCACTGTTCGGGCGGAGGGTTTGTGTGTAGAATACCTGACCCCAATCTAAAGCCCGTACAAGTAAAGTGCCCGAAATGCGGGTCTACAAAGAGTGAGGTTGCAGGGTTGTGGGACCAGATAAAAGGTATGATTTGAAGTATAAGCTAAAGACTGATAATAAATTGAATTATTATGAAGATAGGGGAAATAATCTTTGGGATAACAATATGGCTAATATTGGGGCTACTATTTTGGCCGCTTGGCATCTGCATTTCGATGATTCTTTCGAAAGGATGGTACTTGGATTTTATTATAGAGCAATGGCAATGGATTGTACCATTGATTATCCTCTCGATTGTTACCCTTGTGCCAGACAACAAAGAGAAGTTGAAAGTCGAGAATAAGACCCTACATAAGATTGTAAATATTATTTCAATTACATCGTACATTATTGTTTTAGCAACGATTTTGTCGATAATTGTTGTAGTGTCTGAATTTGTATCAAAAGGAGTGGTGTATTTATTTTCAGGATGGGTTCCGCTGGACGAGATTTATGATTTTGTCACCAACTGGTGGATTTTGATATGGTATATTCCGCTGTGGATAATAGGGCAAATATTCGGATGCGCTGTTGTACGAGGTAAGTAATTGCGACATTTATACTTTGAAAAGATAAGATGCTGTGATTTTTATATAACGAGTTGTATTATAGAGTATTAAAAAGAGGGTGTGAGGAGCTAAGTCCTACATATTATCCCTACAAGGAATTGATACCGTAAAAAACACGTTGTAGTTTTGATAAAGCAAAAGTTGATGAATAAGTAAAATACATATTGATAAATTCGTCAACCGCTATAAGTCAAAATAAACAGTGAATGAAATTATGAATTCAGTAGGAGTACATATAGGCGAAATGATAAAGTCCGACTTAAAGAGTCAGGGTAGGAGTGTTGTATGGTTTTCCGAACAGTTGAACTGTTCGCCCCAAAATGCATTCAGCATCTTCAAGAGAGCTACGCCCAGTCTGGACATCTGCAGGAGAGCTGGAAAGATATTAGGGAAAGACTATATCAGCATACTGGTAGCTGAGGTAGAGGAGAAGGGTTAGAGGGTCTAGTGGGGCTAGAGATTCGAGGAGTTTATGACAAGGAACGATACGATAGAGAAAGGAACACATATAGGCAAGGCCATACAAAAAGACCTGAGCGAGCAGGGTAGGAGTGTAGTCTGGTTTGCGAAGCAGATGAACTGTTCGCCCCAGAATGTATTCAGCATATTCAAGAGAGCCACGCCCAGCCTGGATATATGCAGGAGGGCGAGTAAGATATTAGGGAAGGATTATATAAGTATACTGATTGCGGAAGTAGAGGAGAAGGGCTAGAGGGGCTAGAGATTCGAGGAGAGATAGGAGGGTAGTTATTGAGGGAAGGCGTTCATTGCAAATGATTTTGAATAGCGCATAAGAATAAGATTCAACACGCATATAAGGGAATATTAGTCATTTGACCTTGTTCTCTGTATGGGAGCATTGAATATCTTATAGCTTTAAGTTCAGGGGCTTTTTGTAACAACAGCGACAGAGAGTTTGCCCTTACATTACTCTCAGCCTTTACCTCTATAGGCAAAACCTGACCATTCTGCTGAATGAGAAAATCTATCTCAAGTCGCGACGAGTCGGTATTATGATAATAAACCGACTCTAGGCCATGGCTTTTCATCTGTTGTAAAACATATTGCTCCGTCATGCCGCCCTTGTACTCGGTGAAGATATTGTTGTTGATGAGAACCTGACCAGGCTCCACGTCGACCATAGCGCCCAGCAATCCAGTATCAACCATATACATTTTGAAAGCAGACAGGTCCTCGTATATTTTCAAAGGAAGTTTCACGCTATTGACTCTAGGCACCTTATATATAAGGCCAGCTTCGGAAAGCCACTGTATAGCTGTTTCGAATTCGTTAGCTCGAGCTCCCTTTTTCAAGGCACCATATATGAACTTCTTGTTTTCCTTGAACAATTGAGACGGTATTGATTGCCTTACCATTGCTATTCGCCGAACTTGTTCCCTAGGAGCGTGCTTCGAGAAATCATTAGAATAATCACTGAGGATTTGTTTCTGTATCTCGCGGACAGATTTCAACTCACCAGTTTCGACATATTTCTTTACAGCCTCGGGCATTCCTCCCACATAGTAATACTGTCTGAGAAGATCGACATATTTTTCGTGGAGCATATTTATGGTTTGGAAATCCCTAGAAATGAGTATACTGTATAATCTATCCTCCCCCTTGGCCAAAAGAAACTCCTCAAAATTCATAGGGTAAATGTTGATACTCTGCACCTTACCCACAGGGAATGAAAATCCCTGATGTAGAGATATTCCGAGAAGAGACCCTGCGACTGCTATGTGGTACTCAGGTGCGTCCTCGCAGAAATACTTTAATGATTCCAACACTTCAGGAATTTCCTGAACCTCGTCAAGAACTATGAGTGTATTTTCAGGCTTGATGTCAATATTAGAGATGGCACTAAGAGCAGTAATAATACGTTTAGTGTCATAATCACTGCTGAAAATTTCTTTTACTACATTGTTTTTGTAGCAAGAGATATATGCAGTCTGAATGTACTCTTTTTCCCCGAATTCCCTAAGCAACCAAGTCTTTCCGACCTGGCGAGCGCCGTTTATTACAAGAGGCTTTCTGTCGGCTCTTGACTTCCATTTAATAAGTTGCTCTATAACAATACGTTTCATGATTTAATTGCATTTTTCTGCATATGATTACACAGCAAAATTACATTTTTCGACACATAAAACAAGCGAAATACTACACTTTTCGACACATAAAATGGGGTTAGGGGTACACTTTTCGGACACTTGAAGGTTCGTTTCTTGTAAAAATCGCACCCAGAAAAGTGGGGAAAATTGAAAAAATCGCACCCGGAAGTGGGGAGATAGTATCGTCACACTATAAAAACATGGTCATATATACAGGAAGCATAACAACATCTTGCTCCTTCTTCAAATCTTTAGTGTATATCAGGTATTTATTTTGTATACGGTTAGAATATTTTTGACAAAATACATCCAATGAAGCATGTGTACTATACCCAGACGACTTGACCTCTATAGGCGATACTTTGAATTGGTCAGATATTACAAAATCAACCTCGTAATATTTCTTTCCATCATTATATGGTATAGTATGGTAGTACAACTCTTTGCCTGTTGCTCTAAGCATTTGCGCTATTACGTTTTCATACACATACCCCAAATTAGCACTCAATTTATCGCTAAGTAGTTTCTGGTATATTACATTCTCTGTGAAATCTTTATCCATAAATGCCAATGTCACGAACAACCCAGTATCACTGCTATACATCTTGTACTTCTCAAAGTCAGCAGTAAGAGCCATTCCGACATTAGGATCATTTGCATGATAGGCAATATTTGTAGTCATAGAATCCTTCATTAAGCGCACCACGTCAATAGCTCGTTCTGCCCTTTCGCCCTCTATGACACTGCCAACTTGATAGCGAGAGGCATTCTTGCTCAATTGTGCTGGAATGAATTGAAAAAACCTTGCTGCCTTGCCAGAGCTGTCAAGCTTTCCCAAATCTTCGATATATAACGATATTATATCACGTTTTACCGCATCTACTGTAGCTAAATTATTGCTTTTTATAAAGGCGGCTACTGCCTGAGGCATACCACCAACAAGCATATATAGCCTGAAATCTCTCATTATTCTTCTGTGGGCTGCATCTCCAAGAGGAATTTCATTCTCAAACGCTTGCCTTAACAATCTAATTGTTGTTGTATCTCCCATCGCCCATTTGAATTCCTCGAAGTCCATAGGATACATATCCATTTTAGTCTCCTCACTTGGAATGAGAATAGACTCGCTAGATTTATGAACCGATATCAGTGATCCTGTCTCTATGTAATCGTATCTATGGTCTTTAACAAGAAACTTAATGGCTTGACGCGCCAACGGTTCTTTTTGTACTTCATCAAATATGATTACTGAATTACGCTCATGTAGTTCAACCCCATATATAAGCTGAAGCTGCATGAAAATGTAATTCAGATTTGAAATATCCTTGAATAAATCATGAACTTGCTTGGTTGCGAATGCAAAATCAATAAGTATATAAGACTTGTATTCATTGCGCGCAAATTCTTCTACTAGTGTTGATTTTCCTATACGTCTAGCCCCTTGTATCAACAACGCAGAATGACCATCACGTTGCTCTTTCCATTCTAGCATACGTTGATATAATTTACGTCTAAAAGGGGTATTCACTGTTAATTCCATGATTTGCAATGTTTTATATTGCAAATATAATAGCATTTGTCATTTTCCACCAAATTTATTTCATCGGTTTTGTCATTTTCCACCAAATTTATTTCATCGGTTTTGTCATTTTCCACCAAATTTATTTCTTGAACTTGTACTAACGCCAAAAAGTGGACACTAAAAACTTATGGCATGGTAAAGCAAAATTGATGAAATCGTAAAGTTGAAGTGAATAACGAAATGAAACGAACGTTAACAGATGTTTGTAAAAGAGAAGTGAAAAGAGGATAATAAGAAATACGCTACTATGACACGATGTGGCAGTGTGGTGGTGTTTCTTAGCAAGCGGAAAGCGATAAAAATAGAATTCGAATATGCAAGGCAATCAGTTTAAGATAACCCCTAAACGGGAGAAGCGAGTGAACGGGACGTTGCTGACGCCCTCTATGGTGGTGTTTGTGACTACTAAGATGTTCACTGGGAATCCGTTTTATAATGGGGCGCAGGAGGTGATTGAGGAGTATAGGAGAGTCTGGGGATTTGATTATAGGAAGGCGAAGTGTGTGATGGGGGATTTTGAGTGGGAGAAGGTGGGGTGAAGGAGAGAAGGTCTGGAATATGCATATGTAATATATACATTATACTAGTAATAACATTTGCGATAAAATAATACATAATATGATTGATAGACTTATTGAAATAGCGTCAAACATAGAGGCGCTCAGTTTAGTTGAAACTCTTAGAGAGATAAAGGAGCGTACAGAGCAGCCAAATGCAGAAGTAATTCTTCCTCTTGTAGGCGAGTTCAGTGCTGGCAAAACTACATTGATTAATGCTTTGACAGATAGTAAAGCACTTGAAACTTCAACGCTTCCAACGACAGCTACTATTTTTGAGATTCATTTCGGTATGCCTAGTTGCCGAGCAACCGTATTCAATTTAGATGGTTCATCATACGATGTTAGCGATATTGCAGAGTTAAAGAATAGTGAACTCGCTGATGCAAAGATTGTAAGCGTTGATGACACATCAAAGAAAGTTCCTCAAAGTATTACAATTGTGGATACACCAGGTTTGTCTTCAGCGAATCCTCGTCATAAGCAAGCTCTTGTTGACTTTTTGCCTATAGCTGATGCGGTATTACTTGTGGTTGACATCAATCAACAAGTGACTCGTTCACTGACAGATTTCATAGATACAATGAATTTGGCTAAACGCCCAGTTTTTTTAGTAATCACAAAATGTGACACAAAATCACAGAATGAGGTAGAAGCTTCACGTCGTTATATTGGAGAAAACTGCAAGTTGCCCTTAGATCAAACTGCGTGCGTATCTGCTAACAATGGGGATATGTCAGAATTAAAAAAGATTTTCGACACCATACAAAAAGACAAGAATAAGATACTCGATGCCGTTAATGGTCAGCGCATAAGAAACATAGCTAAGGACCTTGATGAGCGTATTAATGAAATCCTAGAAAAGACTCAAAGCGACAAAGAAATTCGAAATGCGCTCAGCGAGACAAAAGATGAACTATCCGCAATAAACCGAAACATCAACAATCTTATTGACAATATGAAAGGGGATGTGGACGAAGTTGTAAGGAAGACATCAAGACAATTCGAAGATACAATTTTTCCGAAATTAGATTCGATTGTATCTAGCAAAGGCGCAAACTTTGATGTTGAGGTAGTATCAATTGTTAACAATACTGCTAGTATTTTGATGAGCAATTTACAAGGGGAAATAGCAGGTATCCTTTCTGCTAATTGTCAGAAGCGAATCGGGGCTGAGAATGCTATCAACCTTCAATCTCTGAGGCAACTAGATTTAAGTCACTTGGAAATAGGGCCGATTAGTGTTAACCTAGGATTGAATACAATGGGACACGAGAATGACGCGACAATCGGGAAATGTCTGTTAGTGGCAGGAGCATTAGCATGCCTTCCTGCTGCCGCAGGAGCAATAGGAGGCGCTGGTGCAGCGGGAGCAGCAGGCGCGGCCGGTGCAGCTGGTGCAACAGGTACGGCAAGTACTATTGCGGCATTAGATGCAGCAACTGACATTGCCAGCGTTGCATATACAGCACACGCAGTTAAAAAGATGACTAAATTACAAAAAATGCAACAGTTTGCAGGCCGTTTACAACAAGGCATTGAAACAGTTCAGACAGTAGATCAACAATATGGGCAACAATTTGGCCAAAAAGATGGCATTATTGCGTCATGTGTTGGACATTTCACAGAGCAATTTTCTGCGAAGCCGCAAAGACAACGTGCTGTTCGTAACTATATAGGTACAGAACTCCTTCCCGAGTTTAACAAACGATTGAATTCGTTGGCTCAGAATCTTCTCCTCAATATTCAGCAGACAATTACACTAGAAGCACAATCTGTAATAGATGAGAAAGAGGCAGCCTTGAACAACTTAAAGGCACAATATGAGGAAAATAAGATTGCCTTTGAGAACAGGAAGAAAGAACTTAGTGCTTTTAGAATAGAACTACAAAACATATAAAATAAGATGGTAGCAATAGTATTACTGATTATCGGGTTAGCAGGCGGATACTTTTTTGCATCATTTACTAACAAAGACCAACTAAAAAAGTTGGAATCGATGCAGAAAGAAATAACAAGTCTTTTATCTGAGAATGAGAAAATAAGATCACAGGCAAAGGAATCGACCAGAAAAGCTGAAGACTTAGAAAGCGAATTGTCACGAATAAAGAGACAAAATCGCAATGATGAGGAGAAATCGGAAGATTTGAAGGATGATTTAGCTGACGCAAATAAGAAGATAAAAAAGTTGGAATCGCACATTTCAATTCTTGAGTCAGAGATATCAGATTGGAAAGCAGCATGCTGTTCAAAAGATGCTGAGATTGAACAATTAAAGAATTCTCTTGACAAAATACAGTAATTATGGATTTAACGTTAAAAATTATCTTTTCCATTCTTTCCTTGATTGGCTTGTATATAAGCTACAAGCTAAACAAAAAAGGAAAAAGAAACGATGACCAAGCTGATTCTAATGTAAAGGCATCTCTGAAAGATGCTCAGGAAACGATTAAACGACAAAAGGACACTATTGAGAATCTAACAGCAATGTTATCTGACACAGACAAATCTGTTGATTATGATAATATTCAAAAACTCAATGATAACTTCAATAAAGAGAGGAGGGGTCTAGAGAATAAAATATCTGAATTGGAATCACAATTGTCTAGTTATTCCAATGTAGGAGATAATGGTGGCAATAATGTGAATGCTAGTTCAGCCAAGAAATTTCAGCTTGAAATCAAGAGATTGAAGCAGGATCTAGAAGATGCACAAGATGATATCGATGATTTAAAGAGTAAATTCAAGAAAGAGAAAGCTCAACTAGAAGGTGTTATTGCAGAAAAACAATCTGAATCACAGAAGTTACAAACTACAAATGAGCAACTTCAGGAAGCAAACATTGATTTGCAAAATACTATAAAGAACAAAAATACTTCTTTGGAATTTGTCCAAGAAATTCTAACAGCGCAATCTGCGGATAAAGAAGAAACTGTACGCAATCATAATAAGGCAATAGAAGACGTATATAACTTCATTGATGGGGAATTGTACTCATGTTTGAAAAATTTGAAGGATTACACTTGGCATACGGGTTTTGAAGAAATGTTTGGAACTGATTTAAAACATTGGGCTCTGAACGAGAAAAAAACGTGGATAAAAGGCAAAACAACCATAGCGCTAATTGGTGAATTCTCATCCGGCAAGACTTCCATTGTAAACAGGTTATTGTCTCAAGACAAACCAAACGTTCCCTTACTTCCTGTCAGCACAAAAGCAACAACTGCCATTCCTACGTACATAAGCGGAGGTGCGACAACAAGCTATAGATACTATTCGCCTGAGAATCAATTGAGGAGCATTACAGAGCATACCTTCACAAAGGTTAACAAAGAGGTATTGGATGAAATTAAAGGAGCGTCACAACTAATTAAGTACTTTGTAATGACATATAATAACCCTATGCTTAACGGATTGTCAGTTCTAGACACACCTGGGTTCTTATCGAATGATAAAGAGGACACCGAAAGAACTATAGAGGTTATTAATGAGTGCGATGCTCTGTTTTGGGTGCTTGATGTCAACAAACCAGTTGGGCAAGAATCGCTACGGTTAATCAAAGAAAACTTAACCAAGCCTCTGTTTGTCATAATCAACAAAATTGATACGAAGTCCACAACTGAGGTGAACAATTCTGAGAACTATTTGAGGCAAACTTTTACCAAGGCGGGTGTACCAGTTCAAGGATTCATAAGGTTCTCTCAAAAAACGCCTTTGTCTATTTTGTCTCAACCTTTACATACAATAAAGAATCAGCAACAGAGAAACAATTACCTTGACGAATTGCTTGATCTTGTGTTATTGTTAGAGGAATATTATGCATCAAAGTCTAAAAATGCACGAAGCAGATACAACTCATTAAAGAAGGACTTGGACCAACAATACGCAATATACCAACGCAGTTTCAGAAACAATAGCGTGAATGCTCAATATGCGGCTTCGATTCCTCGTTGGGAGAAACCTATTTTTTTCGGTGCTGGTCGATATGAGATGAGCAAGCAGGACGGTCAAAGGCTTATCAACTTACTGAAAAACATAAGCGAAGATACAGAGGACACATACCAAAAATTTCCAGGTCTGATAGATGCCACTAAAAGTGCACAGAAAGAATTTGAAGAATTGTGTTCGATAGAATCTAATCATAGGCAGATAAAGAAATGTCTAGAAAAATTAAGAGGTCTAATAAATAAACTCAACTAAAACATGGCAGAAAATATTTTTGAAGCATTTCAAGCACGTAAATCCATCATAAAGAATTTGGCCATAAAAGGAGTGAATTTTGGGTGGATTTCACAAGCTGATGCTGACCAAATTAGTCACAAGCTAGATAACGACATCCTTACAATTGGTGTTATAGGTCAGATGAAAGCAGGCAAATCCACATTCCTCAATTCCTTCATTTTTCAAGAGGATGTTTTGCCTTCAGCAACGACACCTATGACTGCAGCGCTATCTGTCATTACATATGGTCCTGAAAGAAAGATAGAAGTTGAATTCTATACAAATGATGAATGGGCAGAGCAGCAAATGACTGCGCAAAGAGATTTGAGAGAAGTCGCAAATAACCCTCTAGAAGAGTCCAAAGTTAAGGCGGCAAAAGAATTAGTTGAACAAGCTGCAAAACTTGGATCCTCGCTGAATAGCTACTTAGGCAAATTGCGTAGCGACAAATTTGAAAACTTAGAGGAATATGTGGGTGCTGAGGGTAAGTTTGTGTCAATAACAAAATCGGTTAAGATTTTCTATCCCAACGAAATGTTAAAGGGAGTAGAGATTGTAGACACTCCAGGGTTCAATGATCCAATCGTATCTAGAGAGGAGAGAACAAAAGATTTCTTAAAAAGAGCAGATGCTGTTGTTGTTCTTTTATATGCAGGACAACCATTAAACGCTACAGATCGAGATATTCTATTCAAGAACGTCCGCCAGTGTGGTATTGGTAAAGTTCTTATTGGTATAAACAAATATGACATTCCATTCTGCAATGGAGAAGTTGAAAGCGAAATTGTAGCATACGTCAAGGGACAGTTAAAAAAAGCATGTAAAGAAAGCAATGACTTTGAGTTCAACTCAATTGTCAAAGAAGTTGAACCAGTAGCAATAAGTGCCGAAATGGCATTACTGTCACAATTGCCAATGCAAAAAATTCAAGCGAGTGATATTTATTCATCCGCTTGGAAACGGCATTGCGACAATTTTGAAATCAGTTCTCAATCTCAGCTTCTAGAAAAGAGCCATATCCAGGAACTGATAGCAATAGTAAAAAATACTATCGATACTCAGAAAGGAGAGATTCTATTTCGCAAACCAGTTATGCAAATAATAAACGCTGGTAAGAAAAAACTAGAAGAGTTTGAAAATCAGCGAACTCAATGCTCAAACGACATAAAAGTTCTCAGTGTGTCAGATAATGACTTGGATGAAAAATTGGATAATCTAGATAGA
The DNA here is from genome assembly GCA_024401395.1 of Bacteroidales bacterium. Classification (GTDB taxonomy): domain Bacteria; phylum Bacteroidota; class Bacteroidia; order Bacteroidales; family Marinilabiliaceae; genus W3P20-009. The sequence continues at coordinate 97,155 of JAKSLD010000013.1, forward strand.
GCAGAACGCCGTTTGAATAGGAAGATCGATGGGCTATCTGATGATATAGAAGCAGTATTTAGGGATATAATCAAAAAGGGTCGTCATGAGTTAGAAGATGCTACAGATACCGCAAGGAGAAGAATGGAGGGTATTATAGAAGAGTTAGGTCGTTTTTCTTCAGATGACTCTATAGTTCCGAGTCTTGACAGAGAAACCCAGCAATTACTCAACAGAACACTTCCTAGGTCTCTAGAATCAATTAATAATGATATTGAACGAAAAACAAAGAATGCTGTAGATGACTTTTTTGTTGACGTAACAGAGTTGTGCGAGAGATATTTAGAGGATTTTGATTACCAAGATTCTGTTCATAACGTACAGAGTAGAATCGTATCTGATATTGAGACAGGTAATTTTATTCAGGAAGAAGATGATGATTCTGTAGAAGAGAAACCTGGATTTCTTCGTTCTGTTGGTGATTTCCTTCTTTGTATCAATCCTGCTTTTTGGATCGGTTGTGGGATAGGGCATATTTTGTCTCTTCAAGAAAGGAAGAACGCATTTTATGAAGGATTAAAAAGCTTTTTCAAACAGATTGATTTTTCAGAACCTCTAAATAGAGTCATGAGGAATAGAGATATTATCATTAATAATATTCGAGAGGCTCTAGTTGACAACTTGATACATCCGATTAAAGAGCAGATAGAGGATATTAAAAATAATACAGCAGACAGAGAGAAACAATTGTCGGAAAAACAGGATTTGCTTAAGCGACTTGAGGGGCAGAAGAAGGAGTTGATTTCTCAACTCAAAGAAGCGGAAACAATGGTATAAGGAAACATTATAGAAAAGTTCAAAAATAAATTGGCATAACATTCAATGACTATCTACTAATCTTAACTTAAATAAAAAGAAAAGTAGATAGTCCATTTTCGAAATTAGAGGTAGGTTATGAAAGTATTAAAAAGATTTTACTACGCAACTAGTGACGATATAACACTAGGTGACATAAATGCTATTCATGAAAATGCTTTTGAAAATGATGCAACTACAAAAAGGGTCTTTGCTCCTAATGTACATACAATAGGAGCAAAAGCATTCATGAATTGTGAAAAATTGGAAGTTTTTTCACTCGATCAAAAAATATTGGAGTTTGATGCATTAGTTTTTCCGCGTATAAAAAATAATAGCGGTGATGAAGGTAAAAAAGAGAATGCAAACAACCAAAATAAATACATCCATATACAATATCAAGCGTTTAAGGGTTGTTCACAATTGAGCTGTGTAATTCTAAATGAACATAATAAATCAGGAGGAAAATATACACCACGAACAAAGGTTATCATTGAAAATGAGGCTTTTGCTGGCTGCTATTCCCTTAGGACAGTAGTATTATACGCTAGCGATGTTCAAATTGCAGATAACGCATTCATAGGATGTCCAAATGTTGTTTTCGTTTCTAGATCTAAAGATGTAGAACGATATGCAAGAGAAAATAACTTCAAGTACATAAAGCTATAATCTCCATGAAAGAGCGTGATGAAGATAAGGCTTTGCGTGTTAATGGGTGTGCTGTCGTTGGTGGTCGATTAAAACACGAGTATGACGTGGACATACGAATAGTGAGTTCTCTTCATGAGTTTGTCAAGATAATAACAGAGTTAGATCATAGCTATCCGTTGTATTACAGAGGACATCCAGATGTCAATTATTTAGTGGTTCCACAAGTCCTTAGGTGTTCTGTAGGTAAAGAGAATATTCTAATAAAGCAATTCAGTCAAAGTTTCTTTAGTGAAATTGCAAGAAGAACCACGATGATTGAAAAATTGGCATTCATGCAACATTATAGATTGTATACCAGATGTTTGGATATGTCAACCAATCCTTTTGTAAGTTTGTTTTTCGCGTGTTACTCGGATTCACAATCCAGAAAAGAAGACGAAACAGGGAAATGGGGAGAAGTGCTAGTCTTTAGAGAAACTGTCCATAATAACCAACACGGACTTGAAGATATCAAATATGTACAGAGTATGACAACTAGCGTTATTGCAAATGTAGCTAAGATGGGAAAGACATTCGATCTTGGAGAACTTCATGCAAGCATAATGGAAGATGGTCATTGTGGGCAAATAAAAAACTTCGTTAAGTTTCAAGATATAATAAGTCAGTCAATAATTCTTAAAACACCTCTAGATAACGACCATATTAGGAATCAACAGGGCGTATTTGTATTATGCAACGCAAATAGGATATGTGAAATCTTAGATTGCAATGGGAAAAAGTTATTGTTGGATTATGATGATTTGACCTCAAAGTTTTTGACCGATGCTGATGCTGATTTTTCGTATGCTATAAAAGAGAGATTTGACATAGGAAGACGTTACTTATATGGTATAGATGAGTGGGATATTAAGTTTGAAAAGGTTGACGACCTTTTTGATAGGAACCATCCAATAGAGAAGATGAGAAAAGATCCATTCAATATAGAAAGATTACGGTATAGAGAAAAGGGGAAGCGTATTGCGATACTAATTGAGCCAGACGCCAAACCAGTGTTACTTAGGCAATTATCAAGCATAGGCATAAATAATACGTTTATTTATTCGGATATGGATAAAGTGGCAGCTGAATTAAACAAAAAGTAAGACATAGCTAGTTGTTTGTACAGGAGTCTCGTCCGCATACTTGCTTTTTGTAACCTAGTCTCTAAAAGTAAAGAATGTAATAGAATGCAAATCAAAATCACAACAAAAGAACTTGAATTTGCTGCACAAAAATATATTAAGCAGGATTTCAAATTTGACATTGTCGATGAGAAAACGATATCTTTATCGTACACTCCTCCAGAGAATGTTACCAAAAACAGAATTGTTAATAGAGTAATAGGCATAGGGTCACAATTTTTATCTGTCAATTTATCTGTTGAAAGGATTGACGGCTCGGATATTTATGTCAATTGTTTTCTTGATACAAAGTTTAAAAAATTCAAACTAAACAAGGTTATAGATTTTATTTATAAAATATTCGCCGAATCTAAAATACCTGAATTGGTGTCTGTATATAATGAGCAATTAGTCGTTCATCTCAACAAGGTAGATTCGCTAGTAAAAGTGTTGGATAATATATCGCTGAGGAGCATATCCTTCTCAAAAAAAGAGACATCGTACGCAAGAATGGTAAAGGATGGATATAGTTGTCCTACAGAGATAAAGAATCCTATTGGGATTGTTATAGCAAACGTAAACCTAAAATAGAGTTTGCTGTATATGAAACGAATATAATAGTCATTCTAACTGTAGTGATCATAAAAATAGTATAAAAACATTGTTATCATGATAAAATTTAGGCCTTGGGTTGGAGATAGGTATAGTAGTGCTCCGTTTGGGAAGAGGGTGCTGGTGCTGGGGGAGAGTCATTATTGTGCGGACCCGGCTAGGGAGGCGGTGCCGGGGATAACGAGGAGTGTGATTGCGGATTTGTTTGATCCGGATAGTGTGCATGAGCCTTATAAGAATACTTACACTAAGTTTATCAAGGCGCTGACTGGGAAGTTTGGGGAGTTGTCTGTTGCTGATAAGGAGCTGGCTTGGAATGGTGTGGCGTTCTATAATTTTGTGCAGGTGGCTATGACGGGACCGAGGACTGCGCCTACTGCTGAAGAGTTCAGGATGAGTGACGGGGCCTTTTTTGAGGTTTTGAGAGAGTTGAGGCCTGAGAAGGTGATTGCCTGGGGGCATAGGCTTTATGATGAGTTGCCCGACGGAGGGGGCAAGGCATTAGAGCCTGTGGAAGGTTGTGATGTTTGGGAATACAGGTTGCCGTTCGGGAAAGTGGAGGTTTTGAAGATGGTTCATCCTAGTGCTGGGTATTCGCCAGAGTATTGGCATGGGGTGATTAGGAAGTTTATAATCACGTAGAATTTGGTGGAAAATGACAAGTAAAGAATTAACTTTTGTGGAATGGATTCCGAATTTTTTATGACTTTTGTGGAATGGAATCTGCAAAAGTTGTAACTTTTGTGGAATGTATAGTGATTTAGGGTGGTTATGTATATGGAGGTGACAAGTTTGGTACCTGATGTGTGTATAATATGGTACGGAAAATTATGTTTGTGCGTATGATGAGCGTATGACGTGCGTATGACGAGCGTATGACGAGCGTATGATGAGCGTATGATGAGCGTATGTCTTTGGAGGGGGATAGACGTTGGTATTACAGGGGAAAGTATGGTCGCAAACATTCAAGAATTGTTGAATGGATATGTTTGATGTTGTATTATTGTAGGGAATGAACACGTTAGATTGTAGGGTTAAATGAAAGAGCCGTGGATTTTTTAGTGTACGCTTTTTTGAGTTAGTACAATTGGGCAAGAAGAAACATGAAAATTTGGAGTAGTATTATACAGGTTCTGTAAAGTGGATATGATGAAATTGTAAAGTTGAAGTGAATGAAGAAATGAATCGAACGGTAACTGATGTATGTATAATGTGATACGGAAATAAGATGGAAGAGATATAGTGCTATGGCACAATGTGGCAGAGTACTAGTATTTCATTGCAGGCATAATCAATATAAATTTAAAATTACTATGGAAAAGAAACTAAAAGATGGGAAGGCTCTATACGAAGAAGCTATAGGCTATCAAACTGAGGGAATCGAAGAGCCAGCCAAGAGGTTGGAAAGCTGGCGTAAGGCATACGACTGTGCTGAAGAAGGGGCCAAGATGGGGTCTGCGGAGTGTATATATCTATTAGGAGTGTTTCATGTCAAGGAGGTAGGATGTAGGCAAGATTTCGACAAGGCGTTTGCTTACATCAAACAATCGGCTGATATGGGGTATTTTGAGGCAGAGTGGCTATTGGGAGACTGGTACCATAGAGGCATTGGGACGACGAAGAACATATTTGAAGCAAGAGCTTGGTATGAAAAGTCGGCAGAGAAAGGATTTCCACCAGCACACTTCGCACTCGGTTTGTGGTATAGAGAGAGAATGAACGACGACCTTGCGGTGTCGTATTTTTCAGATGCACTTAAAAATGAAGATTTTTCAGATGTGCTTAAATATGAAGAATTTGTCTCGCTCTATTATCCAGCGGACGTTATTGAGGATGCGAAAGAGTATGTAGCAGAATGCGCTATAAGGGAGAAGAGTAATTGAGGGTATTCCACTTCGGCGGAAGTTTACAGCCGCTCCCTGGCGGTCGCTTTCGTAACCCACCGCCTTCGGGAATATCCTCAATTACTCTTACAGGAAGGACGAGACGGTTATTTTAGTGTTCTCTGTGGGGGCTTTGAGAGTCCTTTGTAGTCTCTTTGTAGTATAAGAGAAGTCTCTTGTTGGTCGCAATTTTTAAGTTTGTTGGTCTAGGTGGAGGGGAGTAGAGTGTGGTATTGTTGGTGATTTGAGGTATTTCTGTTGTTTTGATGAAGAAAAGAGCGAAGAGTGTGAAAAAATGAGGTGTTGATTATCAGGCGGTTAAAAAAAGAGGTGTATTTTTCTTGAAAAAAAGTGGCGGAAATGTTTGGAGGTAAAGAAAAAGTACCTACCTTTGCACCCGTTAAGACTAACGGACAACACCGCAAGACTTAACAAAGACATAAGTCAAATGGACTTAAGCTCAAACAGATGTTTGGTGTGGTAGTTCAGCTGGTTAGAATACATGCCTGTCACGCATGGGGTCGCG
>JAKSLD010000014.1 GCA_024401395.1 Bacteroidales bacterium
AATCATTTCACTAATCTTTTCCATACATTATTATACATTAAAGATTAGCGATGATTTCATCCACACGCTGGCGCAGAGTGTTTCCTTCAGCGACGATATCAGCGAGGGAGGTATTCAGGGCATCGATATCTATTTTCTCTCGCTTATCCTCCTGCTCGACATAGGAAGAGACAGAAAGATTGCAGTCGTTGGCTAGGATATCTGTGTTGTTGACAAGTCGTGCCTTGTATTGGACATCCTCGCGGTTGTGATATTCATTGAAGATGGTATCAAGATTATCTTCTGTCAGTAGATTCTTGTTGCCATTCTTTATATAATCATCACTTGCATCAATGAAAAGGATAGAGTTATCAGCCTTGCTCTTCTTAAGAACTATGATACAAGTGGCAATGCCTACACCAAAGAAGAGGTTAGAAGGCAACTGGATAACAGTATCGACATAGTTGTTCTCGACAAGATACTGACGTATCTTCTGCTCTGCCCCACCCCTATACAATACACCAGGGAACTCTACGATAGCTGCCGTGCCAGTGGTAGAGAGGTTGTAGAGCATGTGCATAGTAAAGGCAAGGTCGGCCTTAGTCTTAGGCGCGAGAACACCAGCTGGAGAAAAGCGGTCGTCGTTGATAAGCAGCGGATTATCGTCACCTGCCCAGCGAGTAGAGTAAGGCGGATTGCTGACTATAGCATCGAAAGGAATCTCGCCAAGATGCTTCGGCTCGATAAGAGTATCACCCAGCTGTATGTCGAACTGATTAAAAGGCACATGGTGGAGGAACATATTGATACGGCAAAGGTTGTAGGTAGTAATATTTATCTCCTGACCAAAGAAAGATACCCCCCTTGCCTTATCAGGGCCAAGCACCTTAGCAAATTTAAGAAGCAAAGAGCCAGAGCCACACGCAGGGTCATAGACCTTAGATATTCTGCTCTTACCATCACACGCTATGCGAGCAAGAAGTTCAGCCACCTCCTGAGGGGTAAAGAACTCGCCACCACTCTTACCTGCATTGCTCGCATACATAGTCATGAGGAACTCGTATGCATCGCCGAAGGCATCAATCTGGGCATCGCGGAGATCACCACCAAGATTCATCTGACCGATATTCAGCATAATCTTGGCAAGCAGTTCGTTGCGCTTTGCGGTAGTAGTACCAAGTTTCGGGCTATTCACGTCGATATCACTGAACAGACCCTTCATATCCTGCTCACTCTCAGTACCGATAGCCGAACCCTCTATATTCTTGAATATGGTAGCAAGAGTTATATTAAGGTCATCATTACTCTCAGCATTAGCCGCAACATTACGGAACAACTCAGAAGGATAGATGAAATAACCCTTCTCATCGATGGTCGACTTACGTATCTCCTCGTCGATCTCATCATCCTTTACGTCCGTAGCATAGTTGAAACCCGAGTTGCCAGCCTCCTCCTCGGCGGCATTGAGGTGGGCGGTCAAATCCTCACTGATAAAACGGTAGAAGAGAAAACCAAGGATATAGTTCTTGAAATCCCAGCCATCGACACTACCACGAAGGTCGTTGGCTATAGCCCAAATAGTACGATGCAGTTCCGCACGCTCCTGATCTTTGCTCATAATAGAATTAGATAATTAGCTCAGCTGACTATCTAATATGAACATGGCTTTAGTGTCGGGGCACAAAGAAGGCCGTGAGCCCTCTTACGGTATTCCAAGGCCAAGCTACCAACCAGAACCTCTCACCCAATGTAAAGATAAATGCTCACGACCATACGGTCGCAAACATCACTCTATCGCTGTATTGGGTGATTGGCTTTGTGTAGCTATATGCCAAAAGCCAACCATCATTGTTGTGGTTATATTCTGGAAACTTAAGTTGGTAGCTTGTTCTGGAATACCACAATGATAGCCGATGCTGCTATGTTATATGTAATTTATTTCTTTATTGTCTTTAGTAATCTATTGATTTAGTATAAACAATTACCCATATAAGGCAAAGGTATGTAAAAAAAGGGATAAAAAAAACCTCAAAGTAGGTTTGTTGCTACTTTGAGGTAATGGGAATTGATGTTATTGGAGAAGCGGAACAAGGGGCTTTGAGAGTAGCGGATGGGTATACGCTGGGTATATTCTGCGTATATGCTGGTCCCTTGTTCATCGTAATTTTTTTATTTTGTACACTCGGACTAGACTCGGGCTAGACTCGGGCTAGACTCGGAGAAGACCCTTGTTCATCGTAATTTTTTTATTTGTGGGCTTGAGTGGAGGATAAAAAAAGAGGCGCTGCTGGTGAGCAACGCCTCTTGTGTTTAGTCGATTTTCTTACCCCAATAGGTCTTGTTGATAGACTTTTCGGTACCGGCGTAGACGATAGTGACTTCGCGAGGAGAAGACTCCCAGTCGAGCTCACGTTCAACGCAAACTACGACATTTCCGAGAGTAAGATACTTCTTCTCGGCATCGAAACTCCACTTGCCTGTGAGGGCACCCTTCATTGTACCATCGGCTTCAAGAACGAGAGCCTCAGCCTGATCCTGCTTTTCGAAATTATATCCAAGATTGATATGCTCCCAAGTACCTACGAGTTCATCGGCAGTAATAGGCTTATTACTCTCGTAGTGAGCATAACGTTCAGGGAGAGCTATAGGCCAGAGATCGTCGAGGTTATTAGGAGAAGAAGGACACCACACCAGGCGGCGTACGTGACCCATCATGATAGCATTAGAATAAGCGTTACCGCCGACATTCTGAGGGAGACGACCCTGCGACATATAGAACCACTCACCAGAGCGATTCTGGAATGCGCACATATGAGAGATACCAACCCAGCCATAGCCACGAGAGAACTTATAAGGGTGAGTAACGATTGGGAAGCAATCGCCTCCAGTTGTAATATCTACGCCACGGATATCCACATAAGGGCCATCGATATTACGGCTACGAGCCACGCGAGTATTATATGGGACATCCAGTCCGTCGTAAGCCATAAAGAGGTAGTAGTAACCATCCTTGTATATTACCTCAGGAGCCTCGCTACCCTGCCAACGGCAATAAGACTTACCGGTAGGGATACGAGTAGCCACGCGCTTACCATAACGAGCCTGAAGAGCCTCGGCATTATCTGCATAAGGGAGGCCAAGCTCATGGTCGGGCTTACCAGTAGAAGGATCAATCTTCAAGAGAGCGAAGCCAGAATGCCAAGAACCATGGATGAGATAATGGTCGCCTTCGGGAGTTACTATATAAGTAGGGTCGATAGCATTATAGAAGAAATAAGCATCAGCCCAGCTATTGTTTCTTGCACGAGAAAAATCCTTACCCTTATCAGAAGAAGAGCAAGTCACGAAACCGAGGTCCTTCCAGTTGCCATTAGCAGGGTCAGTAGACTCACACACGCCGATGAAAGCACGTTCGGACCAACTGCCATCGAAAGGTTCAGAAATTCTTTTACCCGACTTGATATAATTATCAATGACGATAGAATAGTACATACGGAGTTTTACCTGACCGTCGACAGAAATACGGCGGACAACAGGAGCCCAGAAACCGAAAGAGATATTCTGCTTCTCTATCGGGTCGAGATTCATACTCTCGCGGATTTCGTTCAACTTAGTAACGACCCAAGCTGGAGCATCGTTCAGAGGGCCAGGCACCCACTCCCAGTTTACGAGATCCTTAGAGCGCTTACCTTGGAAATGCTTACCGCGAGGAGCCTTTTCGTGCTCATTGCCATAAGAAGCGTCTGTGCCATACATATAATAATAGCCATCATAGTAAGCTACAGAAGGGTCATGGACATTAGCGAGGTTCCACTTATCGTGATTATTCCAACCTGCGATAGAGGCATAATCATCCTGATATGTAGGAATCTTGAAATCGTAAGGTTCGTCCTCTTCATCGGTTATATCAACATCTGGCTTCTGACCGCCAGTCTTGATGCCCTCTGGCTCATCCTCGCCACAAGAAGAGAATGAAAAAGCGACCAGAATGGCGAAAAGAGATAGTAACTGTTTCTTCATCGTCAATTGTTGTTATGCATAAGGATGGGAAAATAAAAGCTTCCACACAGATGTTACGAGTGTGGAAGCCTTTATGTTTATTATTCTACAGTATTATTTTACTACAGGGTGTACCTTGTAGCCATGAGAAGCGAAGTCATCTGTATTATCCTTCTCAGTCTCAGAGTTAGCAGAATTACCTACGAGGTTCTTGTTCTGGTCGAGAGTATTCTGATAGATTGGGAAATACTCGTGGCCAGGGATATAGTTATCCATAGAACACTTAGTGATAGTCTCGCCCTCAGCAGAGTTCTTGTAAGAATAAGTAGTATGCTCAGCGAGCTGCTTACGACGTGAGCCATCGTAGAAGAAGCCCCAACGGATAAGATCGATACCACGGCCATACTCGCAACCGAACTCCTTTGGACGCTCTACGTTAGCGATCTGCTCGAAGAGAGCATCAGCTGTAGGGAAGTCAGCAAGCTTGAGGTCGGCGAGAGTAGCACGACGACGAACCTGGTTGATATAGTCGATAGCAGTCTGTGTAGGACCATTGATCTCATTCTCGCACTCAGCAGCGCGGAGGAGAACATCAGAGTAACGCATGAGACGGAGGTTGACGCCACAAGAAAGACCAGTAGCGATCTTGTTGTAGATGTTCATACGTGCGTTAGTATTCTTAGCAATAGAGATAGAACCGAGAGCGCCTGCGTTAACGGCTGGAGTCTCTGTAATATCAGTCTGGTATACAGTATTGCAACGAGGGTCGCCATTAGGATAAGCGGCAGTCTTAACACCTGTATAGTTATCATACTCCTTCTCGTAAGAAACGAGAGTCCAGTAGAGACGTGGATCGAGGCGGTCGTCAGTTGTACGCTCACGCTTGAACTCGTTGTACAACCAATCAGCACCAGCGAGGTCGGCCCAAGAGTTGAATACGTAAGAAGCGTAGTTAGACTCAACAGCATGACCCTGAGTAGCATCCTTAGTCATATTTACTGGAGTCCATTCAGCCTCAGTACCCTGCTTGCCATAGTCGAGGAACTGTACCTCGAAGAGAGACTCAGCGTTGTTCTCTGAAGCACCCTCGCGGCAGTTGTCGCCATAATCAGCCATAAGCTCATAGTGACCATACTTACCAGCGATGATATCCTTAAGAACTGTATAAGCCTCAGCGAACTTGTGGCGGAACATAAGAGCACGTGCATAGAAACCAGCAGCAGCGCCGCAAGTAGCACGACCCTGAGCCCACTCGCCACCCTTATCGCGAGAAGGGAGGATAGTCATAGCCTCAGCGAGATCAGCCTCGATAAGATCGAAAACCTCATCCTGAGAAGCATTCTTAGCATAAGTACCCTCGAGAGTAGAATAAGCATCGTAGCTTGTGTACAATGGGATATTCTGGAAATAAGCTGAAAGGTGGAAGTTCATCAAAGCACGGATGAAGAGAGCCTGACCCTTGATCTGCTTATAAGCATCCTCAGAAAGCTTAGCCGACTCAACATACTTGAGAACGAAGTTAGCACGGTTTACGCCATGGTATGAGTCACGCCAGATCCACTGACCGATCTCATCACCAGCACCTACATTGAGGTTATCGAATGGGAGATACCATACCTGAGAAGCGTTCCATACCTCGTCGCCACGTACGGCATCCATTGTATAACCAACGCGGGCGAAAGTACCCTCGAGGCGAATACGGTTGTAGCAAGCGATGACAGCCTCCTGGAGTTCAGCCTCATTGTCACCGAAATCTGCTGTTGTCTGGTAGTTAGGATTCTTGACGTCGAGCTGATCCTCGCAAGCTGTGAATCCAAGCATGAGAGAGCATGCTGCCAGAGCTATATTGATTCTTTTCATATCTGTCAATATTGATATTAAACGTTAGAATGAGAAGTTAAGACCAGCCATGATAGTACGTGGAGAAGGGTACGAACAGTAGTTGTAACCTGGAGTAAATGTACCACCTGCGAAGTCGATATTGTAACCCTTATACTTTGAGAATGTATGGAGGTTCTGAGCAGAAACATACAAGCGTACGTTGCTTACTACATCGTGGAACCACTCATTCTTGAAGTTGTAACCGAGCTCGATATTAGCAATCTTGAGGTAAGAACCATTCTTGAGGAAACGGTCGCTGAAAGTATTAGAAGTAATAGGAGCTGTTGTAGAGTACATAACTCTAGGAGTATTAGAGTTGCTGTTCTCTGGAGTCCAAGCATCGAGGAGATCCTTACTACGGTTAGAAAGACCGCCGAACTGATGGATAGCCATATCGATATGGTCGAGTGCCTTGAATCCTGCTGCACCGAATGTAGCTACAGAGAGGTCGAGACCATTCCACTCTACACGTGCGTTGAGACCGAAGTTAACCTTTGGAAGACCACTACCGAGGAATACACGGTCGTCCATATCAATGTCACCGTCGCCATCAGTATCCTTGTAAGCGATATCGCCGAGTTCAGCACCCTGCTGGAATACTACCTTGCCATCGCTGTTTACGCGGTTGTTGAGCTGCTCATTGTTCTTGATTACGCCCTCTGAGATGAGACCGAAGAAACGACCTACCTCATCACCTACCTCTGTACGGCAGTAGCCATCGTTCTGTGAATCAGCATCACCGAGAGATGTTACCTTGTTCTTGAGAGTAGAGAGGTTAGCAGAAACCTCGTACTTAACAGGGTGATCATTGTTGCGGTATGTTACAGCGAACTCGAGACCTGAGTTCTCCATTGTAGCAGCGTTCATAGTAACACGATCGTTACGAACACCTGCCTCAGCAGGAACAGCTACGCCATAGAGAAGATCCTCAGAAACTGCCTTGTACCAATCTACATTGAACTCCAAGCGGTTGTTGAACAAACCGAGGTCGAGACCAACGTCTGTAGACTTTTTCTTCTCCCACTTGATAGCAGTATTTACATAATCAGTAAGAGATGAACCTACAACTACATTACCGCCGAAGCTGTATGAGTAGTCGCCACGACCCATTGTAGACATATACTGATACTCACCGATATTCTCGTTACCGAGTACACCATAAGAACCACGAACCTTCAAGAGATTGATTACGCTGTTGTCTACTGGGAAGAAATCCTCACGGTCGATACGCCAACCTGCAGAGATTGAAGGGAAGATATCGAAGCGGTCCTCAGAAGAGAGACGTGATGAACCATCTCGACGAACAACACCAGAAAGGAGGTACTTACCATCGAAGTCGTAGTTAAGACGACCGATGAAAGAAGCGATTACGTGCTCAGACTCATATGTGCCTGCGTTAGTCTCCTTGGCATTGTTGAGCTGGAGGTAGTATGGCTCTGACATCTCATAGCCTGTACCTGTAAGTGTATGATAACGTTCACGCTGGAATGTCTGACCAACGACTACGTTTACGTGATGGAGCTCAGCGAACTTGCCGTCGTATGTAAGAGTATTCTCTACGAGGAAGTCCTGATTGTTGCGATAACCCTCTGTAAAAATCTCATACTGCTTGTCAAGTGTCGCCTTGTTCGACTGGAAGAACGAAGGAACGAAGTTCAAGTCCTTGCAGATTGTCTTATTCCAAGCGAGGTTGAGAACGTAGTTGAGCTTATGGTTGTCATTCTTATGACCAATCATATCCATAAGGTCGAAGTTGAGTGTACCTGTGAGGGCAACACGGTCAACATCTGTACGACGCTCGAGAAGTTCGTTAAGGAGAAGTGGGTTAGTCATCTGGACATCACCATGAGCTCCTGTGTAGTATGTACCATAACCGAATGAATCGTACTGGTAGTTAACAGCTGATGGATAATACTTATCAAGACACCATGTTGAAGGATCCTTTGCCTTAATTGAAGGAGGCATAAACATAGCTGCAAGGATAACTGGGCCACCAGAACCGTTGGAAAGACCGTTTACATACTCATTAGCATTAGAGAACGCCATGTTGTTCTGCTTGCTGTGAGAATAAACAACGCTAGTCTTGATATTAAGGAACTTAACATCCATTGTGTTGTTCAAGCGTGCTGTGAAACGATCGTAGTTAGGACCAGCACCTACAATAGTACCATCCTGACCGAAGTAGTCAAGTGAAAGGTTGTATGTATTGCTTGCACCACCACCTGAGAGGTTCAAGTTATGGTTCTGACGAATACCTGTCTTGTAGAGTTCATCGAACCAATCTGTATCTACACCCTGGATATAATCCTTATACTCTTGTGTAGACTTATCATAACCTGCTGGAAGAGCATCGCCTGAGTTCTTGCATGCCTGAGTAAGGTACTGACCATACTCCTCTGCATTCATTACGTCGTATACGCCGCTCTGGACTTTATCCATACCGACATAACCACGGTAATCAATGCGCATTGGCTGATCTTTCTTACCCTGCTTTGTTGTGATGATAATCACACCGTTAGCAGCACGTGAACCATAGATAGCAGCTGCAGATGCATCTTTCAACACCTGAATTGTCTCAATATCGTTTGGTGAGAAGTCGCGGATTGTTGTTCCCATTGGAACACCATCGATAACGTAGAGAGGTGCTGTAGAACCGAAAGAACCCAAACCACGGATACGTACCGAAGGATCTGCACCAGGCTGACCGTCTGTTGTAATGTTTACACCAGCAACCTTACCTTGGAGCATGGTAGACATATTCGAGTTTGATACTTTCTTCATCTCGTCTGCGTCTACGATAGCTACAGAACCTGTAAGGTCAACCTTACGCTGTGTACCATAACCTACGACTACGATATCATTCATCTCGAAGCTCTCGCTCTTAAGAACGATAGTACCGAGATTGGTCTGGCCATTAACAACTATCTCTGCGTTCTCATAACCTACGAAAGAGCATACAACTGTAGAGTTAGCTGGAACGGTAAGAGTGAAGTTACCATCGAAATCAGTGATAGTACCAGTAGTGGTACCTTTTACAGATACGTTAACACCTGGGATTGTCTCGCCACTCTCGTCAACGATCTTACCAGAAACTTTTACGTTGCCGGCTTGCACTTCTGTGAGGACCTCGTTGCTCTGCAAATTCTCAGCCATAGCAGAGAATGGAGCAGAAACCAAAAGGCTAAGTGCTATAAGATATTGAAATTTCATTTCTAATTCTGAATTAAGTAAGTATTCTCGATTACTTTACAACAAGGTATGACTCCTCTGTTACGAATGAGAAGTAAAGGTCGTCTGAGTTGACAGTAATGCCCTTATAGTTCTGGAAGTGCTCCTCGCCATTAGCATATACAACCACTATCTCGATGTCGGCTGTTCCATCACCATTGTTAGTGATCTTTACCTTATAGAGAGAACCATTAATGCTTGGCTTGAAGATATCCCAATTCCAGTTGCTCTCTACTACCTTTGCATCGTTGCCATCATAGCCAGCACCCCAACCGAAGTGATCTGAACGAACAACACAATACTCGTTCAATTCTGCACCACGGAGAATGTAGCATGGAGAATGCCAGTTCTCAAGATTGTCTGAGTAGCAAGAGAGTTCAAACTCAACTGGGTCACCTACCTCTACCTTTACATCTGCTGGGCTGAATGATGTCCACCAACCATTTGTAAAGTCAGCAGCACCGATAGCGTAAGAACCCTTAACGAAATTAACAGCTACCTCTGCTGAAATCTCGTCGTCGTACTTAACTGACATCTTACCATTAGCAAAATCAGGTGTGAATGTAAGGTTAGCGTTTGGCATTACAGAAGAACTGCCGTCAACATATGTAGCAGTAACCTCAAAACCTACTGTAGGAATATTCAATGCTGCACCGTCCATATAATAGTATGTCAATGCTGGCGCAAGATTCTTAACCTCAATAGAAGCAACCTTATTGGTAACCTCGAGAATATAATAACCTGTGATAGGCTTGCAGTTATTACCGAGCTTTGTCTTTGTATATGCTAAGACAATAGTTTTAGAACCTATAGAAGAAAGATCAGGAATTACTGTAAATGTTACGTCTGCTGTATCTACTGGTGCAGATGAACCATCAGCGAAAGATACTGTTGCTACTGCATTGCCCCAGAAATCTTCTTCACCGATAACAAGTGATTGTGGAGCATTGGCAATAGTCAAAGCTATTGGCTCGTAGTCTACGAGCTCTGCAACCTCTGATGGCATCAATGTTGCTTTCTTCATCTCCATGAAGCTGCCATCAGCAATAAGGAATGCTTGGATATCTTCTGCTGTAGAAACTGGGTGATTGTATGTCTCTGTGATTGTTGTCTGACCGTCAGCGCTTGTTGCTGTTGCTGTAACGTAGCAGTAACCTGCCTTAGAGTGGTCAACCTTAATTACTACGTTTGCACCCTGCATGATATTACGGAAGTCATTCCAGATATCACCATCACCATCAAGGTCTGGATAATCAATCTTAATCAAACCGCCATCATATTTATCGTTACCCCAGCCATAAGCATCCGAACGGAGAACGAAATACTCTGAATAGTTCGAACCATCACGAACGTCAGGTGTTGTAACACCTAAATTCCAGTTGTTCCAGTTATTGGCACCTGAACCATGGTTGACGAACTCAAGTACGAGCATCTTGCCTGTAGGAACCTTGAAGTAGTCTGAGAATGCAGACCACCATCCTGCAGAACAATCAGGTGTACCAACCTCATAGGTACCGATAATAAGTTCCTCATTATCTCCCTGCTCAGCCTTAGCTGCCTCGCGCTCAGCAGCAATAGCATCAATCTTTTCCTGAAGATCCTCAGGAGAATCTATAGTATAGATGTCTTCCTGACAACTCACGAAAGCCGATGCTGCGACAAAAGCGGTACAAAGCGACCGCCACATCAGTTTTGTTGTTTTCATAAATAGATAATTACATGTGTTATTTACTAATCAAGTGTCAAAAGAAACCGAGCCTCGATGTTTTGTCGATTTATATATTATATCACATCCGACTCCGTTAAACATCTTTTAACGACTGCAAAGAAATAACAACATTATGACGTGCGAGGTAAAAAATATATTCAATAGGTGGACAAAGTTGTATAATAGTGTTAAAATGCAAAACACACCATTTTCACACCCATTTCGCAAAGAGGTAAAAAAGTGTACAAATAGGGAGAAAAAATATTTTACACCCCGAATAACACTAGTATCCACAAGGGCTGCACACCACGCAACCGACATTCCTCCTCTCCCATAATTCTTGCTTTCTTCGACTCCCCAAATGAAAAAATTACGATGAACAAGGGACTTCCCTTATATCAGCAAGGGACTTGCAACGGATATCACTCGTACCCATCAAACACAAAAAAAGCCATCTCGAGCAACAACCCGGGATGGCCTTTTATATTACTTACTTTTTAAAGGTGATTATTCTACTATTACTTTGCGAGCTTCGTTGCCAATCTTGACTACATATACACCTCGCTCACGAATAGGGATAATTGTGCGTCCACTTGCTTTGTCAACTGCATTGACAACCCTGCCAAGAAGATCATATACTCTTATAGATGGCATCGTTTCTTCTAACACGTCTTTTGTCTGAATTTCTACTACAATCGTAGAGCCTTCAGAGTATACTATATAGTGCTCAGCATCTTCATCACCTACAACAGACTCTTTGATGTCTGTAATCACTTCTTCTGGTGCTTCTGGCGCAGCCTTCAGTATAATTCCAAAACGACTACCAGAATCCTTAGCCACTCCAGAAACTTCATAATCCTCTTCTCTGAGGTTAATGGTCTTCTGTGCCAAATGGTCGACTAGGAATACGTCTACCATTTCGTCAAACCACAAAGCATTGCTTGCTGTAATACGCAACTTACTTTCTGTGCTAACTGGCTTTACTACCAATGGAAGCTCTACGTTGAGCAGTTTCTCCACTTGCGGATAAACTGCAATAGCCAGCTGATCTGGATAACCTGTCTTTCGCAGCACTAGTTGTGAAAGATTTGTATACGCGCCAAATACCTTTGAATCAAGATTCTTTATGTCTGACGCCATCGAACCTGACGCACGGAAAGCAAGCGCAACCTCATCATCTGCCTTTTCTTTCCCATCTGCATAAACTTTGAGTCGCAATACATCCGTTTCTAGCTTCGATGATTTGAGCGCAGTATGTGTAACAGGAACCGGAGTGCTTGGCAATGCAAAATTAGGCACATCAGAATATACAGCCAAACAGATATCTTGGAATGGAGCTAGCGTCTCACCATTTACTCCTATCTTCTCCTTAACATCGTATGTCATATAACCATAACCTGTACCACCATTATTTGTACGTACCCAAATCTTTGGAGAAACCCAACCTGCTGAGCCAGTCATAAGGAATCCTCCGTCACGATCTGCTCTATATGTCTCATAATAATCCGACAAAGAAACTGTATATGGATATGGATTATTGAACCAACGCCAGCCAGATGTGATAGCCATACGGTTAGCAGTCGCTGCTCGTGGTGTACCATTCTGAACGAATCCCTTGTCTGAACCACTTCTGAGCAGTACAGCATAGGCTGTAACATCATCGGAGAATTTATCAAACTGTGATATAATGTTCCCCATCCATTTGTTTCCTGTCTTGGAATAACAATCTACGACATCGACTTCCTTATCGATACCTGTATAAACTCCGTCCTTAGACGTTATTGTACCCTCAGCTGTTGCCGAACCAGTATAGAATACAGCGCCGTGACGTAACTTACGATAGAAATCCGCACCTTCACCTGTGAAGGAACCTTTATATACCAGGGATGGACTGTCTGAACCATAACCGTAATAGAGCTTTATCTCGCCTCTATTGTCAATGTTCTTCACTTCTAAAGTTCCACTGCCCTGAAGAATAATTGTTCCTTCATTCTGAAGAGTCTCAACAATTCTAAGTGTTGATAGTTCCGTATCGCCTGGCTTACCTATGATAAGTGTAGCTCCTTGCTCTACAATTACACTGAGTGCAGTAGATGAAGAAGAAGCAACTACTGTCTTGCCACTAGGAATCAAAGCATAATGCTTTCCTGTTGGGAAGCCAAAATAATTATCATAGTTCTGCCAATTATTTGCAACATTCCACTGTCCGGTTGTACCTTCAGCTACACATTTGATTGCCTTAGCAATTGTATATACCACCTCATATTCTTGTCCTTCAAACTCAACCTTCACATAAATATCTCCATCTGTAGTGAAGTTGTCTGTTGGCTGAAGCTCTGATTCGTCTTCCTGATTCTTTGCTTTTCTAAAATATGTGCAGTTCAAATCGCCCAACTCCAAATCAGTCCAATTATCATTATACTCAACTCTCACCATATGAGGATTACCATCCGATATTGCCACTGGGACTACAATTGTAGCCTTTGACAACTGAGAGTCTTTATGATCACATGTAAGTTCAAGTATACCATCATTATATACCTTATCCCAATGGTGACCTTGCAGAGCAGCATTAGCATAGCCTGTAGTTGTATGGTCAATAGTCGGGCAGAAGTTCTTGGCGAAATAAACCACATTATCTTCGCCTACCTTGATAAATGTAGGATTATTATCACTACCAAGTTTCTGATACCACTTGACATCTTCACTAGACTGTCCGTTGAGCAAATACGTAGCCTTACCTGTTCTGAAATCTTCTGAGTTCAGAACCACCACATCTGTATTATTAGACTCAAGGGCATTATTCACGTAGCAGTTGAGGAATGACGTCATACTAGCATTTCTGCCAATAGAGCAACTACCTGTCTGTGCTGCTATATTAGCATTCACATAGCAATTCTCAACTGTACCTCTAAGATCTCCAAATGTACCGATAAGACCAGAGCAATTTGTAGCTTCTGCACCAGTCATGGAACCTATGAATGCACAGTTGGAAATCGTATAACCCGTACCAGTAATTACACTTACGAGACCGGCATTGTTCGACTCGCCGACATACGTAGATGTGATATCTACATCTGAGATACAATTATTGAGAGTGACGATACCCTCCATATTATATCCTATGAGACCTGATGCATTTGAACTATTCGTAGAAATATTACCCTTGACAACAACATTCTCAATCGTAGATGTACCCACACGAGAGAAAAGAGCTGCGTATGGAGATGTAGACTCAAATCCAACTGTGATTGTATGACCGGCGCCATCGAAAACGCCCTTGAATGGGAACTCAGAAGTACCAATCATATCTTGATAATAGCCCGACTCGTTTCTGAAATCAATATCTGATGTAAGAACTACCTTGATATCATTGCTGCCAGAGTTGACCATTCTCACAAAATATAGGAAATCATCAGCATTGCCTATCTCATAGAAGCCATCTTCATTCTGTGTAAGACGATCTTCAAGAGTCTCTCGATCGGCATACAACACTGGATATACATCAGGATTTGCGCCGATTATCTTCTGCCTCCACACACCATTCTCTTGACCCATATTCAGTAATCGCGCAACATCTCCGCTTGCAAACTGCTGCTCAGTTTGCTGTGTTACTCCCGTAGCAGGGATTGCACCAAGAGCATTGAGATAATAGCTGTTTGTATACTTCGCTTTGGTATAATCCGTTCTGATGAATGTCGCGTTGTCAACATCACTAGCAACATTATTCTTTATATATGCGAAACTGTTTGTTACGATATGGTCATAGTTTGACGCATTACCGACAAAACCACCTACGTATGTAGCATCTTCTGGCACTGTTATTGATCCCACATAAGCGCAGTTGTCAAATGTCAGTTTCCTATCAGAGGCTCCGACGAGTCCGCCACACCTAATCTGTCCAGTTTTCGACGTTTTCACATCGACAATAGCCATTGAATTTTCGAGTCGTAAAGCAGCGCTACGGTTTACTCCTACAAAACTAGCTACATAAGTACCTGTTGACGAAACAGAGCCCTCAAGTATGAGATTCTTGATTGTCGGACCACTAGTCCACTGGAACAATCCTGCGTAAGAACCTGTTACACGGATATCTATCTTAATAGTCTTCAAATCTCCATCAAAAATACCCTTGTAGGCATTTTCCTGAGAGTTGCCGATCATTACAGAACGCTGCTGGCGGAAATCAATATCACTAATCAACTTTCCATTTATCGTATTCTGTCCACTATTTACCATAGCCGCGAACTGAACGAGATTATAAGTAGAACCGATTAGATAATAATCACCATCTTTAGACATTTGCCATTCTGACTTATAAGGGACTTCTTCTCCTGTCAAAAGTGGGTAAGCATCACAAGGCGAAAAAGACGTATTCTGATACCATGTGACCTCACCTTCTGCCTTGCCATCATTCAATAGATAGCAGACAAATCCTTCATCAAACAACTCCTTGCTCATCTTTGCACCTTGTACTGTTCCAAGGTTTGAGAGATAATAACAATTTGCGAAAGTGGAAGAACCAGAACTATAACAGAACGTTGCACTATTTTCGGCTAGTTCCACATCTATACTTAAGTTGGCATCTGGCAAATAGACAAAACTATTGCTGAAACGAATGGTCTTACCTGAACCTGATCCTACCAAGCCTCCAACAAACTTACCCTCTACATCAACTCCTGTTGCCCTTATAGTACCTGCAAATGCACAATTATTGACAATTGCATAATGACATTCAATGCGACCTACAAGACCACCCAGATATAGAGCATCATTATGAACACCCTCTTTAACCGATGTATAAGAAGAACTGATATTGGCAAAACTCATACAATTACGTAGTGTCATCGGAGCAGTCATATTTCTACCAACAATACTACCTGTGTATTGTTTTGTGGTTGTCACATTACCTTCAATAATAAGATTTTGGATAGTAGCACCTGACACGACACTAAATAGACCAGTATAGCCAACGGTAGTATTATATCCAAGTGTAATCTTATGATATTGACCATCAAACTCACCCGCAAACATATTTGTACTATTACCTATCATTGTCTGATAATACTTACCGGAAGTATTCTTGAAATCAATATCTGCTGTCACTTGAGCCTTTATCGTTGTCTGACCACCATTTACCATAGAGGCAAAAGTCACAAGGTCTTGTGCTGTAGCAATCTGGTAATAGTCGCCTACCTTTGTAAGTTCTGTTGATTTAATTATGTGGTGACTATTATCCAACACTGGATAAGAATCAACCAGTTCTCCTTCAAGGATGTTATCTTCTGTATTCTGATACCATATAGGATTCTGAGACTGAGATCCATTGAGAAGCAGACATACCGATCCATCGGCAAAATCAGTCTGTGACATCTGGTCTCCTTGGAGAATGCCCAATTCTGTTAGGAAATAGCAACTGATATATGTACTAGCCTGACCAGCACCGTAACAGAACGTATAGCTGTTCTCCATAATATCTAAGGCTACACTCTCTGCAGGGAGATAGGTATAACAACTCTTGAACACTCCTGTTCTGTTTCCACCATTACCAACGAAACCAGCAACCCTTTGAGACTTTTGTGCCGTAGAACTTGCCCCCTCCTTGAGTGTACCGATGAAAGCACAGTTCTCAACATAGTACTTATCAGTCGCATTCGCATAACCTATAAGACCGCCACAATACAATGGCTCGTCATTATGCTGACCATCCGTAACACTTGAGTATCTTGATTCGATATCTACTTTACTGATACAATTCTCCAGTCTACATGTCGTCCCCTTGATGTATCCTATGAAGCTACCGGCATACTGCTTGTTGGTCGTAATTTTTCCATCAAGATATAAATTCTTAATAGTAGCTTCAGCTGCATAACGGAACAAACCAGTATATGAAGATGTTGTTTCGTACCCAATAGTTATTGTATAGTACTGCCCATCAAATGTACCTGAATATGGGTTAGTCGCATTACCTATCATTGACTGATAGAATTTGCCTTGAGCGTCTGTAAGCTCGATATCATTCATAACACGGGCATCAACATTATTGTTACCCGCATTGACCATAGCGGCGAAAAGAACAATATCAAATGAAGTTCTCAACTCATACACTCCATCTACTGGTTGAAGCTGAGTAGGGCACGATTTAGTGTCACCCGAAGGTACAAATACAGGATCATTGTCATCTGCACCCTGCTTCCACACATTATCATCATCCGAAGTACAACCATTAAGAAGATAAGTCGCCGTGCCATCACGGAACTGATCTACAGTGAGCTGAACTACCTGAGGTTCGCCGAGAACACTTGAACTGTAACAATTAGAGAACTCTGTAACGCCGCCAGAAGTAGCCACCATAGTACCACTACCCGCTGTATTTGACACATTAAACGTTGCGTCAACATAACAACCTGTCAAGGTACCACTAGTATTGGCACGGCCTATCAGTCCACCACATACCTTACCAGCAGCTGGATAAGTGATCGAACCGAGGAATGCACAATTTGTCAGTTTATATCCCTTGTTAACCCAGTATATAAGACCAATCATACCACCATACTGAGTTTCACTACTACCATTGTAGGTACTTGTAATATCAACATAGCTGATGCAATTCTCCATTGTCAACGGCGTAGGGATATTTGAATCATTCACAACCTCGTAATTATTACAACCTACAATAGCACCACAATAAACACCACCTGCCGTAATATCACCTCTGACAATCAAGTTTCTGATAGTAGCAGTCTTAACATGAGAGAAGAGTCCCACATAACTATTATTGCTGTTATAATGAACAGTTACAGAATGGTACTGACCGTCGAAAGTACCCACATAAGGATTCTGTTCAGTACCAATCATCATATTGCTGTTTGGCTCAAGCTCTATATCACCAATCAACTTACCATTAATGTTGGTCTGACCATTATTTACAAGATTAGCAAATTCCTTCAACTGCTCCAGTGTTTCTATTACGTATGTATCTCCCTCTGGTGTGAGTGTACTCATATTTACGATTTCGTGAGTTGGATCAAGAACCGGATAAACATCAAAATCAATTGGGTGCTCATCCGTTTGAACATTCTGATACCATACTACATTTTCTTCCTCTGCACTACTACCGTTTAGCAGAAAACAAACAGCACCATTAGCGAACTCATCTGACGTTTTCTGTTCAGCACCAGCCTCTTGCATGTCACCGAAAGGATTCAGATAGTAGAGAGACGCTGATACTGAGGATTTGCTGGCATTTCTGACGAAAGAAGCACTTCCTGCTGGATTGGTAATATTCAATGTTGCATGTGCGAAGCTGTTATTGTAGTGAATGACCTTACCATTGGCATTGCCCACAAAACCACCTACCAATGCTGCGCTAGGAGCTACGGCCACTATACTACCTGTGAAAGCACTATTAGTAATCTTACTGTAGTTGACATTCAACAAACCGACCAATCCACCAGCGTGAATATTGCCATCGTACGTCGATACTATATTTACATTCGAAATACATCTATCCATCGTCAGAGGATTATTCAACACATAACCCACTATTGATGCTGGATAATTTTTAGTTGTTTGTACACTACCTTTAACTATCAAATCATGAATATTCGCACCATCAACATAGCTGAATAGCGCTGAATATGAAAGCTGGGTATCATAACCCACAGTAACCGTCTTGCCATTACCATCAAAAGAACCTGTATATGGATAAGTCGCATTACCTATCATGGCCTGATAGTAGGATGTTGACTCTCCTTCAGACTCTCCGAACACAATATCCTCCATCAACTTAGCATTGAGAGATACCTGACCATCATTGACTAGAGATGCAAAACGAAGAAGATGCATTGGAGTACGCAATAGATATGTACCATCTTGATCCACCTCCATATCATCCTGAGGAATAAACTTACCTCTCTCAGCTATGAGAACTGGATATGCATCATAATCGACCTGACCTTCAGATTCCTTTACCTTCTGGTACCATGCAACGGATACAGATTCGTCTGTCGGACAGTTATTGAGCAAGTAGCATACAGATCCATCTAGGAATTTTTCATCAGACATCTGTGAACCCTGTTCAAGACCTAATCTCTGACGATAATAACAGTTGTTGAATATTGTACTTGCAGCAGGATAGAGGCAAAGAGAAGCACAATAATCTGTGGACGAAAGGCGATACTCATCTACATAAGCATAACAATTAGTAAAAATACCTTTCACACTTCCACCATGGCCGACCAAACCTGATGAATAGTCTGAATTTGAAGCATCTCCCAATAGTTTGCCTGCAAATGCACAATTCGTGAATCGATAATCTGCCACTTTCATATAACCAGCAAGACCTCCGATATAAGATTTTTTATCGGCACCTACATACGTAGATGTTACGGTAGCATAACTCATACAATTCTCCAGTGTAACAGGAGCTGTCTTATCCTTATTGTATCCAATAATACTACCGATTAACTGACCTTTACTAGTAACATTACCATCTACTATGAGATTCATTATAGTTGAACCAGCCACACAACTGAACAATGCTGCATATCTCTGACGGGTATCAAGATGAAGAGTAATCTTATGGAACTGACCATCGAATACGCCCTCATAAGGAGCATCCTCTGTACCGATCATCTCCTGGTATGTATAGTCAATATCATTCTCAAGACGTCCACTAATACGGGTTACTCCCATATTAACTATAGATGCAAAAGTTCGCAACTCCTCTGGAGTAGATATCAGGAACACATAATTATCGTCATTACGGAATGCCGGAGAAGGAGGTGTGAGATTGCCATGGCTGCTTAGCAAAACAGGGAATCTGTCCGTATCGTTTTGATACCACACCAATTCGCTCAAGCCGAAACCATTCAATGCATCACATACTGTACCATTGCCGAAATCTTCAGGAGTCATAGCGTTACCCTGCTTTATCATCGAACCGTTAAGACTAGAATCGTAATAACAATTACGGAAATAAGATTCCTGGCGTGTTGAGAACGAGAATACTGCACAGTCAGCATAAGTATCAGACATTTCGAACGATGTAGGGAATACGTAGCAATTGTTAAAATAACCGATATAACCAGAAGTTCCCACCATACCGCCGCACATATTCTTGCCTTTTATACTTCCTACGAATGCACAATTTGATATCTTATAATAATGACATACGGCATAACCTATAAGTCCACCTATACGAGTTTCAGCACTTGCGTAAGTAGATTCAATATTGACATAACTCATACAGTTCTCCAGTGTAACAGGAGATTTGGTATTTGCTGCTACCAAACCTGAAGCATACTGACTGTTCGACTTTACGTTTCCATCTACTATAAGATTCTTAATAGTTGCTCCAGCAACATAACCAAACAGAGAAAGATACTTACCGACAGTATTATAGTTGATCGTAATTTTATGGAACTTACCATCAAACATACCTTCGTATGGATACTGTTCACTACCTATCATCTCACCATAGCTAGTAAAGTCTATATCGCGCTGAAGAACACCTGTAATATCAGTCATACCTTGATTAACCATTCCGGCGAACTTCATCAAATGCTCCGGTGTACTGATAAGGTATCTACCATACTCATCCTTTGGCACCTCTATAGAAGCAGGCTGCTCGTGGGTATCGTCGAGAACAGGATACATATCGATTACCTCACTTTGCGTCACGCCTTCCACATTCTGATACCAAACACCTGTCTCTCCGTCTTGAACTGTAGAATTAAGAAGCTGACATACCGTACCATCCTTGAATTCTTCAAGCGTCTTAGACGAACCTTGAGCTGTACCAAGAGGATTGAGGTAATAACAGTTATTGTAGACAGTATTGGTACCCTGACTACGGCAGAATGCATAACAATTTGAAGCTCCTGTTATATTATAGGTTGCAACAGAATAACAATTAGTAAAGAATCCTCGCTTACTGTTTCCTGCTCCTACAAAACCAGCCGCAGACTTAGCATCTGGCTGGGTAGCCGTGAGACTGCCAGTAAATGCACAGTTTGTGATATGGTATAGATTAGCTGTTGAATAACCTATGATGCCTCCAGAATGAATTTCTCCGTTGAGCGTCGATTCTATTGCCACATTACTGATACATTTCTCTATTGTTACGGGATTAGTGATATTACGACCTACATAACTTGCAGCAAAATTCTTTGTCGTCGTGATATTGCCATCAAGGTATAGCTTTTTGATTGTTGCCCCTGAAACCCATCCGAACATAGCAGTATATGACCAGTACGATTTCAGTCCTAGAGTAATTGTATTGCCATTGCCATCAAATACTCCCTCATAAGGATATCGTTCACTCCCTATCATTTCCTGATAGAACCTGGAACCTTCTCCGTATGTTATATCCTCTGTAACCTTTGCATTGAGAGCCGGGTTACCATTGTTTACCATTGCAGAGAACAATAGGAGATCATTGGCGTTTGATATCTCGTAGCAATTTTCTTCCTCATTATATGTGAGAGGAAGAATCGCTTGATGGTTCTCCTCAGAAATAATAGGATAATTATCCGAACCTAAATTCTGCCCCCATACTATATTCTCGTCTGACAAGCCCGCGCTCAGCAACGAACAAAGTGTACCATTCTGAACTTCTTCTGAAGTAAGCTTAGTACATTGTCCCGTCGGGAAAACAAAATCACTACTATAGTAACAGTTGACAATTCTTGAATCTGTATTAGTATAACGGAACAAAGAACATCCCGTAGGAGATACCGCTGCATTACTATGTCCGGCGACTGTAATTCGTGGACAAGCATAACAGTTTGAAGCAAGAACTATCTTGTTATTGCCGTAGCCAATCAGTCCAGATGCGCCTGTTGACTTTGTCCTATCATTCTTTATGCTACCGACAAAAGCACAATTTCGGATAACACAATTACTGACAGTAGGGCTAGCTATCAAGCCTGCTGTATACATCTCTCCATCAAGCGTAGAAATGATATCTACAGAACTTACACAACGCTCAAGAGTTACTGGTGCAGTAAGGTTTTGTCCAACGAAACTTGCACAATAGTTAGTGTTTGTAGTGATAGATCCTGCAAGATTCAAGTCTTTGATAGTCGCGCTTGAAACGAAGCTAAATAGTGCAGCATAAGCAGATTTTGTATTGTAGCCAAGAGTAATAATATGTCTTCCTCCATCAAAAACACCAGCATATGGATTGACGGATGTTCCTATCATATTCTGATAGTAATTATCCTGGTCATCCTTGAAATCAATATCCGCAGTTACCCTGCCATTTATTCCTGACTCTCCTGCGTTAACCATCTTGGCAAATAGAGCTAGGTCGGCTGCATTATTTATCAAATAATAGCCTTCACCATCCGGCTCCAAAGTCTCAATATCTGATATATGTGCGGTATGTGCTCTATCCAAAACAGGATATACGTCAACTTCCCCTTCCAAATTCTGAAACCAAATAGCAGTCTCTTCTGTCTTACCGAAGTTGAGGAGCTTACATACCGTACCATTTTCAAATTCCTCAGCAGATTTCTTTTCTCCCAAATTATTAGTAGCATTACTGCCTGGAGAATTAAGATAATAGCTATCTACAGTAGTTATACCCTTACTATTAGTTCCTGAGAAAGAACCAGCATTACTATGAGCAGAACCTCCAGAATATGTAGCAGCTACATAACTATTTGAAATAGTAACAACACGACTATGAGGATTGCCTACAAAGCCACCTGTCACAAGGCTATTTGCCTTCCTTGTGATAGTACCAATATAAGCACACTCCTTTATCTCTACTTGACCTGCATCGATATAACCAATCAGACCACCAGAATAGTGTCTTGATGTCTGGATATTAACTTTACTTATACATCTCTCTAATCTGGCTGAGCCGGCACAATAGCCAATTATACCTGCGGCATACTCTTGTGTCGTCTGTATATTACCTTTGACTGTAAGATCGTGAACATAAAATCCCTCAGCAGTATAGTAGAACAAACCTGTAAGGCGAATGCCATTCTCATAATTAACGGTCACAGAGTGACCATCACCATCAAACTCTCCTTTGTAACGGTACGTATAGTTGCCTATCATAGTCTGATAGCTGCTAATGTCAATATCTTTCGTAAGTTTACCTTTTATATCCACACGACCAGTATTGACCATAGCAGCAAATTTTAGAAAATCATACGCTGTACCTATTTCATAGACTCCTTCTCCATTAGCGACTAGTTCTTCACCCAAATCTTCACTAAGGCCTTCTGATCTGAACTCTAGAATCTTATTCCATACGCCTTCATTCTTTGCTCCGTTAAGGAGAAACGCTACACGACCATCAGAAACATTCGTAAAGACATCTCCTTGTTTATCTGTCAAAGTATTCTTATAATAACAATTACTATACCTTACATATTCTCCATTGTTAACCAACGAATTAGTGGTAGAACATTCTCTGTATTCAGCCGTGGCAAAGCAATTCAATACTGCACCTGTATAGCTAGCACCTCCTGCATCTGCTATTATACCGGCTACATACGTAGTACTACCATTACCTTTTATATTTCCTTTGAATCCGCAGTCAGACAATAAGTATGCTGTCTTATTGGCATCTGCACAATGCGCTACAATACCTGCTGCATAAGCGCCTGCACCTACATTAGTCTCTATTTTTACATTTGATATCACATTCCTGATTTCAAATGCTCCTATGGCATTAGCAACGACACCAGCTACATATGGATCACTAGTGGTTATATATCCGGCTACTTTGAGATCGTGTATCTTGGCACCATTAATATAAGCAAACAATGCCGTATATGAAGTTGAACTTTTATAATCAATTTCTATCGTAAAACGATTTCCATCAAATTCTCCAGCATATCTATGCTCACTAGTACCTATCATTATAGGTGTCAATTCATCATCTGAAGTAAAATCTATAGAGTTGACCAATCTAGCATTTAGATTTACTTTACCTTCATTAACCTGCTGCGCAAACCAAAGCAATTCTTCATAAGAAGACAACTCATAAAAGCCATCACTCTCTGACTGACTTGGAGCAGTCTGAGCAAAAACATCTAGCTTTGACATTATAGCCATCAAGGCTAACAAAAATATATATGTATATTTCTTCATAATCATACAAGCATTTAATTAGAATACTTTTCCATTATTACCAAAGACTTCGCTTCGTGAAACTTGAACTTCACTACTACCCCATAATGTTTGTCGTTCTTGAATCTGACCTTCAAGGGCTCGTCCTGTTGTGTACTGCTCTATTGAAGATGAAGGCGGTTCATCCCCAGATGGGAAAAAACACTGGCACACTCCATCCAAACCAACTACATTGTACGTCGGTGGCGAATATGTACGTTTAATGTTAACTACTATTTCTTTCTCTAAACACATAAAATAGCGACTATTTTATTTCTTCGTTCTCATTGAGTTTGCCAGGGTATATACGAACAAAAATGCTCGTTTGTTGCCAGCAAACGAGCATTTAACACTACTCTATGTATGTATCTCTTTATAAAAATTTACGATGAACAAGGGACTTCCCTTATATCAGCAAGGGACTTGCAACGGATATCACTCCATAGTCTTCGCTATCTTGTCGATGTTCAGGCTTCTGGCCGAAGCATCAAAAATCTTTCTGTACACTCCGTTCATATCATAACACTCTTCGTGTGTGCCGTGCTCCATTACCCTACCCTTTTCTAGGGAATATATCGTCTCGGAATCTATAATCTGCGACAGACTATGCGAGATAATTATTACTGTTCTGTCTTTCTTTATCGCGTCTATCGAATTCTTGATCTGTTCTGTTGCTATGGCATCAAGACTGGCGGTTGGTTCGTCTAGGAAGATAATAGGTGGATTCTTGATAAACATACGCGCGATGGCTACTCTCTGCTGCTGACCGCCTGAGAGTTCTGTAGCCTTACTCTTGAATCCGTTTGGCAGTGCTGAAATCTGTTCGTAGAGATATGCCTTCTTCGCAGCCTCCATAACCTCTTCGTCTGTCGCCCCTGGATTACCGTAACGTATATTCTCCTCTACTGTGCCGTCAAATATGTGGTTCTTCTGCAATACCAGTCCTATATGGTCTCGCAAATATTTTGTGTCCCACTCTCTCAAATCTACCCCATCAAGCAGCACCTGTCCGCAATCTGGGTCGTAGAATTTATCCAATAGATTGACAATCGTACTCTTTCCTGCTCCCGACAATCCCACCAGAGCGGTAATCTTCCCGCTCTCTATGGTCATATTGATATTATGCAATGCCTTTGTGCCGTTTGGGTAGGTAAAGTCAACGTTTCTCAATTCGAGTTTACCCTCTATCTTTTCTGGTCGATATGAACCTGAGATCTCTTTCTCATGATCGGACTCCATAATATCGAAATACCCGCCGGCATATATCAGGGCATCATTCCAGTCGTCGTATATTCTGTGGAGCTGACGAATAGGTGCGGACACATTGCCGAAAAGCATAATGTGATACATTATGGCACCTATAGTCATCTGTCCACTCAAGACAAGATAAGCTGTCAATATGATAATAAGCACGACACCTATCTGCTCTACAAATGTTTTCAACCCGTCAAAAGCAAACGCTGTCTTACGCGTCTTCATCTGGTTGTCGGTTATCTTCTTGAGCAGTGACAACTGCTTTTCGCCTTCGATACTCTCTCTGTTGAACGATTTGATTACATTGATGCTCTCAATGATATTCATTATACCATGACTCTTAGCCTCATAGTAGGTCTTGTGCATTTCTCGCCACCCCTTGAGTTTGGCTGCCTGCTTATATGTTATCCAGAAATATATAGGTACAATGCATAATGCTGTCAGGCCGACCCACACATTTTGCTTGAACATCAATACTATGGCAAGAATAGCAGATACGAACAATGGCAGAATATCAATAAAGAAGTTCTGCACCATCCTAGTCAGACTATCCACGCCTCTGTTGATTCGTGTCTGCAACTTACCAGGTTCATTACCGTCACGAGAGTAGAATGCCAATTTATATGTAAGCATCTTCACTATCACAGCCTCCGACAGATCCTGGGATATACTTATACGCATCTTTTCGCCAAAGAATCTCTGTCCGAAAGTAAGAGCCACTGTCAGCAATTCTTTCGACAGCAGGACTACGCATATCATCATCATGATATCAAGTCCCTCTGCCAATCCTTTACCTGCCTCCACAAGGGCATTTATTGCATCGACAGTATAATTGAGCACAATGGCATTCACCTGTGCTGCGCAAGATCCAATAAGGGTAAGTGTTAGAGTTGCTATTACAAGCCACTTATATGGCCTGACATAAGGAACAATTTTCTTTAGTGTATCAAAAGTTGTCATAATACCGCGTCATTAATGCGTAGTATTACGAAAAACCTGGGCTTTTGTTCCCTTCTTAATAGTTATTTAACATCAACTTGAATGTCGTTCCTTCTCCTTCCTTGCTCTCCACAGATATCCTGCCACCGTGCATGCTGATAATCTGACGACATATACTCAAGCCGATACCGGAACCAGTGCTCTTGGTGGTGAAGAATGGAACGAATATCTGCTCTGCTACATCTGGAGGCATACCAGGACCGTTGTCTGATATCTCAATATAGAAGCGGTTATTCGGACGGTCGGAATATGTTTTTACCACAATATGCGGACGCGGAGTCTCATTACATGCTTCGACGGCATTCTTTATCAGGTTAATCAATACTTGCTCCATCTGGGATTGGTCAACAAGAATATTCTCTGTACCGTCTTCTACAACAAATGTTATAGCTGGATTAGGGAATAATTGCTGCAGGTCATTGATAATATCATTTAGTACCACCCACTCTTTCTGAGGTTGAGAAACTCGTGATACTTTACGGAACGACTCTACGAAATTAAGCAGACCTTGACTCCTTCTATAAATAGCCTGAAGTGCCATCTGCAAATCGGTCTTGTCTATATCGCCTTCTTCTATGGAATGGTTGAGCGTATCGGAAAGGGAAATAATCGGAGAAAGTGAATTCATAATCTCGTGGGTCAATACCCTGACAAGTTTCTTCTGGGCATCGACCTCATTCTGACGGAGCACTGACTGGACATCCTCAATACTGAATAGTTTCATATCCATGCCATGACGATTGTATCTGGTCATAGATATACTCCATTCTACCATGGTACCTTTTATCATCAGGCTGACAAGTTTTTGCTGTCCGGCTGACAATGATTCCAATTCCTGCACCAATGTCTCATTCAGTACCGACAACTGTTTCAGTTTTTCTATCTTGAATCCGCATAAACCCTTTATGGCAGCCTCACTCATCCAGTCGACCTCCCCAAGATCATCAGCCACGATAAGATATGTGTTTGATCTATTGAGCAAGGCCTCAAGATAACCATATTGAGACTCTATGCGCCGACTTGTATCTCGGAATTCAGATATAGTGTCATTTATTTCATAGGCGAGTTTCAGCTCCTCTCCGCGCAGATTCTGCTCGTTGAAGTGCAAAGAGTAGTCCCTGGCCTTTATGGAAGCCAGCATCAGTCTTAGTCGTTTGATACTTTTATTCCTGAACCAACCAAACATTAGCCTAATTACAATTTTGTCTTCTCTAGCTTTCTGTACAAAGCATAGCGTGTTATGCCGAGAATCTCAGCAGCCTGAGTAAGGTTCCCATTGGCCTTCTCTATGGCCTTATTGATAGCAACCTTCTCCAGTTCCTCCAGATTCAAAGGAATAGTCTCTTGCTCCTGTGGCATATCTGCACCTTGACTGCCTGCTGCTTCCAGTTGGAGATCGTTTTTCCCTATGGTCTTGCCATTGGTCATCACTACAGCTCTCTCGATGGCATGAAGCAACTCTCTGACATTTCCCGGCCAAGTATGTGCCATCAAAGCCTCTTTCGCCTCATCAGTGAGAACAGGGGATTTCTTATCGTATTTCTGTGAGAACCTACTGATAAAATGTTCTGCCAACTCTATGACATCCGTATCTCTATTCCTCAATGGAGGGGT
Organism: Bacteroidales bacterium; assembly: GCA_024401395.1. GTDB lineage: Bacteria > Bacteroidota > Bacteroidia > Bacteroidales > Marinilabiliaceae > W3P20-009. The sequence goes on from JAKSLD010000014.1 coordinate 27,797, forward strand.
ATGCAACTCTATTGTATTGATACGATACAGCAAGTCCCTACGGAAAGTACCGCTGTCTACACATTTATATATAGGTGCATTAGTAGCACATATCAATCGGATATCAACATCAATGGTCTTCGTCGAACCGAGTCTTGTTATCTGTCTCTTCTCAATCAACGTGAGCAACTTCTGCTGCATGGCTGCCGAGAGGTTACCTATCTCATCCATGAAAAGAGTACCGCCATTGGCCATCTCCACTCTACCTATCTTCTGACTGTTGGCTCCGGTATATGCCCCTTTCTCGTGACCGAACAATTCGTCTTCAAAAAGGTTTTCCGACAAAGAACCAAGGTCTATACTGACGAACGGCTTATCTGCCCTATTTGATGTATCATGGATATAATGTGCTATGACATCCTTACCAGAGCCATTCTCTCCGAGTATCAACACAGAGGCATCTGTCTTGGAAATGGTAGTACACTGACTGAGCAGTGTATTAAAAATTTGCGATGAACCAATAGGCTTGCTTATACCACCCTTAACCTTTCCCGTACCTCCTCCATTGGCAGATGCCTTTCGGGAGTCGCTCAATTCCAAGGCACTTTCAACAGTAGCCAACAACTTGTTATTGTCCCAAGGTTTAGGAAGAAAATCCACTGCTCCAGCCTTGATAGCTCGTACAGCTTTTTCTGTATCAACATACGCCGTAATGAATAATACTACAGCGTCGGATTTAATCTCTTGTATTTTCTGCAGCCATTCATAACCCTCTTCTCCACTGATAGCATCACGCTTGAAATTCATATCGAGTAAAATGACATCAGGGTCAAGGCTTGCCATAAATTCCGGGATACGTTCAGGGTCGGAAATAACCTGAATCTTTTCCACATGACTTTTCAGTAGCATGTTCAGAGAGAGAAGAACATCTACATTATCATCTACGATTAGTATTTTGCCGTGTTTGTCCATAATAGACAAAGATAAACGTTAAAATCAATCAAGCCTACCAAAATGTGATAATTATTTACAATCACATCTTCCCCCAGTCCTTGAGATATCGAACAGCTTGCATCAGCTGGTCTTTGTCATATTGCACGATACCAGTATCTATCTTATCGACCAGTTGCTCTATAGTGATGTTCGGATTAATTTTTACCTGCTCCAGCACTTTTGTACATAGGGTCTGAAAGGCTTCCTTGGGGTCTTTATTATCCTGCTGTTGTTTTTTTGCACGGCAGACGTCGCACATTCCACATTCCTCGGTGGTCTCCTGACCAAAATATCGGACCAACTGCACGGTACGGCATTCGGAATTATTCTCGAGATACCTGCACACAGCCTCTACTCGCGATTTCATATCAGCCTCTCGGTCGGCATACACCTCGTGAGGCAATGTCAGGAATCTATCAGCCACACGGTCGCGCAACCAATAGACATACGACATATGCTTAGAAGGATTATACGACAGCACACCCAGGCGACTAAGCTTGAGCATTCGCTCATACCACTCCTGATGCTTGATACCACAACGCCGGCATAGACGCTGTTCGTCTATCTGGATATATTTTGTGTAAAGACCTTCATAGGTACGCAGCAATGACTCAATGACAATATTGAGGTCCGGGTTCTGCATACGGACATTATACAACTCAGCCCCCTCCAAGAGGAACATCACACGTGCAGGGAAATCGGCATCAGGTTCATATTCCATATAACCGGCATTCTTCAGTATCTGCAGAGAATAATGCACCTGAAGAGTAGACAAGTGGAAATTCTTGCAAAGAAGTCCGACGTTCAATTCCTGCAATACCCCTTCACCAGAGTCGACACCAATTACCTGAGTATCCCCTATCGCATTATATACTTGAAGAATTTTCTCTTTAGGAGGAAAAGCATTACGCACTTTCTGCTCGAGAATAGATATATCGCGCGGACCATTCAACAAGACTGAGTAGGCAGTATTACCATCACGACCTGCGCGGCCGGCCTCCTGAAAATAAGCCTCCAGAGAACTAGGGACATCCATGTGTATTACCAATCGGACATCAGGCTTATCAATACCCATACCGAAAGCATTAGTACAAACCATCACACGGACAGTACCTTTAGTCCACAACTCCTGATTCTGCTTTTTCTGATTACTATCCATACCAGCATGATATGGCAGAGCAGAGATACCCTGAGAATTTATGATTGTTGCATATTCGGTGGTACTAGAGCGTTTCCCAACATACAATATTGCGCTACCCGTAGTACGACGGAGCATACTTATTGCCTCCCCTATCTTATCCTGAGTATCACGAACGACATAAGCCAGATTGGGGCGCACGAAACTTGCCGAGAGAACATTTCTCTCACGAAACTCCAATCGTGTCATTATATCATCCACCACCTTCGGAGTGGCAGTAGCAGTCAGAGCCAAGATTGGAATATTTATAGGAAATACATCCTCGTATATGTCTTTAATATTAAGGTAAGAGGGACGGAAATCATATCCCCACTGAGAGATACAATGAGCCTCGTCCACCACCAGCATAGAGATATCTATCTTATTCAGCCTATTACGAAACGACTCAGACGTCAGACGTTCGGGAGCTACATACAGGAATTTGCAATGTCCATACATGGCATTGTCCATAATAGTATTAATCTCATTATAGGACATACCAGAATATATGGCTGCGGCGCGGATGCCGCGATGGATAAGACCATTTACCTGATCCTGCATAAGAGCTATCAGAGGTGTGATTACCAGGCACACCCCCTCCTTTGCCATAGCAGGCACTTGAAAAGTTATGGATTTACCTCCGCCAGTAGGCATCAGAGCCAGGGTGTCACGACCTTCGCCCACAGACCTAATAACATCAGCCTGTATGGAGCGGAAGCTGTCATAGCCCCAGTAATCCTTCAATATTTTGAGGTACTTATCCATAATAACATTACAGAGAGTTACAAATCAAATGTAATAATAAGATTATTACAATTCAGGGAATGCTCCGTGGGTACTGCCTGCCTATAGGGAGCATTAAGAGAGCGTTAAGGAAGTCCAAGGAGAAGAAAATCTATATTAATATCAAGACTCCTTGAACAGTTCAGCTATCTTCTCAGCACACAGTTCGCCATCCACCGCAGAAGAGACGATACCGCCGGCATAACCTGCGCCCTCGCCACAAGGGAACAGACCCTCGACAGAAGGGTGCTGCATAGTAGCAGGATTACGAGGTATACGGACAGGAGAAGAAGTACGGCTCTCGACGCCCACGACACAAGCCTCATTAGTCATAAATCCACGAGCCTGCTTACCGAAAGTCTCGAAGCCCTTACGGAGGCGCATACCGATATGCTCAGGCAACCAAAAATGCAAAGGAGACGTCATGACACCCGGCACATAAGAACAAGGAGGGAGCTGTTGAGAAATCTTGCCCTGGACGAAATCTGCCAATCCCTGAGCTGGTGCGGTAATACCACGACCGCCATTGATATAAGCCATCTGTTCGAGTTGCTCCTGATACTTAAGGCTACCGAGAGGCCCCTCATTCTGGAGTTCGCCGATATCCTCAGGTCTGATTTCGACCACCATACCCGAGTTAGCGAAAGGAGAACCGCGGTGAGAAGGCGACATACCATTCACCACCTGCTGGTCGCCCGCCGTCATAGCCGGCACGATAAATCCGCCTGGGCACATACAAAAAGAATATACACCACGGTCGGCCACCTGAGTCACGAAGCTATAAGAAGCTGCCGGGAGATAATCGCCTCGACCCTCCTTAGAATGATACTGAATCTGGTCGATGAGTTCCTGAGGGTGTTCCACGCGGACACCCATAGCCCAAGTCTTAGCCTCGAGAGATATACCCTTAGAGTGAAGGAGATAATAAACGTCACGAGCAGAATGTCCTGTAGCGAGAATTACTGCATCGGCATCGATATTATCCTTGTCATTAACCACGATACCACGCACCCTACCATCCACGACCTTAATATCAGTCATCTTAGCGCCGAACAAGACCTGACCACCATGAGCGATGATAGTCTCGCGCATATTCTTGATGACTGTAGGCAACACATCAGTACCGATATGAGGGTGGGCATCTATGAGGATATCCTCCTTAGCGCCATGGTGGCAGAATACCTGGAGAATCTTATTTATATTACCACGCTTAGTCGAGCGAGTATAAAGCTTACCGTCAGAAAAAGTACCAGCGCCACCCTCACCGAAAGCGTAGTTAGACTCAGGGTTGACATTATGAGTACGACAAAGCTGAGCTATATCCACCTTACGCTTACTAACATCCTGACCACGTTCCACCACTATAGGGCGCAATCCCAGTTCCACCAGGCGAAGAGCGGCGAACAAGCCACCAGGACCAGCGCCGACGACAACGACAGGTTTAGCAGCAGACACATCCTTATAGCCAGGGAGGTCGATGACAGGATGCTCAGGTTGCTCATCTACCCACACGCCGTAAGTCAGCAAAACCAGCACCCCATGAGCACGGCGTGCATCGATAGAGCGCTTAAGCATACGGATATGCGATATGGAAGAAGACTCGACATCTGCCTCCTTTGATAGGCGACGCTGAGCGAAAGTTATGTCGGCCGTCATTTGGGCAGCCTCCTGAGGTGAGAGCGTAAGTTGTATCTCCTTGTACATCTTAACAGTCGGTATAATCTCTGTTTGACAATAAATCTTCTACAATAGGCAGTATATCATCGTAGGCGTAGCCACGAGACACTGCGAAACGGACGAGACTGGCCTTAAGTTTCCAAGGGTCAGTCTCCTTTTTAGTGCGGAGTTTAGCCTCCAGCATACTTCTAAGGTTATCATCGGTAGGCAAATCCTCCAATTCGAGCATAGCCTTAGAAATAATATCAGGCTGAATACGTTTCAACTGGAGCTGATACCTTATTTTCTGAGGTCCCCACCCACTGAAGCGGTGTTTATCTCGTACGAAATAAGTTGCAAAACGTTCATCATCGACGAAACGGTTCTCGATCAGCCAAGCTATAGCCCTTGCGCGATCCTTCTCCTCGAGACCGTACGAAACCAGACGTTTCTCCACCTCCGAGGCGCAATGCTCACTAGCCGCACACCATTGAGAGACACGATCGAGAGCTATATTATAATCCAAAGGCTGACGACGCTGCATAGGCATTATTCCATTACATACACACGTTTTACGCGGCGCCCGATACCAGTGAGTACCTCATAGCAGATAGTACCCATACGGTCGGACATATCCCATACAGGATTCTCGTCGCCGAAGAGCTGGACATCGTCGCCCACCTTAGCCTCTGGGACATCAGTAATATCCACCATACATATATCCATACAGACATTACCAGCGATAGGAGCTTTCTTGCCACATATAATCACCTCACCTACGCCATTAGAGAGGCGACGGTCGAGGCCATCAGCATAACCGATAGGCACCACAGCGATACGAGACTCCCTGTTCAGCATAGTTTTTCTACCATACCCCACAGAAGTACCAGCAGGCACTACACGAATCTGCGAGATATAAGATTTAAGAGTTGCCACGTTACGCAACTTCCTATTATCTATAGCAGAGACACCATAGAGGCCTATACCCAGACGAACCATCTCCATCTGATGTTCAGTGAAACGCTCTATGCCTGCAGAATTAAGGATATGGCGGTCGAACTTATATCCCAAGCCCCTACTCAACTTATCAGTAGCCTCACGGAAAGAAGATATCTGCTGATTAGTGAAATCATCATGTATAGCCTCATCAGAGCCCACCAAGTGAGAAAAAGAAGAAGAGACTACAAGATGAGAGCACTCCTTAAGAGTCTTGACAAGCATATCAATCTCGTGCAAGTCGAAACCAGAGCGAGTCATACCAGTATTCAGTTTGATATGAACCGGAGCCTGTTCGATACCCAAGCGTTCAGCCTCCCTGTTATACATCAAGAGAGTTTCGACAGTAGACAATTCAGGTTCCAGATTATCGCGCAGCATAACCTCATAGCTATGCCATTCCGGATTCATTACGATGATAGGCAAGCGGATACCCGACATACGCAGTTCGTGACCCTCATCAGCGAAAGCCACGCCAAAAGCATCTACCCCCTGAGCCTCAAGGTGACGGGCGATTTCGAAAGAACCCGTACCATAAGAAAACGCCTTAACCATTGCGAGGAGTTTAGTCTTTGGCTTAAGAAGCTTTCGGAAGTATGCCACATTATGAGCCAAGGCATTGAGATTAATCTCCATCTGGGTACGGTTGCGGTGCATCTCCAGATGGTCGGCGATACGTTCGAAACCGAAAGAGCGAGAACCCTTGAGCAAGATAGCCTCACCATGGAAATCGGCAGTAGACATACTACTCAAGAACTCCTCCGTATTAGCGAAGAAGCGCGAATTAGGGATTCTGCCTCTCATATATGTAGAGACGTTACGGCCTATACAGATAAGACGAGTTACCTGTTTTTGAATTATCAGGCGTTCGACATCAGCATAAAGTTCCTCCTGCTGGCGGCGGCTCTGGAGTAGATCAGAAAGAATCAATGTTTTTGTGAGACCCTTCTTATTACCGAGGCGGTGGAGCATATCCAAAGCGATAGACAGAGAAGTCACGTCGGCATTATAAGAATCATTGATTATAGTACATCCGTTACAGCCATCCTTCTGTTGGAGTCGCATATCAATACTACGAATCTGTGTAGCGCGAGCAGCAGTTTTAGTTGGGCTTATACCATTAGCGAGGGCATATACGACAGCCTGGGTAAGATCTTGAGCCAATGCCTCGTCATTGATATAAGGATTATCGACAGTAAGCTGATGGATATCATATTTTACAGAAGAGATGGCGATATGAGCGCCATGTTCATCAACAGACAAATCCACCTGAAAAGTAGACTGAGGGTTACGGCCCCAAGTAATGAACTCCAGCTCCTGGTGGTGAGCAGTGAAAGAGCGATCGAGGAGAATATCATCCTTACGATAGAAAACACGTTGAGAAGATTCGCAGATAACCTTCTTCTCAGACATTTTATGAGAAAGAGAATCGAAGTTCTCCTGATGGGCATCACCTATATTAGTCCATATCACATCCTCCGGGAGAGCCATTTCGCGGAGGCGTTCCATTTCACCTGGGAGGCTGATACCAGCCTCTATTATTGCGAGATTAGTTTCCGGTTGGATAAGCAAGAGAGACAAAGCCACACCGAGTTGGCTATTATAGCTACGAGGAGAGCGGATGAACTGGACATCATCTGCGAGAATCTGAGCCAGCCACTCCTTGACTATAGTCTTACCATTAGAACCGATGATGCATACTACACGAGCCTTCATCTGACGGCGATGCCAAGCGGCGAGATCCTGAAGAGCATGGAGAGCATCCTCCACGAGAATGAAAGTTGCCTTAGGGTAATCAGACACATGAACGTCGTGCGAGCACAAGAACAGGCGCACACCCCTATCGTACAACTCATTGATATAGGCTTCGCCATCGTGGCGTTGACCCTTAATGGCTACGAAGAGGCAGCCATTGACATCAAACATATTACGGCTGTCGGTCAGAATAGAAGAGACAGCATTCTTAACCTGCTTAGCACCTGCCAACTCACCATGAGTAGCAGATACGATATCAGAGATGTTCAGATTCATCGTTTTCATTGAACATTTGGTAACACCTACGGCACAAAGGCTCGTAACTTTCCTTTTCACCGAGCAACACGAGGTCGCTCTGTTTGATAGTACGGTGAGAATACTGGGCTAGGCGTCCGCAACGGACGCAGATAGCGTGGACCTTATCAACATATTCTGCAATAGCCATAAGTTCCGGCATAATTCCGAAAGGTTCACCACGGAAGTCCATATCCAGACCTGCGACAATGATACGTTTACCCTCGTTAGCAAGTTTCTGGCAAACATCGACAAGTGAGTTATCGAAGAACTGAGCCTCATCAATACCCACGACTTCGGCCTCCTTAGAAAGCTGCAGAAGTTCGAGAGAATCGTAGACCACCACAGCAGAGAGAGAAGTCGAGTCGTGCGACACCACCTCCGTTTCGCTATAGCGGTTATCCACTGCCGGTTTAAAAAGGACAACCTTCTGACGGGCGAAAGTAGCGCGACGAAGGCGTCGAAGAAGCTCCTCCGTCTTACCAGAAAACATAGATCCTGTGACCACCTCTATCCAACCAGTGCCGTTATTGGCATTCACTTGCTCCAAAAACACTTTATTGCTATACTTAAGAGTTAGTTTTAATGCATTGTTTGCTATTTATAAGAATGCTCTTTATTTTTGCAAATGCAAAGGTAAGGGCATATTCCTATTGCTCTTGCAAAAGTAACGAATTATGCGGAAAGAGACAATCATAGAAATCATTCTCTCCACAATGGAAGAGATGCGCAAACTGACAAAAACGTTTGCAGACAAGGAGAATATTCCTCAGCCTTTCATTGATTTGCTGATGACGAAATATTCTACATTGGGGAAAGAGATACAGCTACTTGAGTTCTGGAAAGAAGAGGGAGAAGCGACAAAAGAGCAAACTGAAGAGACAAAAGAAGAAAAAACAGAGTCGACAGAGGCAGAAACCGCCTCAGAACCAGTAATAATTGAGGTAATTTCCGAGCCAGAGCCAGAGATTGAGGCAGAAGAGACAAAGGCAGTTGACCCAGAACCAGCAGTAACCTCTGAGACAGAGTCAGTTACCACAACCTCGCGAGAAGCGCCTGTAGTGAACAGCAATACAGCAAACATACAACCAGAGCCCGTACGCGAAGTTTATACTGTTAAGCAAGAAGTTCCAACCCAGCCTACGGCCCCTAAAATCGTTACTAAAGCAACAAAGACAATCTCATCAAAAGACACGATAGAATACGGAACGCCAGTATCAGACATCCGCAAGGCTGTCGGCATCAACGACCGATTCCTATTCCAAAGAGAACTATTTGGCGGAGACGGCAACAAACTAAACCAGACATTAGATGCCATCAATGCCTGCACCTCATTTGAGGAAGCACACGCCCTACTCAAGGCATTCGGGTGGGACGAGACAGAAGCTACGGTAGAAGGCTTTATGAAAGCAGTACACAGACGTTTCCTATAATCAGGCATTTAGAATATGAAACTCACTGTAGTACCGACGCCAGTTGGCAATCTGGAAGACATCACGATGCGAGCCCTTAAGGTTCTCAAAGAAGCATCGTTCATATTAGCAGAAGACACACGTACGACCAGCAATCTGCTACGACATTTCGAGATAGAAAATCAGCTAGTGAGCTACCATAAGTTCAACGAGCACCATGTAGTAGAAAATGTAGTCAAGCGCATATTGAGCGGGCAAGACGCTGCGCTAGTATCAGATGCCGGTACGCCAGCCATATCAGACCCAGGATACCTAGTAGTACGCCATTGCATAGATGCAGGCATAGAGGTCCAGTGTCTTCCAGGAGCGACAGCCTTTGTACCAGCACTTGTAGACTCAGGATTACCAAACGACCAGTTTACCTTCATAGGATTTCTGCCACACAAGAAAGGCAAGCAGACAGCCATGCAAGAATTAGCGACCCTGACACGTACATTCATATTATACGAATCGCCATTCAGGCTTGTCAAGACACTAGAAGCGTTGGCAGAAGTTCTTGGACCAGACAGGAGAGCATCAGTATCCAGAGAGATAAGCAAGATGTTTGAGGACACGCAGAGAGGCACACTGGCAGAACTGATAGAGCATTTCACAGAGACACCGCCTAAGGGAGAGATCGTCATGGTTGTCGAGGGAATGAAAGAAGAAAAAAAGAAGAAAAACAAGTACGGAGACAACCAAGACGAAGAATAGCTCGTATAAGACGGATTGAATATTGAAATACAATAATATCAAAATAACAATGAAGAACATTTTTAGCGTTGTCGCAGTTGCAGCATTATCATTGATAATGTTTTCATGCGGCCCTTCAGAGAGAGAGCAGAAGATGGCATTCCAGCTTGACTCTCTACAAAATCTCATGAACCTCAAAGATTCTAGCATGACACTCCTTGCGAGCACAATGGCAGACATTCAGGAGAACCTTGCTACTATCAAGGAGCACGAGAAGATCATCACTACAGCAGTCAATGAGGGCGGCCGTAGCGCTAAGGCACAGATTCAGGACGACATTGCACAAATCAACGACCTCTTGCAGGCCAACAAGCAGAAGGTAGCAGATTTGACAGCAAAACTCAAGAAGGCTACACAGAAGAACTCAGAGTTTGAGAGCATAATCAAGGTTCTTGAGAATCAGATAGCTCAGCAGAACGAAGAGATTGACAAGTTGAAGAAACTCCTCGACAGCAAAGATGTTGAGATAGGCTTCTTGAACAATGCAGTAATCAAGTTGTCATCAGCAGTTGACTCTACAAAGCAAGTTTCAACAAAGGCATTGGCAGACCTTGCAAAGATGACAGATGCAAAGAACACTGCATACTACATTATCGGTTCTCGTTCAGACCTCAAGAAGAAAGGCATTACAGAGTCATCTGGTCTATTTGCCAAGAAAGTTGCCGGTGATATGGATGCATCACTCTTCACAAAGATCAACTGGACAGAAGTTCGTTCAATCGACACACACTGCAAGCGCATCAAGATTATCTCTTCACACAGCGAGTCGAGCTACTCGACAGTTAAGGATTCGAACGGTTTGATTACTATTGAGATCAAGAACAAAGAGTTGTTCTGGAAGACATCTAAGTTCTTGGTTATCCAAGGCAATGAGTCGGACGAGGATTAATCCTCACTCGAAGAGAAAAACAGATAAAAATAACGCAGCCCCTGCTAGAGTAAAATCCAGCAGGGGCTTTCTGTTTGCCATAAGGAAGGTAGAAGGAAGGCATAAGGGAAGTATAAGAGAGATATAAGGTTGCTCGCAGTTTTTATATTATGGAATCATCGGGAAGTCATACACTAATCCAAGGGAAGTCCCTTGTTCATCGTAATTTTTTAATAATGGAGTTATTGGGGAGCAAAAGGAGAGAGAAAAGGCTGGAGGAAAATCAACCATTGAAAAACACTGATTAGCAAGCAATTAAAAATATTTAATGTAAAAAGTGGGAGAAAGTGGTTGGAAGTGGGAGAAAAGTAATTAACTTTGAAATCGTAAACCAGTAATAGTGTCTATGAGTTCCTTCATCGGCGATTTTGACGCCAAAATGGACATAAAACAAAGGGTTGTGTTACCTGCTGCCTTCAAGCGCTCGCTAGAGGAGATGGGAGAAGTACGCCTTGTTGCCCAGAAGGACATCTATGAAAACTGCTTACGACTAGTTCCATACAAGACATGGGAAGAAGACATGGCGGCATTAAGAGCGAAACTCAACCTCTACAACCGTCAGCACATGCAGTTGCTCAGAGCCTACCAGGCCAACACTGCGGAGATGCAGTTAGATTCCAATGGTCGAGTATTAATACCAAAGAAACTAACAGACCTAGCACATATTGACAGGGACGTAAAATTCCTTGGAGTTGACAGATATGTAGAGATATGGTCGACAGAGATATACGATCAGCAATCGGATGCCAATGCTGAAGTATTGGCACAATTAGCGCAAGAGATATTGGCATGAAGAAGAAGAAAGACGACATAATACTCGCGCATAACGAGGATATGGAGCAAGTCTACCATGTGCCTGTGTTACTGCATCCGACTGTTGATGGGTTAGACATTAAACCAGAAGGTGTTTATGTAGATGTTACTTTCGGCGGTGGCGGTCATAGCAAAGAAATTTTGCGCCGTCTCGGTCCGAAAGGGCGCCTGATAGCATTTGACCAAGACCAAGAAGCGTGGGAAAACAAGCCAGACGATGAGCGACTGACATTGGTACGTCATAATTTCCGCTTCATGGAACATTTTCTGAGCTATCTAGGCATAGACTACGTTGACGGCATATTAGCAGACCTTGGAGTATCGTCGCACCATTTTGACGATGCAGAGAGAGGGTTCTCGTTCAGATTTGATGCTCCGCTTGACATGCGTATGTCCAAAGGCATGAAGCACACAGCTGCCGACATCCTAGCGACATACGACGAAGCTGCGCTAACAAACATACTAGCCACATACGGCGAAGTACAAAACCCAAGGAAGATGGCACAGACCATCATAAAATTCAGGAGCAAGGGAGCGATAAAGACTACAGGTCAGCTGAGGGAACTAATAGAACAGACCACACCTGCGAAACTACAAAGCAAAGTATTGGCGCAACTATTCCAGGCATTGAGAATAGAAGTCAACCAAGAGATGAGAGCCTTGAGGCAGATGCTGATGCAAAGTGTGAGAGTATTGAGGCCTGGCACGGGCAGACTATCTGTGATAGCCTATCACTCGTTAGAAGACAGGATGGTCAAGAACCTCATCAAGAGTGGCGACCCGTTGACTGCGCAAGCAGAACAAGACATATACGGTGCGGTAGACGTACCACTAGAGGCGATTACCCGCAAGGCGATAGTTCCCGATGCGGAAGAGATAGAGAGGAACCCACGTTCGAGAAGTGCGAAATTGAGAATTGCGGTAAGGAAGGAGGACGACAATGAGCAGTAACAATTCATTGTTTGGCAACATAACCGAGCAATTCAGGAAGCCGAACTGGTTCTCTGCCAAATTTGCGGCCTTTGCAGTATTTCTCATTCTGCTATATATCCACAACATCAATGCTGTGGAGAGCGACCTGCGAGAAGAAGCCAGTCTAAAAAAAGAGATAAAAGACTTGAACTACGAGCGCATCAGATCATCGGCCAAGCTGATGGAGATGAGCAAGCAAAGTGAGATACTGAAAAAGATCAGGCAAGAAGGGTTGAACCTGGAAGAACTAACCGAACCTCCGAGAATACTAGATTAAGAGATAACAATAACTGGCAAACGACCAATAGAAAATGGCTGTCACAAGGAAAAGCATAGGTACGAGATCCTTCTTGGTGGGAGTGGTTATACTCCTGCTTATGCTGTTAGTAGCCTATAAATTCTTCTATGAGAAGATTGTCCATGGAGACGAAGCCAGAAAAGTTGTCGATCAGAAAGAGCAAGTAGTAATACCAGCCATCAGAGGAGACATACTTGCGGTAGACGGGAGAAAATTAGCATGCTCCATCAACGAGTATACCATCTGTATGGACCCATGTGCTGACGGGCTCAACAAATATTTTGACAAAGAGATAGACAGTCTGGCATATTGCCTATCGAAATTCTTCAAAGACAAGAGTGCGTCAGAGTATAAGAAATACATCTGCAATGCCAGGGCCAAAGGCAGGAGATACATCAGGCTATGTCCTACAGGACGAAGACTCAGTCTGACAGAGAAGAACATTGTCAAGAATTTTCCTATTCTCAGAAGAGGCAAAAACAGAGGGGGCTATCTAGAAGAAGAGAGCGGAGCCAGAGAGCGTCCGTTCGGACTATTGGCGGCACGTACTGTCGGTGCGCTCTATGCAGACAAAGACCTAGGCGGCAGGCACGGACTTGAGCAATCATTTGACAAACAATTACGTGGAGTAAACGGAACAGGAGAAAAGATCTGTATCGGAGGGCGCTGGCTCAACCAAGTGAATACAGAGCCAGAAGATGGGTTTGACGTTCACACCACTATAGACATAGACATCCAAGACGTGGCAGAGCACTCACTGCTCAACCAGTTGAAGATGCGCAATGCCGTTTATGGGTTAGCCATTGTGATGGAAGTCAAGACAGGAGCCATCAAAGCCATAGTGAACCTAAAGAAGAATCGCAACGGCGATTATGACGAAGACTACTACAACTTTGCGGTAGGACAATTAGTAGAGCCAGGATCGACATTCAAGCTAGCCACGATGATGGCATGTCTAGAAGACGGGAAAGCGAAGCCACAAGATACGATCAACATCTTCGGCGGACATTTCAAAATATACGACAGAATATTGCGAGACTCACACGAAGGAGATGAGACAGTAATCTCCATTGAAGAAGGCTTTGCCAGATCAAGTAACGTTGCCTTTGCGCGTCTTGCGATGAAATCGTATGGAGACAACCCACAGCTATTCATAGACAGATTGCGCGACCTAGGCTTATGCGACTCATTAGGGCTAGACATAAAGGGAGAAGACAAGACATACATCAAGAACTACAAAGACAAAGGATGGTCGGGCATATCATTACCTTGGATGTCCATTGGCTATGAGGTACAGATTACCCCTATACAACTTCTGTCGTTCTATAATGCGGTAGCCAACGACGGCAAGATGATGAGACCAATGCTTGTGCAAAGTCTAGACAAGAACGGTTCGGTATACAGGTCATACAATCCGACAGTCATTCGCAGTTCGATTGCATCCAGGAGTACGATTAAGACGGTACAAGCGATGCTGAAAGGCGTAGTTGACCATGGTACAGCCAAAAATATCAGCAATACGCCATATAAGATTGCCGGCAAGACAGGTACAGCGCAGACCATAGTAGACCCGAAGTTAGGCTACGAGAAAAAATATCTTGCATCATTTGCTGGATTCTTCCCTGCCGACAAGCCATTATACTCATGTCTAGTAATGGTATATGGGGCGCAAAACGGATATTATGGAAATGTCGTTGCCGGTTCGGTAGTAAAAGACATTGCGGACAGGCTCTATGCTGCTGAGGTCAAGAACGGCAATATCAACCTCAATTCAGAGGTAAAGCTCACAGAAGTCTTGCCATATTCCAAGGGAGGCAAGGCAGATGACATGAAGAGAGTGCTGAACGACTTAAACCTGGCGCACAACAGTATCAAGAGCGATGCAGACTGGGTATCGGCCAAGGCACAAGGAAACGACATAAACCTCAAGGAGAAACACATAGTGACCAGTCAGGTACCAGACGTACGAGGGATGGGAGCATCAGATGCGGTGAACATAATGGAGAAAATAGGTCTGAAAGTATCCATATCCGGATACGGGCATGTATCACAACAATCCCTGGCGCCAAACAGCACTGCGATTCATGGGTCACAGATAGTATTAACATTAACGAATTAGACAATAAAAACAAGATATAGTCATGATACTAAGAAAGCTTATACAGGAGTTACCTACAACACCAGAAGTGATAGGCAACGTAGATATCGACATTAAAGATATGACCTTTGACAGTCGCAAGGCTGTAGAAGGAGTTCTCTTTGTTGCTCAGAAGGGCGAAAAGACAGACGGTCATGCCTATATCGGCAAGGCGATAGAGCAAGGATGCAAAGCTATTGTCTGTCAGGTCAAGCCAGAGGCAACTGTTGAAGGAGTCACATACGTGGTAACAGAAGACACCCACCTAGCACTAGGACTGATGGCATCGGCATTTTTCGGCTATCCATCAAGACAGATGAAGCTAGTCGGAGTAACAGGCACGAACGGAAAGACAACCATTGCGACATTACTATACAGACTATTCACAGCGATGGGTAAAGATTGCGGTCTATTCTCAACAGTAGCCAACTACATCAAAGGAGAGAAAATGGCAGCGACACATACTACACCAGATGCCATAGAGCTCAACCGCCAGATGAAGAAGATGGTTGACCTAGGCTGTACATACTGCTTTATGGAAGTAAGTTCGCACTCAGTCGTTCAACATCGTATTGCGGGATTGGATTTTGATGGAGGTATTTTCACAAATATCACACACGACCATCTAGATTACCATAAGACATTCAGCAATTACATACAAGCCAAGAAAGGATTCTTTGACGGTTTAAAGAAAGAAGCTTTTGCCATTACCAATATAGACGACAAGAACGGCAATGTGATGTTGCAGAACACTGCAGCGAAGAAATATACATATTCGCTACGCACTATGGCCGATTTCAAGTGCAGCATAGTAGAGCAAGGTTTTGAGGGGACACTATTGAAGATGGGCAGTCTAGAGGCATTCATGCTTTTTGTAGGTACGTTCAACGCATACAACCTCACAGCAATCTATGGTGCAGCCTGCGCACTTGGAGAAGAGCCACAGAATGTACTACGTGTACTCAGCACACTCCATCCTGTAGACGGCCGTTTTGAGACCATACGATCAAAAGACGGCAAGACAGCCATTGTGGATTACGCGCATACACCAGATGCATTGACAAACGTCATTTCGACTATCAATGCTATCAGGAAAGAGAGTCAGAAACTCATCTGCGTATGCGGTTGCGGTGGAGACAGAGACAAGACAAAGCGCCCAGAGATGGCACGAGAAGCAGTCAATGGTGCTCAGCAAGTAGTATTGACAAGTGACAACCCTCGTACAGAAGACCCAGTGGCAATTCTCAACGACATGAGAGCCGGATTGACAGAAGAAGAACTTGACAACGTGCTCACCATTGTTGACCGTAGAGAAGCCATCAAGACAGCCATTATGTTGGCCAAAGCTGGAGATATAATCCTCATAGCAGGTAAGGGTCACGAGGACTATCAAGACATACAAGGAGTGAAGCATCACTTCGATGACCGTGAAGAGGTGCGCAAAGCTTTTGGAATAGAGTAACTAAAAGAACATAATATATTGTAAGGAAAAAATGTTGTATTACGTTTTTCAATACTTGAGCGAGCTAGGATTTCCTGGTGCAAGTGTATTTCAGTACATATCATTCCGTGCTGGCATGGCAGTCATCATATCGCTTCTGACAGCTACGGTAATCGGCAAGTACGTCATCAAGCTATTACAGAAACAGCAGATAGGCGAATTGGTACGTGACCTTGGGTTAGAGGGGCAGCTACAGAAGAAAGGAACACCTACAATGGGAGGCATCATCATCATTGCATCCATATTGTTACCAGTATTGCTTCTCAATCAGCTTGACAACATCTACGTAATTCTGATGATAATCACGACACTATGGATGGGTTCCATTGGTTTTCTTGACGATTATATCAAGGTTTTCAAGAAGAACAAAGAAGGATTAGCAGGCAGATTCAAGATTGTGGGACAAGTAGGTCTTGGCATCATCATAGCCGGTACGCTATATCTCAACCCTGACATTGTAGTGAGAGACAACTCTACGAAGGCAACGGCAGCAATGATTCAAGCCGACGAGACAGGCACAGCTGCTGTTGATGCCGTCGCAGGTTCATCCATAACAGTCAAGAATGTCAAGGCACCTATCACCTCCATTCCATTTGTCAAAGGCCATCAGTTGGACTATCGTTCACTTATACCAGCAGACGGTCAGCTTCAAGAAGGATTAGGCTGGCTATTGTTTGCGTTAGTCGTTATATTCATCATTACTGCGACAAGTAACGGTGCAAACATGACAGACGGTCTGGATGGTCTGGCCACGGGATGTTCGGCCATCATAGGTTCGGTACTCGGCATTTTAGCTTACGTATCATCGCACGTCGAATATGCAAGCTATTTGAACATCATGTATATACCGAACTCATCAGAGTTAGTAATCTACGGAGCGGCCTTCATCGGGGCGACAATAGGATTCCTTTGGTATAATGCATACCCAGCGCAGGTATTCATGGGAGACACAGGCAGTTTGACACTTGGTGGTATCATTGCAGTATTTGCCATTATGATACGTACAGAGTTACTTCTCCCAATACTATGCGGCATTTTCCTTGTAGAGAACCTCTCGGTAATGATTCAGGTAGGCTATTTCAAGTACACAAAGAAGAAATATGGTGAAGGTCGTCGTATTTTCCGCATGGCGCCACTTCATCACCACTACCAGAAGAAAGGCATTGTGGAGCCAAAGATTGTGACACGTTTTTGGCTTGTCTGCATCATCTTGGCTATTATAACACTTGTAACACTTAAGATACGATAAACAGTCATGGCAAAAGTAGTAGTATTAGGTGGTGGCGAGAGTGGCGTAGGAGCTGCAGTACTTGCAAAGACCAAAGGTTTTGAGACATTTCTTTCAGACAGTGGCAACCTCAAGGAGCAATATATAAAAGAACTTCAGGAGGCAGGCATTGAGTTTGAACAAGGTGGACATACAGAAGAAAAAATACTAGACGCAGATATTGTTGTAAAGAGTCCTGGCATTCCTGAAAAGGCTCCACTTATCAAGAAACTTCGCGGTCTGGATAAGAAGATAATATCAGAGATTGAGTTCGCATACCCTTACTCAAAGGGCAAGCATATCTGCATCACAGGAGCTAATGGCAAGACTACCACTACCCTCTTGGTGCATCACCTATTGACATCAGCAGGCAAGAAGGCCGAGTTGGCTGGTAACGTAGGATTCTCATTAGCACGACAAGTTGCGCAAGATGTTCAGCCTGACTATTACGTCATTGAACTCAGCAGTTTCCAGCTCGACGGCATGTATGACTTCAAGGCTGACACAGCGATATTGACAAATATCACACCTGACCACCTTGACAGATACGAGTATAAGTTTGAGAACTATATCCGTTCAAAGTATCGCATTCTTCAAAATCAGACAAAAGCTGATCTATTTATAGGCAATGCTGATGACCCCGTATGCGGAGAATGGAGACCTCAGATGAAAGTCACAGCGACAGAAGTAGTTGTCAGTCGAGACAAAGCCAAGTGTGCCATTTCATACGAGACACCAGAAGGCCATCTTATAGTAGAGATGCCAGGCAAAGAGCGCCTTGATGTTGCACAAGACGAGATGACCATACATGGCAAACACAATATGTACAATGCTATGCAAGCCTGCGTTGCTGTATTGAACGAAGGATTATCTGTCGCAGAAATCAAGAAAGGATTATCTACGTTCAAGAATGCCGCACATCGACTTGAACTTGTGCGTACGCTCAACGGCGTAGAATGGATCAACGACTCAAAAGCAACAAACGTAGACTCAGCCTGGTATGCACTTGATGCGCAGACAAAACCTATCGTATGGATTGCAGGTGGTACAGACAAGGGTAACGACTACTCCACACTGATGCCACTTGTAGAGAAGAAAGTCAAAGCACTTGTTTGTATGGGAGTAGACAACAGCAAACTTTTGGCTGCCTATACCGGTCATATTCCAACAATTGTAGAGACACGATCGATTGAGGATTGTGTGGCGCAATGCAACAAATTGGCTGAAGCAGGTGACGTAGTCCTTCTTTCGCCATGTTGCGCTAGTTTCGACCTATTCACAAGCTATATCAACAGAGGAAACCTATTCCGACAAGAAGTAGAGAAACTTTAAACAGAGAAATAAATACTATGGATTTGTTGTATAAACTAGCAAATGCACTATTCAAGATTAAAGGAGACAAGCAACTTCGCATTGTCTTCATAACTCTTATGTGCATATCCGTAGTATTGGTCTTTACCTCTACATCTGTTTTAGCATGGCAGAAGCAAAACGGGAACCTATCCTACTATCCATTTCGTCATATATTCTATCTGGCATTATCCTGGATATGTACGTCACTGATATCTAGACTTGACCCGAAGATATTCAATCGTTTTGCCATGTTTCTGTGCATCATTGGCATTGCACTATCGTTTCTGACATTTGTATGTGGAGTCTCCATCAATGGTTCAACGAGATGGATCAAACTGGGAGCCGTACAATTCCAGCCGTCAGAGATAGCAAAGATTACGTTGATTTTCTTCGTAGCGAAGGTACTGTCGATACACAAGAGCAATCCAGGCAAAGCATTTTGGCCGATAGTAATAGCGACTATACTTATCATAGTACCGATCATCACACAGAACCTGTCAACAGCAGTCCTGATAGTCACAACAGTTACTGCGATGGTAATAATAGGCAGCATTCCTATGAAATATCTGATTACGTCAGCTGTTGCCGTCTGTGGGTTAGTATCTGTCATTGTATTCGTTGTTCCAGAACAGTATCAGCCAGAACGACTCAAGACATGGAAAGGTCGTGTATTCAGATTTGCGGATTCTGACAGCTCCGGGGACAGTGACAAGAACTATCAAGCCATGCAAGCTAAACTTGCTGTTGCCCATTCAGGCTTCCTCGGCACTGGTCCGGGAAGAAGCTATGTAAAGAACTTCCTTCCTATGGCTTATTCAGATTTTGTCTATTCGACAATTCTTGAAGAGTGCGGTATCTGGGGCGGACTTGGAGTGATTGTACTATTCTTATGGATGCTCTACCGAGTGATAAGGATAGCGCAAAGATGTGATAGTGCCTTTGAGATATACCTTATTCTTGGTTTAGCCATCATACTATGCTTACAAGCATTCATAAATATGGCTGTAGGTGTAGGGTTGATACCTGTAACCGGACAAACCCTACCACTAATCAGTATGGGTGGCACATCAAATGTCATTGTCGGAGTCGTAATGGGAGTTATATTCTCCATCAGCTCCCATAATATGCCAAAGGAGAAACAGGTCACATCTACGCAAAAGCAAGAAGTTAGCAGCGAGTTTTCTAACGATGACGTAGATGATGACAGAGAAGAATAGAATTATTAGACAATAAAAAACAATAGATATGAAAGTAATAATCAGCGGTGGCGGTACTGGAGGACATATATTTCCAGCAATTTCGATAGCAAATGCCTTGCGTGAGATTGACCCTTCTACAGAGATTCTCTTTGTCGGTGCAAAGGGAAAAATGGAGATGGAGAAAGTCCCAGCTGAGGGTTATGAGATAAAGGGATTACCTGTTGCTGGATTCCACAGGCAAATTACCTTACACAATGTAATACGTAACATCGCCTTCCCTTTCAAGCTTATAGCTAGTATGTATCAGGCACGAAAGATTGTGAAGACATTCAAGCCTGATGCTGCAGTGGGAGTAGGAGGTTATGCCAGCGGACCTGTATTAAAAAGTGCCTCTAGTGCGGGCATCCCTTGCCTTTTGCAGGAACAAAACTCATTTCCAGGAGTTACAAACCGTATCTTAGCTCAGAAGGCAAAAAAGATATGCGTTGCTTACCCGAACATGGAACGTTTCTTCGATGCCAATAAGATTATTATGACAGGCAATCCTGTCCGTCAGCAGTTGCTCCAAGCGACCAACAAGTCGGAAGGATACGAATACTTCGGAGTAGACCCTAATAAGCCTGTAATACTTGTTATTGGTGGAAGTCTAGGCGCTCGCTCAATAAACAACGGCATCAAAGAGACACTGGATGTACTAGGAGAAGATTGTCAGCTAATCTGGCAGACAGGTAAGATATATTACGATGATATCAAGGCAACTTTAGATGCCAATCCTCGCGCGAATGTCAAGGCAATGGCATTTATCCAACGTATGGATCTAGCTTTCGCCATTGCTGATATTGTTATTTCCCGCGCAGGTGCTAGCAGTATCTCCGAACTGTCGCTCCTCGGCAAGCCTTCCATTCTTGTTCCTTCACCAAATGTCAGTGAAGATCATCAGACAAAGAATGCAAGGGCACTTTCAGACAAAGATGCAGCCATCCTTGTCCGTGATGCAGATACAACCAGTTTATTGAGAGAGGCCAAGGAAGCACTGGCGGAACCAGGCAAACTTGAGACGTTGAAAACCAACATCAAGGAATTTGCTCGTCCAAATGCGGCTATGGACATTGCCAATGAAGTTATCGCTCTCATAAAACAGAACAAGCTTTAGATGTAGGAATAATGGCTAAGACTGATAACATATATTTTGTCGGTATAGGTGGCATCGGTATGAGTGCCATTGCCCGTCACTATAATAAACTCGGCAAAAACGTCACGGGTTATGACAAGACAAATTCACGTCTAATCGAAGAGATGGCTGCTGAGGGTATTAAGACTACATTTACCGACAGCGTAGACGAGATTCCTCAGGAGTTTAGGAATAAGGCTAACACGACTGTGGTATACACGCCTGCCATACCTGCCGACAATGCTATATTGTCTTATTTTAAGAGCAATGGCTTCGATGTAGTGAAACGTGCTGTGATGTTGGGCGACTTGACTCGCAACCACGATGCTATATGTATCTCAGGATCACACGGCAAGACCACTACCTCAACCTTAGTAGCGCATATCATGAAGAACTCTACCCTTGGATGCTCAGCTTTCCTTGGGGGTGTTTCCTCTAACTATGATACAAACTACTGGAGTGATACTGATTCTGAGTATGTAGTAACAGAAGCCGATGAATATGATCGCAGTTTTCTGCAATTACACCCTTTCCTTACGCTGATTACAGCGATGGATCCAGATCACTTAGATATATATGGCACACCAGAGGAGATGCGCAAGGCATTCCATCAGTTTGCATCACAGACTACTTGTGGAGGTTCAGTTATATATAAGTATGGCATAGACTTCGACGAAAATGTTGTGGACGAAGATGTTGAGATATTCACATATTCACGCTCCGATTCGAATGCTGATTATTACGCCACTGGCATTACTCTCAATTCGCAGGGGTTATACAATTTCTCAGTCTGCACGCCTGTCGGTCAGATACGCAATCTCTCTCTAGGCCTTCCAGGTCTTCATAATGTAGAGAACGCCGTGGCGGCAGTCGCTCTAGCGAACCTTGCAGGCGTAGAGGACGATGAAATACGTGAAGCACTAAAGACATTCAAGGGCAACCGCCGTCGTTTTGATTATCATATCCGCACCGAGAAATTGGTATTGATAGACGATTATGCTCACCACCCACAGGAAATCAAGACAATGCTCTCTTCAGTACGCGCTATGTACCCTAAGAGAAAGATTACAGTGGCATTTCAGCCCCATCTCTACACACGTACCAGAGATTTGGCTGATGAGTTTGCAGAAGCATTATCATTA
Source organism: Bacteroidales bacterium (assembly GCA_024401395.1). Classification (GTDB taxonomy): domain Bacteria; phylum Bacteroidota; class Bacteroidia; order Bacteroidales; family Marinilabiliaceae; genus W3P20-009. Next base: position 50,415 of record JAKSLD010000014.1, read on the forward strand.
GCAGACCGATTATATCTGCTCGACATATACCCTGCTCGTGAATTGCCTATACCAGGCGTTACCAGCGAGATGCTTGCCAAGAAGATTACCAGCGACATCTCAGTGACCATTACCGACAAGGAGAATCTCGTGAAGAATATGATTTCAGAGCCTCTCGATGTAGTTGTCGTTATGGGTGCAGGCGACATAGATCGACTAGTTGCTCCTCTCGAAAAGGAAATGCTTAAATAAATATTTCATACGTGGCACAGGACAAAGAACATAAAACGAAACTAATTGTACGCCGTTTGTTACAACTGATGGCGCTTACCGTTATGCTCCTCTACTTCCCTATAGTCATGGGGTTTGTTGCTGATGAGCAAGATAAGGTCATGTGCACACGTGTAGATTCTGACATTGTCAGCAATGATGAAGATGTGTTGATATCCAGTAGCGAACTGACACGTATTGTCAATCGTTCATTCCCCGATTTATCGGGCATGAGAATCAACGACATTAATCTCAACGAGATAGAAGTCGCCATTGAAAAGACACCTGCCGTGAAAAAATGTGAGTGTTACTCAACACCAAGCGGTATTCTGCGAGTCCAAGTAACACAACGCAAGCCAATCATGCATGTCTTCTCTAATGGGACCTCCTATTATATGGACAGAGAGGGCTACAAGATAGCTGCGAGAACAGAGATCAGGGCTCATGCGCTGGTAGTAAATGGAAATGTAGGGCCTATCCTAGATGGTGATGGATTAATTGAGCTATGCAGATTCATCAACGAAGATAAGTTCTGGAAAGCACAGATAGAACAAATTTATGTAACCGACAAACAAGAGTACGTTTTAGTCCCTAGAGTCGGCGACCATGTGATAGAATTTGGAGGAATAGACCGAATAGAAGAGAAATTCGACCTGTTGTTCAAGTTATATACCAATGGTTGGCATCAAAGAGAGTGGAACTTATACAAGAAAGTGAACGTCAAGTATAAGGGACAAGTTGTGTGTACAAAGAAATAATAACAAAGGCTAATCATTAATTAAAAATTCAACACGATGAACACAATTATTTATTCAATAGACTTGGGAACATCACAACCAAGACTGCTCGTGGCAGAGGTTGATGATTCGCAGACATTCGGTTTCAAAGTTCTGCACAGCGAAGAAAAAAAGACTTCTCGTGGAGTAAAACGAGGTCAGATTGTGGCTGTTGATGAGGCTAGTCGTGTCATCAATGACCTTATTATGGGTGCCAACAAGAAACTAGGGAAGAAATATGAGTCAAAGGACAGGTACAAGAAAGTGTATTGTATCAATATAAATGGCTTTCAATTTTACACTGAATACAAAGATTCGCAGATTGATGTATCCAACAAGACCCGTATTGACGAAAATGATATTAAGCGTCTCACAGACCAGATACGTGCCGAAGTAGGTGTACGTGCCGAGCAAATCACTATCAGTGTAGACCCAACCGACTATTCTGTTGATGGCATGCCGAAGACAAATAATGTCATAGGTGTCAATGGGCAGAGACTTACTGGAACTTGTTTTGTTGTCATGGCTACAAAAAACAATATTGCACCATACAACAACCTTATTCCTATGGTCAAATTTGACCAATTTTGCACTACTGCATCAGCAAAGGCTAAGGTTTTGATTCCACCAACTGCCAAAAATCGTACCATTACCCTTGTAGATATAGGCTACGGCACCATAAATATTGCTATTGTAAAGAATGGCAATACCCGTTTTGAGTCAATGATACCTATTGGTGCTGATCTTATTACATCGGATATTGAAAATGAACTTGAAGTATCACATAAAGAAGCAGAAGCTCTCAAACAAGAGATTCAGTCTTTATTGTCACTCTCTACAACAGATGTAGATATCACTTTCTCCGAGGATAGAGTGGTAACGATAAATACAAAACTTCTCAAGCTTATTATCTCGGCTCGTGTCGAAGAACTTGTAGCATATATTGAGAGCATTCTGTCAAAATCTGGCATGACCAATTCTATTGACCTCATTGCTCTTACAGGCGGAGGTGCTAATACCTATGGCATGCTTGATTGCGTCAAGAAACGTTTCGAAGGGAAGACTGTCAATATATTGAATCAGACTTCTTACGACAACATCGACAACGAACACCTTATTAAATACAGTGCATGCTATGGCATGACAATACAATATGTAAGGAACAATCCGGTAATTGAACCTGAAATATCGTTCGCAGACAACGAACAGATACCTTTCGTGGAGCCTGATACGAGTAACAACAATACTACCAAGCAAACTGAGCCACAAAAGGAGGAAAAAGCCAAAAGGAAGGGATTTGACCTTAGCAATTTCCTCGGCAAGTTGCAGGATAAGGTTCTTGGGGCAGAAGAACCTTCTATAGACGGAGATTTGAAGTAACAGATATAGTAAGAAAGAGAGGTTAATATGAATTTAGAGGAAATTATTGATGCGTCAACAGAATTGAAGAGCACTGCCAAGATCCGCGTAATCGGTGTTGGCGGTGCAGGTTGCAACGCCGTGGAGTACATGAAATTCGGTCATCGCCACAATGCGAAGATGAGCGCTGACACGGTCCTACCTCCCGATTTGGAAGGTGTAGACTACTGGGTTTGTAACACTGACTATAAGCATATTCAGGCGATACCTATTGACAACAAGATTCAACTTGGCCCTCGTCTTACAAACGGCCTTGGCGCAGGCAGTAAGCCTGAAGCTGGTCGTGCTGCAGCGCTTGAATCTATGGAAGAAATCAAGTCTATGCTCAATGGGGCAGACATGATTTTCGTCACCGCAGGTATGGGCGGTGGTACCGGCACCGGTGCTGCCCCTGTCATTGCAAAGACAGCCAAGGAGATGAATATTCTTACTATCGGTGTAGTAAACATTCCTTTCATCTACGAGCGCGAACAGAAGCTCAAGGTAGCTTACGAAGGCGTTAAGGAGATGATAGACTCGGTCGATGCCTTGATCGTATTGAACTCCGAGTGCCTCAAAGAGCTATATGGTAAGCTCGCTTTGTCTAAATCCTTTGCAAAAGCCGATGCTGTATTGTCTGATGCCGTACGCGGAGTTTCTGAGATTGTAGCGAAGACAGGTTCAATGAACGTTGACTTTGCCGATATCCGCACATTCATGCAAGACAGCGGTGTTGCTTTCATCGGGTCGGGCGTTGCTTCTGGTGAAAATCGTGCTCTGGATGCTGTAAAGCAGGCTTTGAGTTCGCCTATCATCAACAATCGTGATATTCGTGGTTCTCAGCATGTCATTATCTTCTTCCAGAGTGCAGAAGATACCGATTACGAGGTAACACAGGATGAACTTTCTGAGGTAGCAGAGTACATCAATAATCTCATTGATGTAACACCAGGTGCAGGTCAGGGTCGTCTTAAATTCGGTTCAGTTGATTCTCCTGAGTTGGAAGAATCTATCAAGGTCACCATTGTTGCTACTGGCTTCCAAGAAAACGTATTGGAACCCAATGCACAGCAGGCTCCTAAACCTAAATCTGTGAAGTTGGATAACGAAGGAGCATTCGTAGAGCAGAAGGACGATTCCATTGATGACTCTGAAGGCAATACCCTCACCATTGAATATACAGATTCTACAAAGGAGATTCTCCAACGCCTCTATGAGCGCAAATCAACAGCAGTTGAGGAGGAGAATAAGTACGATCCTTCACAACTTCAGAAGGTAACTACCCTACCTATTGCCGAATTGTTCAAAGAAGAGACACTGCTTAATCTTGAGTCACAATCGGCACTCAAGCGCCGCAAGCGCAATTAGTAGCACTTTCCTTATAATTTATAATAGTTTTCATGCACAGTAATAATGGTCGCTCTCTGGACAGAGGGCGACCATTATTGTTTTTTTATTTGGCAATTATGCCTGAGCGAGCAAGCTCTTTACCATATCTGATACCATCTTGCCATCAGCGCGACCTGCGAACTGCTTTGAAGTCACACCCATGACCTTACCCATATCCTTAGGAGAAGTAGCGCCGACCTCAGTGATAATCTTCTTGATTGCCTCTTCTACCTCCTCCTTAGAAAGAGCCTTAGGAAGATAACGGCTAATTACCTCTGCTTGTGATGTCTCTTCCTCAGCAAGGTCTGGACGGTTCTGCTCAGCATATAGCGCTGCAGAATCCTGACGTTGCTTTACCATCTTTTGTAGGATCTTCATTATCTCAGCCTCTTCCAACTCATGAGCTGGGCCCTTAGTCTGCGCCTCAATAAGCTCCTTCTTGATGCCACGAAGTGCTTCGAGAGACTTGCTGTCTCTTGCCTTCATAGCAGCCTTGATATCCTCTGTAATCTGCTCTATAAATGTCATATTCTTAATATTTAGATTGATTATCAACTTTTCATTTTGCCTTTACTACAAATGCGCCAGCGAAACCAGCCTTATGCACCATATCCAGATCTGCCGTTGCCTCTTCTTTCGTAGCATAGTTTCCAGCATAGAACTTTGTTAGTCCTTTACCCGGTATCTCCTCCTTTGTAATCTCACCAACCTTAGCCAACTTCTTTGGGTCAGGATTATTTCGGAACACACCTAGCTGGATGCGATATACTACAGAACCTGCGCTGGCTGTCGGGCTTTGCTCTTTCTTGGGTTCTTCCGGCTTCGTCTCCACAATCTTATCCATATTCTCCTCTTTCTTCACAACATCCTTGACCTCTTCCTTGACTGGATCCTCCACTACGACAGGCTCTTCCTGTTTTGTAATTACCTTTTCTGGAGCCTCGCCTATTGGCTTGTCTATGGTCACCCCTACAGGATCACCCATCTTCTCCTTTGCAGGCAGAGGAAACGAACCATCTAGGTGAATAGCCACACGATGTATAGCTCTCTCAAATGTCTTGATACTGCGTTTCTTCAATAGTCCGGCCTTAGCGAACTGGTCTTCCGAGTCTGCAAGTGTTATATTCTCCACTATCTCGAAATCTCTTCTTGCTGCGGCAGCCATCTCTTCGATCTCAGAATAGTCCACTGTGGCTGCATCCGGACCTGTTGTAAGATGTTCGCATTTATCATCATATATCTCAAACTTCTGCTCCAGTGCATTACTATGCAAGGTCAGCGAAGCTCTATTGAGCAATCCTATACGTTGTGCTATCTCCTGAGTCGATAACTCGTCATCCCTAAACGGCATTGTCTCTCCATTCAGCACCTTCTCCTGAAGCTTAACAATCTCAATCTGCATTATGCCAGCCCAAGCCAACAAATCGTCGGCCTTCTGCAGTTCCTCTATCTCTGCTAGGCTAAACACAGTTGCATAGAAAGGGGCTCGTTCAGCCTTCATATCCACGAAATAGGCCTCATCATACATTATGTAATCGGAAGCGACCAACAAGTTATCCCAATCAAACGACACCTTCTTCGGAGTTCTTCTTATACTTGAGAACGGAATATAATCACCTGACTCTACCAAACGCTGTATTGTTGATATCTCCAGATTACGCACCTTCTCGCTCTGTTCAGTTATCAGATCCTCCAGTGCATACAACCTCTTCTCTATCTTCAGCACCTCTGATATCTGCTCATTTCTTTGCTCATTGGTCCTGAGGTTCATAAATTCCTTTCGCTTGGCACCCATCAAGTTGTGCAGACTATCGTGCTCCTGTTGTATGTCAAATAACTTCTGGTAAGCCGACATTGCTTCAGAAGATCTGAAATGCTCCCATTGCGTATACGTCAACGAGTCGCATATTTCAAACCGGAATCTATCCTCCTGCTCAGTCACGCTGAACTGCTTTGCCACCGAAGCTCTCATACCATTAAGTGCCGTAGCCGAGGTATTCAGGGCATCATTTCTCATTTCAGAGAGCGAAGGATCAATCTCCAGTGCGGCTGCTTGACGAATCTCATCAGTAGACTGAGCGAAACTACGTATCACACTATTGTCCCACAATATCTCATATACCACCACCGAGTCGGTAGAAGTCTCTCTGTTTGATGTAAACCAAGCCCTGTTTCGGAACTCGTCAGCCACAAACAGATAGTCGTCCGCTGGTGAATTAAAAGGCACGCCCAGATTCATAGGCTCAGTGAAAGTTCTATTCTCTGCATCGTAAGTAGTGCGATAGATATCCCAGCCACCCAAACCACCTGGTCGGTCCGAAGAGAAATAGAGTGTCGTACCATCAGTCATCATCACCGGCATCTTATCGTTTGCCGTTGTAGCCAGACCATTGAGCAATGTAGCCTCACCCCAGCCATCAAGCAATTGTTCCATCTTGTACAGATGTTCATTCTGCTCTTCCTCTGGAGTCATAGAAAAATACACTGCATCACCTCTCTCTGTGCGGAACAGAATACCATTAGGGTCGATATTATCTGAGAAGAATGCACTGTTTCTTGCCACTGTACCCACCTCCTTAGAAGGTGTATAAATCATCATTGAAGAATCTCGTGGCACCTTATACTTGTCGATTACTCTAAGTTTGAAGAGTTTGCTAGACAGCGGTATTGCTACCGTACATTGTTCAATCTGTTTCTGGCACTGCTCATCATACTTATGCGTCTTCGTTGTCTTGAGATACTTCTCATACGACTGCTGTGCCAGCTCGTACTCATATATTCTCTGATATGCCAAACCAAGATAATAATGACTTTCTGCCACGAATCCCTTTACCTGCGAATACTTCAGACGTCTGATACCCTCAGTGTTATTTACACCCGACAGCACGTATGATGCTCCCAGGTAATAGTTCTGTTTAGCATCCCTATCATTCTTTGCCATCACAGGTTCCAAAGTAGATATGACAGCAGAGTAATCGCCATCTTCAAATTGTGACGAAATCTTCTTAATGTTGACCGTTTGCGCCATTATCCCAATGACGCAGCAAGCCAAAAGCAATAGTGTTGATATTATCTTGTTTCGCACAGTCAATATAGTTTAATTCTTATCTGGTATAAACCTTAAATGATTACCATCTGGTTCTCATTTGTTGTCTTCTCGCAGAAATGGCAACGGAATGCCAAAGGCGACTTGCTTATGACACGGAAGCGAGTCGTGATAGGCTGATGGTTCGTAACGCACTTAGGATTCATACACTTTACATAGCCTATTACCTCATCAGGCACAGCCACCATGCGCTTCTCAACAACTTCGTAGTTACGTATTATGTTCAGCTTAGCCTGTGGAGCCACGAGAGCAATCTTGTTTATCTCGTCGCCCTCGAAAAACTTATCAGCAACCTTAATGATACTCTTTCTGCCAAGTTTATGGCTCTCGAGATTAGTTCCAAAAGTTATCTGATTTGGGATATGCTCAAGTCCAAGAATAGAGATTACCTTAAAGAGGTTCTCTGCAGGAATACGATCTATTACTGTTCCGTCCTTAATAGCGGATACCTTAAGTTCCTTCTGCATAATTATTTCCTTTTATCAATTATAAAGAAATTACTTTACACCCATAATAGCTGCGATGATAGCCATACGGGTATACATACCATTCTCAGCCTGCTGGAAGTAGTATGCCTTTGGATTAGCATCCACGTCCTCCGAGATCTCATTCACTCTTGGCAGTGGGTGAAGTATCTTGAGATTATCCTTAGTATTGGCAAGCATTTCATTGCGAAGTACATATGTGTTCTTCACGCGCTCATACTCCATAAGGTCGGCGAAACGTTCCTTCTGTACTCGGGTCATATAGAGAATATCAGCCTCATTCAATACGGCATTCATATCCTTATGCTCCTCATACTTGATGCCTCTGTGATCGAGGAACTCCTTATACTCGTCCGGCATCTTGAGTTCATCTGGCGACACGAAATAGAAAGTAGGTTCGAAATCGGCCATAGCCTGAATGAGTGAATGCACAGTGCGGCCATATTTCATATCACCCACCATAGCAATCTTCAAGTGGTCGAGATGACCCTGAGTCTTCATCATTGAATACATGTCGAGCAAAGTCTGCGAAGGGTGCTGATTAGCACCATCACCTGCATTTACAACTGGTACTCTTGACTGCTCGCTTGCATATCGAGCTGCGCCCTCCAATGGGTGACGCATCACGATTAGGTCGGCATAATTAGATACCATCTTGATAGTATCTTTCAGTGTCTCGCCCTTTGTCGTAGAAGTTGCATTTACATCCGAGAAGCCGATTACACGTGCGCCCAGGCGGTTCATTGCCGTCTCGAAACTGAGTCGTGTACGGGTAGATGGTTCGAAGAATAGGCTCGCAATGATGTGTCCTTGAAGAAGTGGCTGATGTGGATTTTTTTCGAAATCGGCAGCCAACTCGAGAATGCGAAGAATCTCGTCCTTAGTGAAATCCGTAATGGATACGAGACTTTTATTTTTAATCATGGGATTATATTTTGAAGCATTATCGAGATGCAAATATAGTGCTTTTTGAGGTATTATATACCCTTATCTTTGTCAAAAAAGACTATAATAGTTATTGTTGATAATATAGGCGTAGTCTATGGCTAGTCATAGAGAGCACCCTTGTTCATCGTAATTTTTTTATATTTGCACCGTTTCGGACGAATAGAGCAGATGGCAGAATCAAGGACTCAGAAAAGTATTCGCAATGCGAAAGTCGCACTGTTTTTCAGTGTGCTGACTTTTGCGTTGGGCTTTTTTTCGCGAAAAATACTCCTGGATGCTCTAGGGGCTGACATATTGGGACTATATACTACGGCCAACAATCTTTGCGGATTTCTGAACCTAGCTGAGATGGGAATCACATCTGCTGTGGCATTTTCTCTATACAAGCCTATTTTCGACAACGACCGACAAGCCATAACTGAAATAGTCTCAATACAAGGCTGGCTGTTCAGGTATGTGGGAACGGCAATGATTGTGGGAGCAATCATACTGATGGCTTGTTTCCCTGTATTCTTCAATGAGGAGAAGACACATCTGCCATTGTGGTATTCATACGCGACATTTGGGGTTGTGTTTCTGTCGCAGGTATTGGGGTATTTCTTTTGCTATCAGCAGACGTTGCTGAGTGCCGACCAGAAGGAGTATAAGATAGTCACGGCGCTACAGGGAGGAAGGTCGCTCAAGATGGTGCTGCAGATAGTGGGGATTGGGTTCTGGGGATTGGGGTATGAGTTTTGGCTGATTATAGAGCTATTATGTGGCGTTTTGACAGTAGGAATAATAGCGTTTGAGATTAACAAACAATACAAATGGCTCAACTGCGACATTTCTCAAGGGGGGACTCTATTGATTAAATATCATGTCATCCTAGAAAAAATCAAGCAGATGATGGTGCATAAGATTTGTTTTTCAATTATTGACAGAGTTAGTCCGGTTATAGTTTATGGTTTGATTTCACTATCGGTTGTAGCTATATATGGGAACTATATGATGATAATAACAAATATAGGTATCCTTGTAAGCAGTTGCTTTAATGGGCTAACAGCCAGTATAGGGAATCTTGCATCAGAAAGAAATGACAATAAGGTTGAGAGTTTTTTCAGGTCGTGCCTTATTTTTAGATTATGGTTAGTTTCGATAATCTGCTACTGTATTGGAAAGTTGATAAACCCATTCATGACACTATGGGTAGGAGCAGATTATTTGTTTGATGAACAAATGGTATTATTATTGGTCATATTCTCTTTCGTAGAATTTTCCTGCACAACAGATCCATTCATATATGCGTACGGATTATATCAAGACATATGGGCTCCAATAACGCACTTGGCACTCAATCTATCATTATCGATTATATTGGGGATGGCATTAGGTGTGAAAGGCGTTGTTTTGGGTGTAACAATCAGTCAAGCCTTGATATACGGTATCTGGAAACCATATTTTTTATATACAAGAGGATTTAAAATATCGGCATTGAGGATAATCCCCACGGCATTGGTGGCATTTTTGCTAATAGGTGGAACGTGGTATGTTTCTGACAACATCCTCAATATGCTTAATCTGACTATTATTACATGGGGAGAATTGGTATATTCAGGAACAGTCACATTACTTGTCTTTGGAGTAATAAGTACAGCATTATTTTATGGATTACTGAAAAGATATAGAGAAACACTAGTGAGGATACTCCAAAATGCGACAAGCAAACGGTAAATGACATATCACTTTGTCACAGTTTCTGCATGATAGATCGACACCAAATGCTTCCCGACCTCATCAAAACTATACTGACGTCCGTATTCTTTTATAGTTGATTTATCAAAAGTATCACTCGTATCAAGCATTTGCATAATAGCCTGTGACAATTGGCTTTCATCCCTTGGTTCAATCAATAATCCGCACTTAGAATCAATCATTTCACTTATTCCTCCAACATTTGTAGATACAACAGGTATTCCTACAGCCAGAGCCTCCGATATGACTACAGGAGCATTTTCGTAATTGGAAAACATTACCATAAAGTCACTATTTCGTAACCAGTCGCAGACTTCTCTCGGAGTTTGTTCGCCTACAAATCTGACAACATTATCCGTTAAGTTCAATTGCTCTGAATATAGTTTTACTTGTTTATAATCCGCGCCATCCCCTACTATTACCAACTCGAAATCATCTCTTTTCGCTAATACTTCTTTTATACTTCGCAAAATACCTGTAATATTCTTATGCTTATCATTAAAACATGATATGTGTAGTATCCTCTTCTTCCCTATACTAATAGTCTTTTCGTAACTATCATAGAAAAAATCATCTACCACATTATTTATCTTTCCATATACCCCCGGGGATAGACCTCTTCTCTGCATAGCCTTACCTAGGTCTTCACTTACGGGAAGTATACATTTTGCATTTTTCACAACTATCTGAGTCAACATTTTATGCACAAAATTCCTAAAACATACTCTCATGTGAAGATATCTCGTCCAATGCTCTACCACTACGTATGGCACTCTACGGAACCTCCATAAGAGCCAAGCTAACACCCCACATCTTGTAAGCACGTTCACTTGTACCAAATCAGGCTTCTCTTTCAATCTCTTATATCCGAATAGAAATGCTCTGAAATATACCCAGAATTTGAAAAGGGCCAATTTGGGGTTTGGGTAATAAACCACTATTTCATGAACACCGTCTATTACTTCTTCTGTAATTTCATATTCAGATACATTCTCATCTGGTTTTAAATAAATTACCTCAACGCAAGACACACACCTACGCACTGCCTGTGCGTGTTTTCTAACACACAAACCAGACATTGCATCATATCTAGACGGATACCACGAAGTTAAAAACAGAACATTCATTAATGATTTGATGTTTTTCTGCATGTACCAACAAGTACAATAATGATTAATACAACAGAAGCAGTATACAATAAAAATCCAGGCTCTTCTGGGAGATATGGCTTCAATCTTGAATATCTAGCATATTCAAAAAAAGACGTGCTTACGGTACAAAAAGCTATCCACAATGATATATTAGTGCGTTTTAATAACAAATAAGCTACACTAAGCTGATCGCCCAAGTACAAATATCTGTCATGCATGCATGGAAGTATATATGGAATTATTATGGCTCCGACCATAGCTACAACCAGCATATTCTCAATATTAAGATTATAGTTACTCGGTCTTAGTAAATAACCATACAACAATGTAAACGACACTGTAAGCACCATTCCTACAATCCTTACAGGCTCATAATAATCATTTGAAATGAATATATACGGATTTGCTAGATTTTGGGACAGTCGGGGGTCCTGGTTAGCTTGTCCTATATAAATCATTAGTATTTCAGATATAGGTCTACCTGCTATAAGGGATGGAACTACTGTTATAATAACAGTTATTAAAGCAAAAACAAAATGCCAAATTTTGACTTCCCCATGAATTAGAGCGACAAATAAAAAAGGAAGTATAAAAATAGCCTGCATTTTGAAAGCGAACGCGAGTCCGAACATAACGCAAGCTAGAATTGGGCGTCGCTTCATAATTGAAAATATGGTTAGCACACAGAACGTTGAGTACATAACATCGCACTGTCCCCAATAACTGCTATTCCAAAATAATGTAGGGACAAGCCACATAATTGACGCTGTGAGATGCAATTTGATAGAATGATCTATATGGTATAACATGTACGATATTGAATAACAAAGCACAATATCAAATAATACTGAAAAAAACTTGATACCATAAACATAGTATTGCGGTTGCAATAGAGAAATAGGGCACAAAAAGTAAGTATAGAGAGGCATATAATTACACTCCTCATGTACGTGTGCTAAGCCGTATATTATTCCGTAGTCTCTAAAATGCTGTGTCCATGGCTCTACAAAACAAAGCAAATCATCACTATGATGAGGCGAAAGGATTATCCTGACTAAAAAACCAATCACAAAGAGGAAAATTGGGAGTCTATCATACTTACTTCCTAATGCCTCAATCTTATTGAATAATATTTTTACATTCATCTTTTTATTTGCATATACATTTATCTTCACTCAGAATATATTCACTTCTTCCTTTTACCTCATCAAATATTCCCCCTATATATAATCCAACAACGCCAATAGTTATCATCTGCATTCCGGAAAAGAACGATAATAAAATAACCAATGTAGTCCATCCACTCACAGCATCTGTGAATCCTACCATTTTACCAAACAGTGCATAAAGGGCATAAACAATAGAAACAAGTACACTTAGTCCTCCTAGACTTAAAATAAATTTTAAAGGCTTAGTTGAGAAATACAAGAAAGATGACATTGCTAAACGCAACATTTTGCGTAAAGGATATTTCGTATCTCCAGACATTCGAGCCTCTCTTACATATTTATATGCAATTTGCTTATAACCAATCCATGACATCAAGCCTCTAACATATTTCCCATGCTCTGTAAATTTATTGAATTGTCTTATCGCATTCGGGCCAATAACTCTAAAATCACCCACATCTTTTGGAAGTTCGATTTCACTCATATAATTCAACACCTTATAGAACCAACGAGCAGACAAACGCTTGAATAAACTCTCTCCCTTTCTTTTATTTCTCTGACCAAAAACAATCTCGGCATTCTCTTTTACGAGAATGTGAAGCATGTCTGGAATTAACTCTGGAGGATCTTGAAGATCCGCGTCTATTATTGCAGCATAGTTCGTTCTACAAAAGTTAACCCCGGCAGTAATTGCAGCTTGATGTCCAAAGTTTCTTGAGAAGGATAACACCTGGATTTCAGAATAAATTTTCGCCGCTTCGAATAATATATCAAACGTTCGATCATTACTGCCATCATTGACAAATAACAGTACAACTTCATATCCAATATTTTTTAATTTATTGGACACATCAATTAACGAAGATATAGACAATGGCAACACATCCTGTTCATTGTAACACGGTATTATTATTGTAATATCTTTTTTCATACAGCTAGCCTCATAAGAATTCTACCCAGCAAACCTCGAATCTTAATAATCTGCAAATATGCTACTTTTTCCGTTCCTATCCCAGCATACGAGCTAGCCATTCCTTCATTTGTACCACCTCCATGATTATAACTTATACAACCGCTCGATTTTATATCGCAAATCTGCTTTAGTACAACTAAAGAAGACGAGCCGTCTGATTTAAATTCTGGATTTATATATGTGGACACCCCTAATGAGTTTTCACCTTCTATCGTGTATAACGCAGCTGCATGTATGTTTCCTTGCTTGTCATGTATAGAGATAATGCGAGCACAACTTCTACTCACAGCCTCATCGAACAATTGACAAAACAACTTTTTCGAATAAAAAACTTCATCATTCTTTGTCTTTAATTCTTCTGAATACAGGTCGTAGTATTGAGATGGGGGCACTATGTTAATTCTACAACTCCACTCTTCTCCAAAGGCCTTGTTTACCTTCTTCTGTTTGTCTTTTCTAAACAACTTATATACACCATCTTCACTGTCTGGTATCTCCTTCATCACATAAGTATACCTCACCCTACACAAGAATCCGTTCCACTCCAATGCCTGCCACCCTATCGAGTCTATGCCCAATTTCATATTCAGATAGAATATTCCTCTTCTGTCAACCTCATCGGATATCGTCTTTATTATCTTACTGGCTACACTGTCATACTCTGAAACCTTCTTTCCCTCTGTCAAGTGCCTCATCCATATTCCCATGTGCATAGTCAACTGCGGCTGCACCACAAACGTCAACCATAATTTCTTCACATAGTGATATGGCATCGCACCTATTATCTCCCCTTTCTCATCCTCAACAACTATCGCATCCCAACCCTTCCCTTTTTCGCTAGACACTATATCAAGCCACCACGGCTGCATAGCCAATGGCAACTTGACTTTCTCTGAAAGTTGTATGTATTTTTCTTTCTGCGTCATCAGAATTCTACAAATCCCCCTTCGCCAACTCCATATATGCCACAAACATATGATGCTCAAACAGATCTTCTGCCATCAATGCATGCTTCTTGTGATACTCTTCTCCCGGCATCATTACAATAGTCGTACCTACTCGCTGGAAATTGGCACACTTCGCCAACTCTGGTGTCTCATAATCTATCCCCATATCTTTAAGCATTCCTGCTATATAATACCCAAGATATTTCGTCAGATTCTCTTCACTCTTCCTCGTAGGCTTCCTTAGTTTTCGCATCAGTATCTTTATCTTCAACTTATCCGCACCTTTCATTCCCGCAGTCTCAATCATATCATCTACTCGAGTAAACGGACAGGTATCTCTGAAATCGTCTGGAGTCTGAACACTCAATGGGGTCTCTGGCACCCAGTCGTCTGCATTGATGACATTAAACGCCCAACCTCCTCTTGTCATTCTCTCATAGTGCATGGCAAAAAGATAGTCTCCTGGCTTTGGCGCCGCACTGCAATATGTCTTGAACCTCAGGTCTGCAGGTATCTTCCCGTCTTTCTGGCTCTGCAACAGGTATGCTGTGAGCAGTGCGCATATTGCCCCTCCCTGACTGTGTCCGGTAAGTATGCAATCTCTCATTCCCTCTTTATAGCAGGAATCTATCTTTGCCTCAATATCCTTGCTCAACGACAACACACTGCCTAGCCACCCTGAATGTACTAACGCCTTCGCATCGTCGCATAATTTATACTCATAATCTTTGCCTATATGATACTTGCCTTGCGCTGGCAACATTCCCGCGTGGAAATTGGCGAACCAACTCACTTGCGTAGGTACACTGCCCCTCAGACTGACAAGGAATATTTTCTTATCTTTATTCTCCCACAATTCCCACTTGTTGTCAAAGCCTAGAGTCGGAGATTCGTACAATCGCTCATATTCTATTGGCTCTTCGCATTTATATTTGTCTTCTATCTGCCCGTCAATGAAATGCGAGGCTATCCTTAGGCATTCAAGATATTCTTCTTTCTGAAACCCTGAAACAAGTTGAGCGGAGATAGTTACCCCGCTCAACATCATCAATATAGTGACTAATACCGATTTCATAGCATATATGTATTACATACGTTGTGGCATCTCAATACCAAGTATCCACATTGCGTTCTTCAATACCTTGGCAACAACTGAACTCAAAAGTATTCTGTTGGCTCTCACTTCTGCATTTTCTTCTTTCAAAATCGAGAAGTCGTGATAGTACTGGTTGTACTCTTTTGCTAAGTCGTATGCAAAGTTCGCTACCAACGCAGGACTGTATACTTCGCCTGCTTCCTTGACTACTGCAGGGAACTGCTCTACCTGACGTAATATCTGTATCTCTTTGTCTGCCAACGTAGCATTGTTTGCCTTGTCTGCTACTTTCTCTCCTGCCTCTGCCGCCTTGCGGAGCACCGACTGGATACGTGCGTATGCATATTGGATAAACGGACCTGTGTTACCGTTGAAATCAATAGACTCTTTTGGATTGAATGTCATATTCTTTCTAGGGTCTACCTTCAAAATGAAGTATTTCAATGCGCCAAGTGCCAATATCTTATATGTGTTCTCGCACTCTTCTTCTGTCAAGCCGTCAAGACGACCGAGCTCTTTGCCCATCTCTCTGGCTGTTGAAATCATGTCTGCCACAAGGTCGTCTGCATCTACTACGGTTCCCTCTCGGCTCTTCATCTTTCCTTCTGGCAACTCTACCATACCGTATGAGAAGTGTACCAGGTCTTTGCCCCACTTGAAACCGAGTCGGTCAAGTAGTATGGAGAGTACCTGGAAGTGATAGTTCTGTTCGTTGCCTACCACATACACCATCTTGTCAATTGGGAAGTCGTCGAATCTCAACTTGGCAGTACCGATGTCTTGTGTCATATAAACACTGGTACCGTCTTTTCTGAGAAGCAATTTCTCGTCAAGTCCGTCTTCTCTGAGGTCTGCCCATACCGAGCCGTCTTCTCTCTTGTAGAACTTTCCTGCCTCAAGGCCTTCAAGTACCTTGCCTTTGCCAATCTTATATGTCTGGCTCTCGTAGTAGATCTTGTCAAAGTCTACACCAAGCAACTTGTATGTCTCGTCAAATCCAGCATATACCCACGAGTTCATCTTCTCCCAGAGACCGCGTACTTCTGCATCGCCTGCCTCCCACTTGCGGAGCATCTCGCGGGCTTCTGCCATGAGTGGCGACTTAGCTTCTGCTGCTGCCTTCTGGAGCTCTTTTGTCTCTTCGTCGTCTTTTCCCTTGATGGCTTTTACCTCTGGGTCGTTCTCTATGATGCCTTTGAGCTCGCTCTTGAACTCTTTGTCAAATCTTACATAGTAATCTCCTACCAAGTGGTCGCCTTTCTGTCCAAGGCTCTCTGGTGTGCAACCGTTACCCCACTTCTGCCATGCAAGCATACTCTTGCAGATATGGATACCTCGGTCATTTACTATATTTGTCTTTACAACTTTATTGCCGCAGACACTTACTAATCTTGCCAAAGAGGAACCTAATAGGTTGTTTCTAATATGGCCAAGGTGTAGTGGCTTGTTTGTATTTGGCGATGAATACTCTATCATTACCAGCGGCGACTTCTCGTTGGCTTTCACATAGCCGTAGTCGTCTGCTGTCGCAGTATTCATTACATTCATCCAGTAATCTGCAGCTAAACTGAGGTTGAGGAAGCCTTTGATAACTTCATACTCTGATACCTCCGCTACTTCTGCTACGATTGCCTCTCCGAGCAACTTGCCTGTCTCGTCTGGAGATTTCTTCGAAAGTCTTACCAATGGGAATACCACAAGTGTATAGTCTCCCTTCTGGTCCTTTCTTGTGACGTTTACTTGAATTGTAGAAGCCTCTACTGTTGCACCGAATAGCTTCTCTACTGCCGCAGCAGCAGCTTGTTGAATCTTCTGTTCTATATTCATTTCAAATCACTTTTTTCTAACTTAATGACTACTCCGGCTCCATTTCTGCTCGCCGTGTATACTCTCATGTATTCCTCAAATGGCTCGAATAGCTCTCTCACTACCTGAGGCTTGTTGTTTTCTCCGGATAGATGCGACAGCACCAGGGCTTGCATCTTGTATGGCTTGGATAGATTGCTCACTAGGTCAAATGCCTCTTTGTTGCTTATATGTCCTTCGCCTCCCGTAATGCGGTTCTTGAGATATAGAGGATAACTTCCTGTCCTCAACATCTCTATATCATAATTGCTCTCCAGAAAGGCTGCGTCACATTGCTCTAATTCTTGCACTAACCTCTCTGTCGGTTTGCCTATATCTGTATAAACGCCAATGGTTATTCCGTCTGCCGTCCTCACCGTGAAGCTCACTGGCTCTTTCACGTCGTGTGGCTTCACAAAACTGGTCACTTCTATCGGACCAACCGTCACCACTCCTTCCGATGGCATCAGATGAACCCTCGAACCGTCTATCGGCATATAGTATTCTCTCACTCCCTTGGCTGTACCGGCTGTCATATAGCATTGCATATGCTTATGATGATTCGCTAACACTTTCAAGCCTCTGACATGGTCTGAATGCTCGTGAGATATGAATATGGCCGAGAGCAACTTCAAATCTATACCGACCAACTTGGCTCTCTTTACCATTTCCCTATACCCAATACCACAATCTATCAGAATAGCTGTATCCTGACATTGTATCCAGTAGGCATTACCATTGCTCCCCGACGCAATAGAACATATATATGTCGACGCTTCTGCTAAAAGTGATGAATTGTCCATTTGGGTACAAAGTTAGTGAATTTTATGCTCATACACATTGATTATTTCACAAATCTCCTTTTTGCCCGCGTTTCTTTCTTCTGCCTCTTTTTATAAAAAAATTACGATGAACAAGGGTGCTCTCTTATATCAGCGTAGGACCAGAGTATACCTTCCGTGTACCTTTCTTACTATTATTCTATATCTAGTATCTACCTACTATGATTTGAAAATAAATATTCATACCTTCGCGCTCTCATCAGGAATATTATTCTACAAAACAGTCTTACTTATGGCACAAACAGTCACTCTCGATGAAATAGACATCAAGATTCTTCGCGAACTTCAACAGAATAGTCGCTTGACGAACAAGGAGCTTGCAGCAAGAATACACCTCAGCACTACCCCTACTTTCGAGCGCCATCGCCGCCTCGAACGCGAGGGTTTCATCAAACAGTATACCGCGATCGTCGATGCAGATAAAATCAACCGTAGCTTTATGGTACTCTGTAATATCAGCACCAATAATATATATAAGGACAAAATCGACGACTTCCGCGAACGTGTGGCTAATTGGACTCAGGTAGTGGATTGCTATAACGTGAGTGGCGACTTCGACTTCACCATGAAGGTAGCTGTATCCTCTATGAAGGAATACCAGGAGTTCATAATAAATGAGGTAGGCTCTGTCGAGTATATCTCTAAAATCCAGTCTAACTTCATCATGGATACCCTCAAATCAGGCGCCGGAGTAGGCCTATAACCCTACTCCAACAGCCACTCAACTATATTTTTATGCAGAATCCCATCCCTGCTCATGTCAAAGTCATCCAACGATAGCACATACTTGGGATAATTATCGTCTATCGCCTTCAATGAACCAAATTCTCTCTCAATGGTCTCTTCACTAGCTAGCAAATACGTAACTTGTACATATATGGTCTCTCCATTACGCACCGCACAGAAATCAACCTCTTTCGTGCCTATACACCCTATCGTGACATCATACCCCCTCCTCTGTAGTTCTACGCAGACTATATTTTCTAGTATCTGGTTGATGTCTCGCTGATTATTGCCATATATTGCTTGCCTCAGCCCATGGTCAGTCAAATATATCTTATTCTGCGCCGTCAATAGTTCCTTGCCAATAAGATTTTGACGCTGTATCATATTGACTAAATATACTGTCTTGCAGAAATCCATGTAATTATACAGTGTTTCCGTAGATATCTTTCTCCCCTCGCTCTTTAGATACTTCATCACAGATGTCGCCGAAAAAAGATTCCCCACATTGGACATAATAAAGACAACAATCTGCTTGAACAGTGCCACATCTCGTATATTGTTGCGCTGTGCCACGTCTTTTAGTATTATCGAATTGAATAGGTCATTCAGATATAGCATCTCATCGGCGTATGTCATCTGGTAATTATATAGGACAGGATACCCTCCCTTTACAACATAATCCCGGAATAGCTGCCGCTTGTCAACAGGCATATTGTTCTCTTCTGACATCTGAACTACCTCTTTGAATGAGAATGGGTATATTTTTATCTCAACATACCTCCCAGACAGATATGTACTTAGTTCGCTGGAGAGCAACTTGGCATTAGACCCTGTAATATATATGTCGACATCAAAGTCTATTTGTATGGAGTTGACAAGTTTTTCCCACCCCTCCAACTCTTGCACCTCATCGAAGAACAGATATATTCGTCTCTTTATCTTGTCTGCCTCTTCTTTCACGGATTTCCATACATATTCAGCGCTGATAGCTTCACCCCCAATTCGCGATTCGAAATTAAGCGATAGTATCTGCGACCTGTCCACACCTCTTTGAACTAGCTCTTCTTGAACTAGTTGCATCATGACCGACTTCCCGGCACGGCGACTTCCAGTAAATACCTTTATCAGATTTGTATCAATAAATGGTACTACTTTATCCAAATATATCTGCCTCTTGATTGTATTCATATCTTTTCGTTATACCGAAACCAACACCGCAAATATACACATTCTTTTCGTTATACCGAAACAAAACCGCAAAATCTCTTTTTCTTTTCGTCATACCAAAATGCCTTCTCCAAAACAAAAAAGATAATTGTACCAGTGAAATGGTCTTCCGTGATGTAACCAGCTTGGAAATACTGTCTCCTGTAATCTTGCCTACAACTTCATAGCCTTTCATTATAAAGATTGTCACATTCTATCAACTGTCTGTGAGTTACTGTCAACAGCCTTAATTCGCTTCGTCTTTCCGGAGAGGAGTTGGTATCTTACAGTAAGTCGCACATATGTGTTGTCTGGGTCGTATCTATGATCTACCACGTAACTTCCGAACTCTCTGTGATCCTTGAATGTATATGAGTCCAAAATGTCATTTGCAGCTAAAGACAATGCCAGACTGCGATTAAAGAAATATGCAGTCGCTCCGACTGAGAGGTTGTACATGGCATCTTTCTTTTCTAAAAGTGTTTCTCCAAGATCATTGAATATGAAGTCCGCATTCACCCCAAAATGCTTGTTGATAGCAAAGTCGTTTATTGTCTTGAAATAGTACGCACATCTGTCTATCTTATACCCACCTTTATACAACTTTATCTTGGCAAATGGCTTTGTTATGCTTATGCTGTTTGTAGATCGAAATCGGCCTTTTCTAAAGTTATAGCCTGCCGAAGCTAGAATAAAATAAATATGGCTGTGATTACTCAAAGTGACTTCAATCGCATTGCCATTTTCGGATTCTTTGTACTGATAAATAGTGGCATTGCGCTTATGTCTATATCCAATATTCATCCAAAAACTTGAACCCATATTCCAAGTAAGCGTGATATTGCTCGTTATTGTAGGCAAGAGTGTAGGATTCCCTTTCCGATAGTAAAATGTATTGTCGTATCGAATGTTTGGACTTAGACTATTGAATGAAGGTCGACTTATCGTGGTTCTATAAGTAAGAGATAGTTTGCTTTTCTCCCCCGTAGTACATGAAAATTTCAAGTTTGGAGCAAATGTAATGTATGTAGTATCTATCACATTGCTTTTGTTGTGATTGCCATCAAAGTTCGTGCTTTCTACTCTCAACCCAGCATTAGTATCAATATTGACTATCACTTTGCCTAGCTCAAGGTATGCCCCTATGATTCTTTCTGTGAAATCATACTCATAAGAGAAGGTGGTCTCCAAAGCTGTGTTGCTAGAACTGAATTCACTCTCCGACTCATTCGCCACCGCTGAAAGTTTACCTCCAAAGCCTATATTGAATCCATTATCCGTAGTGGTCTGATAGTCAACTTGCGCATCTGTAGCGTTATATTTCGAGACAAAATCATAATCGTGAATCAGTAGATTTTCTGCAATGTTGCTGCTTGCTTCCACTCGATGGGTTGTATAATTGGCAGAGACGGTTATTCCACTTTGTGACCCAAGTTTTATGTCATACCCCGCACCGATATCATAATGGTCTTCATTCTCTGTTACTCTCTTGCGTGTCGCAACTGAAGTTAAGTTTTCACTATTGTGACATTCTTGACCACCTTCAATTTCAGGCCGACTGCGCTCATTCCATCCTGCGAACTGAGCCGAAAGTTTATGCTCGTTGCTGAATGTGTGCTCCCCCACAATGGAATATGTGTGTCCTCTAAGTTCGTCTCGAGTCTTTTCGTCGTCATTATACTCCTGCCTGCCTTCTGTGTTATGAATGTTACTGCATTCGCTGGATCTGTTTTTTGACGCAGTGAACGTATAGTCAGCGTGGATATTTGTCGCCCCATGATGCAAATTAAGCATAGTGTTTGTGGCATTAGAGAAGAGCCGCCCTTTTGTTGCAATATTACGCACAGCAACTTCAGTTCCACTATAGTCTTTGGTTGTTATAGATATCACGGCATCAGCGTTAGCATCATAACGAGCACCAGGGGAACTGATCAATTTGACGTCCTTGATTGTCTGTGGATTCAGATTTTCCAGCTCTTTCTTGTTCACAATACGTCTATTGTTGACATATACCACTACGTTATCTTTGCCAAACATAGAGACCTCGTTCTTCTCATTTACCATCAACAACGGAACCCTGCTTAGCACGTCGTTGATGTTAGCCAATTCTGCCATTGAACTGCCTTCGACCGAAAGGGTATATGTACTGCCGTCTACAGTCAGGTTATTTTTGCGGGCAAACACATTCACTTCGCCTAGCTCATGCTGCTGGTTTATTAATGTGAACTGCAATGTGTCTCCTCGTGTGCTGATAATCTTACGCTCAGTATCAAATCCCCACGCCGATACCTCTACTTTGTTTACACTGGAAGGTACAGCTGCCGAGAACATTCCTCCCACAAAACTACCAGACATGATAGATGTCGTATCCGAAAGAAACCTGACAGTAAAATAATCTACCGGAGAATTATCTGATTGGGCAACTTTGCCGACGATAGACATTTGTGAGAAAACGCTGTTCGCAATGCAGGAAAGGAGGCACAACAATATCTGTTTCTTCATAAGTTACTGAATTTGCACGTAATAAATATCAGATCTTCCAATTTCCAATTCCAAATTGGAAAATCACTCTCGCTCAACGACGCCCTATTCTCTATATCTCAATATATTCCGCAGAATCAAACTTACTAGGCTGCAAAAAACTTATATAATATATAGGCATATACAATATCTTGCCTTCGAATACGACTTCTCGTTCATTACTCAATACTATCGCTCGTTTTACATTATACCCTGTCATCCCAAGAAAGTGATCCAATGCACTATGCACTTTGTAATCTTTCCCTGATTTAACTTCAATCGGCAATATTGTGAGATTATCAGCATCATCCACTATATAATCCACTTCTCCGTTTTTCTTGTTGTCGTAGTACGTAAGTTTGAAATCATGGGCTTTCAGCTCTTGAGCTACCACATTCTCATATACAGACCCAAGATTTATACTTCTCTCGTCGTTCATTATTGGCATTATATTATTGCGATAGAGTACCCCTGTGAATATACCCACATCGTTTAAGTATAGCTTGAGAAGATTTTTACCTACATTTTCCGCCAATGGATAGGTCGGAGAACTGACCGCATTCACCTCCAGGGCAATACCTGCAGATATGATATAGTCAAATTCATCCTGATAGTCTCCCATGCGCTTTCCTTTCTTATCTTCAATATCTTTTACCACCAAACGTTTCTTTTTATTCTCCAGATTGGATGGTATCATATCATAGATGCGCTGTATTTTGAGTTTCTTTGACGATTGTTCCTCATGTTTTGCAGCATCTTGCCGGTAAAGGATACTGATTTCATGCTGTACCCTACGCACACTTACCATATTATGCTCCCTGAGAAATGTATTCACCGCATCAGGCATTCCTCCTACCAAAAGGTACTTTCGCCAAAGATCCATAATCTTGTTGTGCATCTCTGCCGATAGTGCTTCTTGGTTTTCGTATGAATTGCGGATTCCGGATATAGCTATATCTCCAACATTGTTCGCCATAAGGAATTCTTCAAAGTCTAGTGGATACATATGGAGTATTTCCATACTTCCCAACGGCAGACTTTGAGTACTTTTTAGGGCAATACCTAGTTGCGACCCACTTGCAATATACGTATACCGTCCATCTTCCATCAGAAATTTGACCAACGTCAGCAAATGGTCGTAGGCTTGTATCTCATCAATAAATATAAGTGTATTCTTTTTTTCTTTTAGTTTATTCCCGGCTATGGTACTTAACACCATAATAAAGTCTTCCACCGTACGAGCATTGGCAAATAGCTTGTCGTTCTGCTTGTCCTTTTCCATGTTAATTTCTACATAGTTCGGAAATAACGACTGCCCTACAGTGCGAACAATATATGACTTCCCTACTTGTCGAGCACCATCCACAACAAGCATCTTATTATCCTCAGAACGAAGATAAGCTTCTATCTTACTCTGTATCTTGCGTTTAAGCATATCTATACTACACTTTTCCTGTATTTTGACACCCTCAAAAATACACTTTTCCTACAAATATCACCATCTAAAACTACACTTTTCCGCATTTTTCACACCTCCAAAACTACACTTTTCCAAAAATATCCCATACCATATCAAACTGCCCTCTCACAAAAAGCATCTCCTCTTCCCCACATTTACTTACCTTTGCAACGTTAAACGGAAATATCATGCAAACCCCACACAACCTCATCTTCCTTGGCTGGGGAATGGACCTCAACTCCATTCCTCCCATCCTTCGTATGACTGATTCAACTTATTTCTACAACTACGCGGAGGTGATTCCATTTTCTCCCGACCCGAATGCCATATATAATGTCTACGCTTGGTCGTTCGGCGTATACGTCGCCCCTATCCTTATCAACCAATGGGGCATATCTTCTCAAATCGTCTCCGCAACGGCTATCAACGGCACTTGCCTGCCTGTCGATGATACCTTCGGAATCCCTGTTTCTATCGCTCAGGGCACTCTCGATAACCTCTCTGAGGCATCGCGCCAGAAGTTCAACATCCGTATGTTCTCTTCCCGAAGTGAATACACAGAAAACCAACAGTATTCTTCTCAAAGAGATATAGAAGACCTAAGAAAAGAACTCTCTTTCTTCATTACCCACGCCTTATCCGCAAATAAAAAAATTACGATGAACAAGGGACTTGCCTTATACCAGCCTATGGGTAGCGAGCATAATCTCTATACCCTCGCTGTCATCGGAACGCAGGATCGTATCTTCCCTCCGCAAAACCAACTGGCCTTCTGGCAATCTCAAGGTATAGAGGTGCGCCAACTCGAAATGGGTCACTGGCCAACAAAAATCTAATCTGGTAGGCTAAGAATTGGGAATTAGTAATTAGGAATTAAAAAAACTCTCTCAAAACCAAACCACAACAAGAAAAAAACGTACATTTGCACCGATATATAGAGTTGTTAAAATTTTAGAAGACTAAAAAGTCATGATGATTAAACCAGAACCTATCGAAAAGGTTATCGATCTAGGAGACGGCCGCACCATTACCATCGAGACTGGCAAGCTCGCTAAGCAAGCCGATGGCTCAGTTATGGTTAAGTGCGGTGGAACATTCCTCCTGGCAACAGTTACAAGTGCAACAGAGGCTAAACCTGATACAGATTTCATGCCTCTTACAGTAGAGTATAAGGAGAAGTTCGCTTCTGCAGGCCGCTTCCCTGGTGGCTTCACCAAGCGCGAAGGTCGTGCTTCCGACTACGAGATCCTTATCGCTCGCCTCGTGGACCGCGCACTCCGTCCACTCTTCCCAGATGATTATCACGCTGATACTTTCGTTACTATAACTCTCTTCTCTGCAGATCCAGAGGTTACTCCTGATTGCCTCGCTGGTCTCGCAGCTTCTGCAGCTATCGCAGTTTCTGATATACCATTCCATGGCCCAATTTCTGAGGTTAAGGTGGTTCGCGTAGATGGTCAGTTCAAGATCAACCCTACTCCTGCAGAACTCGAGCGCGCCGACCTTGAACTTATGGTTGCCGCTTCTGAGAAGGATATCAACATGGTTGAGGGTGAAATGAAGGAGGTCTCTGAGGATGTAATGCTCGAGGCTCTCAAGTTCGCTCATAACGAAATTAAGAAGCACTGTAAGGTTCAGGAGGAACTCGCAGCTGCTGTTGGCAAGGCTAAGCGTGAGTACAATCACGAGAATAATGACGAGGAACTCCGCGCTAAGGTTCGCACTGAGTGCTACCCTAAGGCATACGAGGTTGCTTGCTCTGAAATAGCTAACAAGGCTGAGCGTGGCCGCCGTTTCGAGGAGATCTGCAAGAACTTCATCGCTGAGAATTATCCAGAGGATTACGAGGGCGAAGTTCCAGAGGCTCTCATCAAGCGCTACTACCACGATATCGAGCGCGACGCAGTTCGCCGTGCTATGCTCGACGAGAATAAGCGTCTCGATGGCCGTAAGATGGATGAGATTCGTCCTATCTGGTGCGAGGTTGGCTATCTCCCTGGCCCTCACGGTTCATCTATCTTTACTCGTGGCGAGACTCAGTCTCTCTCTACAGTAACTCTCGGCACTAAGCTCGATGAGAAGATGGTCGACGAGGCTACTGTTCAAGCTTCTGAGAAGTTCCTCCTCCACTATAACTTCCCTCCATTCGCAACAAACGATGCAAAGGCAGCTAAGGGTGTTGGCCGTCGCGAAATCGGTCACGGCAACCTCGCTCTCCGCGCACTTAAGAATATGATTCCTGAGGATCTTCCTTACACAGTACGTGTAGTAAGTGATATCCTCGAGTCTAACGGCTCTTCTTCAATGGCTACTGTCTGTGCAGGTACTCTCGCTCTCATGGATGCCGGCGTAAAGATCAAGAAGCCTGTAGCTGGTATCGCAATGGGTCTTATCTCTGATGATAAGTCTGATAAGTATTGCGTACTCTCTGATATCCTTGGCGACGAGGATCACCTCGGTGATATGGACTTCAAGGTAACAGGTACTCGTGATGGTATTACTGCTACTCAGATGGATATCAAGATCGATGGCCTCTCTTACGAGGTCGTAGCTAAGGCTCTCGAGCAGGCTCGTCGTGGTCGTCTCCATATTCTCGATCTCATCGAGGAGACTATCCCAGCTCCACGTGAGGACTACAAGCCACACGCTCCACGTATCATCGCTATCGATATCCCTAAGGATATGATTGGCGCTGTTATCGGCCCTGGCGGTAAGATTATCCAAGAGATTCAGGCTACAACAAATACAACAATCAATATCGAAGAGGTCGACAATAAGGGTATCGTATCTATCGCTTCTTCTAACAAGGCTAACATCGACGCCGCTCTCGCACGAGTTAAGGCTATCGTTGCTATCCCAGAAGTTGGTGAGGTATACCACGGTAAGGTTAAGTCTCTCGTAGCATTCGGTGCTTTCGTTGAGATTCTCCCTGGCAAGGATGGTCTCCTCCACGTTTCTGAGTTCGACTGGAAGCGTATAGAGGATCCTGCTTCTGTACTTAAGGAGGGCGACGAAATCGACGTACTCCTCAAGGAGATCGATCCTAAGACTGGCAAACTCCGCCTCTCTCGCCGCGACCTTCTCCCTAAGCCAGAGGGTTGGGTAGACCGTCCAGAGCGACCAGCTCGCCCACCACGTGACAACAATGGCCCACGTGGCGACCATCGCGGTCCTCGCCCAGAGCGCGGTCCACGTCGTGAGAACTAATCTTAGTCCACAATAATAAAAAAAGCGCGTACGACTATCTCGCACGCGCTTTTTGTATATCTTTGCCCAAAATAATACCGGGTAAATCCCATCTCCCTAATACACTGGCTCCGACCCAATGAATTAGGAATTATCATCTCCCTAATATACCGACCCCTACCCAACGAACTAGGAACTAGGAATTAGGAATTACAAATTAGGAATTAAGTGCAAACATCTTCCAAACTTCTCGACGATGCAATAGCCCAGTTCGCTACTCTTCCGTCTATCGGACGTAAGACAGCGATGCGCCTCGCTATGCACATCCTTCGTCAGGACAAGGCTGATGTCGCAGCTTTCGTAAATGCCATTAGTGCCTTGCGCAACGATATCCGTTATTGTCGTACTTGCCACAATATTTGCGATAACGACCAATGCGAGGTATGCGCTAACCCTAAACGCGACCACCGCACTATATGCGTCGTGGAGTCTATTCGCGAAATGATGGCTATCGAATCTACCCAACAGTTCAATGGCGTTTACCATATACTTGGTGGCGTCATCTCTCCTATGGAGGGCATCGGCCCAGAGGAACTGAATATCGACTCTCTCGAGGCTCGCGTCAGCGCTCATGATGCCGACGAAGTCATCTTGGCTCTGTCTACAACAATGGAGGGCGACACGACGAACTTCTACCTCTACCGCCGACTCGCCCCTTATAATATCAAACTGACTACCATCGCTCGTGGCGTAGCTATCGGCGACGAAATAGAATATACAGACGAAGTGACACTGGGACGCTCCCTGGTAAACCGAGTTCCTTATACAGTATAATCCCTAAATATATCAACTTGAATAATAATTCTAATCCAAATATGCTCCAAAAACTTAAGAAGACTTTTCTCTTCGCAATATCAATTCCAGTCTTGGTATTCATACTGGCTTTTCTCGCAAAGGATCTCCCTTATGTAACCGACGAAACAGCCGCCGCTATTATGGCCATATATTTCATCTTGGTCCTCATAGCTGTCCCTGTTTCATCCTACTGGCTCCGTCGCACTACCAATAAGGCTGCAGATGCCTCTGAGGAGGAGGGCGAGCGTATAGTGTCTAAGGCCTATACCATCCGCATCTGGACATTATCTGTATGTAACATTGTAGCTGCTGTTCTTTATGCAATTACTTGTCAGATGAATTGCGTCTATATCTTTGGTATGCTATTCGTCCTAATGCTATTCTCATACCCTTCCGAAAAATATATCTACCGCGAATAACTATAAATCCTAATCCGATTTTAACATCTATGCAGAAAACAATAGCCGTAGATTTCGACGGCACAATAGTGGAGAATAAATACCCAGAGATGGGCAAACCTATTATGTTTGCCTTCAATACCCTTCGCGCACTCCAGCAGAAGGAGTTCCTTCTCATTCTTTGGACGTGTCGTACAGGCAAACTCCTCGATGACGCAGTAGAGCTATGCCGTAAAAACGGTGTCGAATTCTACGCAATCAACGCCAACTACCCTGGAGAGGATATGTCTAACCCCGAAAACCCGAGAAAACTGACAGCTGATATATTCATTGACGACCGCAACATCGGAGGTCTACCTCCTTGGGGGGAAATATATCACAAGCTTTGTCCCGAAGATAATTCGCTTCCTAATGAATCTGAGAAAAAAGGCTTGTTTTCAAGACTGTTCAAATAACATAAAAAAAGGCGTCTGAACCCAGACGCCTTTTTATTGCTATAGTAAACAAATTACTTCACATGAATAAATGGAGCCTCACCACCAGAAGTCATATACTCAGGCAACTTGCCATCCCACTTTTCTACAGCATACTGCTCAACCAAAAGCTTATTCAATGACTCAGCAACTACTCTGTTGTAATATGCCTCACCATCACCCTTGATCTTCAACGCCTTAGCTTCACCTTCTGCCTTCGCAATCTCAATCTGAGCCTCGGCCTGTGCCTCTTTTACCTTGTTCTCTGCCTTCAACGCATTCTGAACTGCCTCATTCTTAGCATTGATAGCCTGCGCCAAAGAAGATGGAGGGGTTATCTGCGAGGTAAACTCCTCTACAATAAAACCTTCGCTCGACAACGACTGCTCAAGACGCTTGCGAACCTCTGACTCGAACTCGCCACGATTAGCCATCAGATAATCACTGGTATACTGATTCGCACAAGTTCTGTACGCCTCATATATACATGTACGTATGTAACCCTCCTCTATCTCCCAAAGGGACTTACGATACTTTGTAAATACCTGTGTAGCCTTATCTCTATCCAAACGATAAGCAATGGTAGGATCCATTGTAAATGTCGAAGCATCCTTTGCATTTACCGCAAAAGGCTCGTATGTCTTACGCTGAACATATACTGGATACTCAAAAATATCCTGTGTAATAGGATTATACCAGACCCAACCGTTACATGTCTCAACAACGCCACCCTGACGGTCTGTGTCTGACGACCACTTCAAGAAACGAATACCTACTGATCCTGAATCAATAGTCGTACAATTTGTTAAGGCCAATGCCATCAATGATGCACCAATACCTAAGACGTGAGTTTTGATCTTCATCTTGCTATATGTTTTTGTTAAAATTATCGGACAATTATACCAATTATTGTCACTAATTGTTACACACAAATAGGAAAAGTTTACCTTCGTGATAAATTTTCATAAAAGACTATGCGGAGTTATTTTTTTTCTTTTACCTTTGTAAGAAAGAATTAAAATCGAATTGCTATGAATGCTTTGATTCCAGGCTCGGACCGTACTCCGACAATATCATATCAGGATGGTGTATTCTCCATTGTAGGTCGATCATACATGGAGAACTCAGCCGAGTTCTATGCTCCTGTAAAGCGTATTATCGAAGAGCATCAGGGACCACTACAAGTTGAAATAGGTCTTGATTTCTTCAATACTAGTAGTTCGAAGTGTATCATGGATCTTCTATTCATGATTGACAAAAAGCATTTGTCAGGTAATGAGTGCCATATCAAGTGGTCTTATAAAACTGATGACGAGGATATGCGTGACGCAGCTGAAGAGTTTCGGGACCTACTCAAGTACGTTCCAGTTGAGCTAGAGGAGATTGACGACTAAATTACCTTTCCAATCTCCCCTAATCTATCTTTCAGCATTACACGTACAACTTTAACGTATATAACTGTGCTTATATTTTCTGACGCAGAGGAACGATATCCATTAATATCATACGATGCCAATACTTTGACCATCGAAGGGCGCTCCTTTATGGATGATGCCGTGGGGTTCTATCGCAACATCATAGCTCGAATCAAGAATGAAATACCAACAGAGAAACTTCTCGTTGTTTTCAATCTCGAATATTTCAATACCAGTAGCTCGAAATGCTTGCTCGAAATCTTCAAGTACCTTCTAGACCGCCACGAAGCCGGCCACGACATCCGTGTCGAATGGTACTATAGCGAACGTTTCGTGGATATGCATGAAGCAGGCGAAGATTATCAGGATCTAGCCGATGGCTTGCCTTTTGACATCATCGAAATCAAGGGCTAAAAATAGTGCAATACATAAACCTCATACATTCTCTCACACGTTTCTTCATCACTCTCATCTTTATGATGAGCGTGAATTCTCTCGTTTTTGCTCAGCAACGGACTTTATCTCAAAATAACGGAGCCGCTCCTGGCGGATTTACTGATCAGTCTAGCCGCAACCAGAATGACAACAAACAAGGCGCAAAAGATCCTAATAAGGTGGACATCGTGCCCCATGTCAAGTCTTGGATTCTCATAGACGATATGTCTCTAGCCGACACTATCCCAGTCGACACTCTCTTGAATCTTCACCAGATAAATGACCCTATCTGGAAAAAGAATCTTATGAATGTTACTCTTGGCGTACTCGGTTCTCCATCTCGCAGTACATTCTACCCTACCATCAAAAAACATGATGGCAACATTTTCTATAACTCCCTGCTCAACTATATCCCACAGTCGGATCAGATGGTATTTTACAATACCCTTACTCCATACACAAACATAACCTACCAGATGGGCTACCCTAAACGTCGATCTGAAGAGTATGTCCATGCTTTGTTTACTCAGAATATCAACCGCCGCACTAATATCGGCTTCCAATATTCTCTCTCAACTTCCATAGGCAAATATGACAGCCAACGAACCGACCAAAGTCGATTCCGTGTCTGGAATTCATACGACGGAGATTACTACAGGTATTACCTTAATCTCCAATACCACCATTCCGACATCAATGAAAATGGAGGTATCTTGAACGACACATTAGTCACCCACCCTAAAGACCGTCGTAGCAAATCCGAGGAAATTCCTGTACGTCTATCCAACACTCTCAACAAACAATCTGTCTATGACATGATGTTTTCTCATTCTCTCGACCTGGGTCATATTGAGAGGTTAGACGCTGACAGCAATGTATATGAGGTGGCTCCTGCCATAGTCCACCATACCATGTCAATACATAAGAGCCATTCTCATTTCCGAATGAACGACTTGCAGAAATATGACACGGAGACCGACACGTCTTTCTTTACTTACCATCGAAACATAGATAAACTGAAAACGCACGATAATCGCAAATATTTTGAATTCAAGAATATTGCCGAACTTAAAATGAATGAGGAATTCAACGAACTCCTTAAGTTCGGTTTGCGCGCCTATTTCGGTATCGACGTTCACCATTACCGTACGGAAAGCCTCAACGATTCAATCCTGGATCCTGAAACAGAGAAGACTTCAATCATATTCAATAGTCGCACAAATAATGAAATAGTCACCTACTTGGGCGGACAGATTTTCAAGAATGTAGGAGAAAACCTCAAATGGAAGGCTGGCTTCCGCACATATTTTACCGACTACCGCGCTGGTGATTTAGAGGTCAATGGCGAAGTCGACTTGCGGTTCCCTCTTTTTAACCGAGAAACAAATCTCTACGGCAAGGCTTGGTACGAAACCCAAAGTCCTAGCCAATACGAAAAGAAATACTATTCTAACCATTTCTCGTGGAATAAAGAGAACTTGCATCGTTCTCAACATTTCAAATTCGAGGGAGGTCTCCGTATGCCAGACCTACGTATGAAACTGTACGCATTTGGCGGCATCATGAAAAACCATATCTATTTCGGATATAATTGCATACCTACTCAAAAGGAGGACGACATAGAGGTATTCGGTGTCTATGGCGAAAAGCATTTTTCTATAATAGGCTTTAATAGCAACATCCGCATTGCTTGGCAAACAACAACCGACGATTTTGTAATGCCTCTGCCTGAATTGTCTCTTCAGGCCAGCAACTACTATGAATGCCGACTCGGATTCGGAAGAGTAATGCTCCTCCAGATTGGTTTCGACGTTCGATACAATACAAAATATTATGCACCGAAATATATGCCTGCACTCTTGCAGTTCTATGCACAGAACGAATGCAAGGTAGGTGACTATGGCTATTTCGATCCTTTCATAAACTTCCACCTCAAGCGAATCCGAGTATACGTCAAGTACGACCATATCAACAGTGCTTGGAGATCTAAGAATTATTTCCATACTACTGGATACCCAGCAGCTACTGGTTCATTCAAGTTTGGACTATCGTGGAATTTCTACGATTAGTACACTACTTTCCTGTTTTACCCCCAAATAGTCTAACACAACCCTCTCTCATGATAGCACACAAAGGCTATCGTGATACTGTACTTATACCATTTATAATAAAAAATTACGATGAACAAGGGACTTCTCCGTATATAGACCGAGTGTAGACCGAGTATAGACCGAGACTACAAAAGCCAAATCTACAGCGACTACGCAATATTCTAAAGCGGAGGACAATTAGAATCATCATGGCAGTAGAATAGTTTTCTCTCCTCTCTTCTTGCTCTATCCGCCAATAATTAGTACTTTTGAAGTAACATAACAAACTATATGTATCCCGAGCTTAGAAACATATTAACGACAATCGTCTACGTCTTCACATTCTCTCTATGTGTGCAAGCTCAGAAGTTTTCTCAGTCTCCTGACATATACAACAGCATAGTGGCGAATTGTGATTCTGCCCGTCATGACACAAATGCGGAAAGTATGTATCGTCACGCCCACAAGGCTGTCATGTTGGCCAACTCTATCAAACCACGTTCCGCTATGGAAACAGACAGTGTCGCCTTCTACAAGTCCGAGGCTCTATACTACATTGGCAAATACTACAAGAAAATTGGTCAGAACACATCAAATACCAACTACTTCAAACTTGCGAAAAACTACTTCAATGATGTCATCAGACTCCGTAAGACGTTATCCTCTGTCCCAGACCTCACAGAAGTATTCAACAGCCTTGCATCTACATACTACCTTAATAATCAGCCTGACTCAGCGGTCATAATATACAAGAATAATATCGACCTCTGTCAGAAAAATGGCAATATGCGTTCCTTAGCCAAAGCCTACCACAATCTAGGGCGTTTGTACCATCAAACCGAACAGACTCAACTGGCAGAAGCAAATCTATTAAGCGCCTTGAGAATCCGCCAGATGATAGGCGACCGGACTAACATAGCTTCCACATACGTAGAATTGAGCGATGTATACGCCACCCTAGGCGACTTGGACAAAGCTAATTCCTATATTCTGAAAGCGCTTCAGACTTCTGCCGACAAACATACATACGTCACGTATGCCAATATACTCCACGCATCATATCTTGACTCCCGAAAGCGAATGGAAACCGTGCAGGCCTTGACATACCTCGAAAAAGAGATGTCGGTCCGAGATTCCATTGCTAAGCATAATAGTCATAATATGGTGGCTGAAAAAGAAACTAGATATCAGATTCAGATCACTGAAAGCAGAATAGAGGCCATCGAAAAGCAGAATGAGATAGACACTCTGCGACAAATGCAAAAAGCAGAGAACGATAATAACTATCATGTAGTTGCCACTATTCTCCTACTCATAGTCGTTTCTGGTTTTGCAATATATTTCTTCCGTCAAAACAGCAACAACAAGAAGTTGGTAAGCAACCTCCAGTCTCAAAACAAAATCATCCAAAGACAATCGGAGGAATTGTCTCACCAACGCGACAAATTATCAGAGGTATACGAATCTACCCACGACAGCATCCGTTACGCCAGCAAGATTCAGCTAAAGGTAATGAATGGCGCTAACGACATAAAGGATATTTTCCCCCTCTCTTTTGTATTCTACAAACCAAAAGAGATTGTAAGCGGTGATTTCTATTTCGTCAAACAAATAGGAGAATACAAGATTGCGGCGGTTGCCGACTGCACTGGCCATGGTATGCCGGCAGCATTGCTTTCCATACTATGCTTCAACTTCCTCAGTGAAGAACTAGTCTCGACCCCTATGCGCCATGCAAATGAAATTCTCGAATCACTACGCTCTCGCATCAAAGATACACTATACACCAAAAATTCCAATGACACCGTATTAGATGGATGCGACATGGGCATAGTCATCTATAAAGAAGGCAGCGCCCAGATCGAATACTCTGGCGCCAATATTGATTTATACATCACAAGACAAAGACGAAACGAGCATTCAGCAGAGCGCGATATCGAAGTATTACGCGCCACACATAACCCATTAGGTTGGTTTCTAAAGGAACAGCCGTTCAAGCTCTACACTGCAAACCTCAATACTGGAGACGAAATCTACATGCTCACAGACGGCTACAAAGACCAAATGAGTAAAGACGGTACATTTGGAGTAATCAGAATCAAGAAACTATTGAGCCGAATAGCAAATCTGACCATAAATGAACAACGCAGAGAAGTTCAATCTACATTCTCTGCGTGGATGGATACATTCGAACAAGTCGATGATGTGACCCTTCTAGGTATTAAATTCCAACCTAAAAAGCAAAAAGAAGAATCACAGGAGGCCTAATTCCAGCTTTGCCTCTTCTGTCAGGTTATCCTGCGACCATGCCGGATCAAATGTCAGGTTAACCTCAACCTCACCTACACCTTCTATACCCTTTATCTTCTCCATCACCTCTTCAGGCAACGTCTCTGCAACCGGACAGTTCGGTGCAGTCAAAGTCATCAATATTCTGACATCCTTACCCTCTACATTAATCTCATAAATAAGGCCAAGATCGTAGATATTGACTGGTATTTCAGGGTCATATATAGTCTTCAGAGCATCAATTACAAACGACTCCAAAGGTATCTCAAATTGCTCCATAATCACTACTACTTATTTTTGCTTAGCATCGAATGCCATAGCATAGTACTTCATCTGCTTAATCATCGCCAATAGACCATTCGAACGAGTAGGTGTGAGATTCTCCTTCAATCCAATATCATCTATAAAATGCAACTCCGCATTCAATATCTCTTGTGGTTTATGACCACTCAACACTCTCAGCAAGAGACCAACGATTCCCTTGACTATGATTGCATCGCTGTCAGCCTGAAATACTACATTTCCCTCTGCATCAAGGTCAGCATATATCCAAACCGTCGATTGACAGCCTTCAATAATATTTTGTGGAGTACGATGCTCCTCTGGATATGCCGGCATATCATTTCCGAGCTCTATCAGGAGCGAATACTTGTCCATCCAATCATCAAAACCAGAGAACTCATCAACTATCTCTGCCTGTATCTCTTCTATTGTATTCATTTCTCTTATTTACTCAACATATTGGCTGCCACTCTGACAGCCTTTACAAATTGGTCAATATCCAACTTATCATTATAGATACCGAACGATGCTCTCACCGTACCTGGGATACCAAGCCGCTCCATCAATGGCTGAGCGCAGTGATGGCCAGTACGTACTGCCACGCCCGACTTATCAAGTATCATACCGACATCATAAGGATGTGCGTTATCTATCATAAATGATATCGCGCCACTCCTCTTTTGCGGATTACCGATGATAGTCACGTTTACCAATTTCTGAAGCTGCCCGAGAGTATATTGTATCAGCACCTGCTCATGAGCCTCTATATATTGGAATCCTATCTGGTCAACGAATTTCAATGCCTCGGCTAAAGCTATTACACCCACATAATTAGGTGTTCCTGCCTCAAACTTAAATGGAATAACATTATACGTTGTACCAGAGAAAGAAACCTTCTCTATCATCTCGCCACCTCCGTGATATGGCACCATCTTATCCAGATACTCCCTCTTGCCATACAACACTCCGATACCTGTAGGCGCATATACCTTATGACCAGAGAACGCCAAGAAATCACAATCTATATCCTGAACGTCAACTGCCATGTGTGGTACACTCTGTGCACCATCCACCAATACAGGAATATTCTTAGCATGAGCCTTAGCTACGATATCTTTCACAGGATTAACAGTACCCAAAACATTAGACACATGCGTCACACAAAGAATCTTAGTCCTTTCGTTCAACAAAGTGTCCAGTTGTGCCAGATCCAAGTCGCCATTATCCAAAATAGGCAACACACGAAGCGTCATACCCTTACGTTGACAGAGCATCTGCCAAGGTACAATATTCGAGTGATGCTCCATCTCCGTCACTACAATCTCGTCACCCTCCTTGCAGAAAGTCTCACCAAACGAGAAAGCCAAAAGGTTTATAGATTCTGTTGTACCTCGAGTAAAGATTATCTCAGCATCTTCTCTAGCATTCAGGTGTCGTGCCACTACCCTACGAGCTTCCTCCATCAAGTCTGTACATTGATTACTGAGGTAATGCACACCACGATGAACATTACTATTCAAATGCTCATATATATAACGCATCTTATCCAATACACAGTTTGGCTTCTGCGTAGTTGCGCCATTATCCAAGTAGACTAATGGCTTGGAATAAATCTTCTCATAAAGAATTGAGAAGTGTCTGCGAATGTCAAATTCTTCTGGCGTCATAGCAATGTTCTAATCAAATAAAGAATTAGTCAATCTTTCTCGTACCTCCTCAATCGGAATCAGGCTGACTACTTCTGCTGCATACGCCGCAGTCAGCATCTTCCGTGCCGTATCCTCATCTATACCACGCTGCTGCATATAGAAGAGCTGCACAGGGTCAAGCTGACCTGTTGTAGCGCCATGACTACATTTCACGTCATCAGCATATATCACCAACTGAGGTTCTGCATGAACCTTTGCCTTTGGCGATATCAATATATTGCGATTCGTCTGCTGGGCATTCGTCTTCTGTGCATTAGGCTGCACTATAATCATACCCTCAAACGAAGCTTTAGATTCTCCATCAAGAGCACCCTTGTACAACTGCTTAGTAGTACAATGGCTAACCTCGTGATATACAACTGTCCTGTTATCTACCACTTCAGCATTATCTGTCAGATAGAGACCATTCAAAGTCAATTCTGCCCCTTCGCCTTGCAGTCTTACCTCAACATCATTCTTGATATCCACTGAATGAAGAGTAATGGTTGACATGGAGAGCGAACTATTCGACTGCTGAGCCACACGGACTACGCATCTCTTCGAAGATTTCACATTCTCCTGAAGAAATACGACATCCAAATGAGCGCCGTCGGAGAGAGCCACTTTCACATTCACCTCTGCAGGTGACTGCTCATCGAAGCTCAACACCTCTTGCCTAGACTCATTAGCAGTCAGAACTATATTAATATTCTGTTCTCTGATATTCATACCACAAAATCAATCAGGGAATTGCTCCTTAATCCAATCATACCCCTTCTCCTCCAATTCCAGAGCGAGTTCCTTCGTACCTGTCATCACAATACGGCCATGGTACAGAATATGGATATAGTCGGGAACAATATAATCAAGCAAACGCTGATAGTGAGTAATCACTATCGTTGCATTATTCTCTGTCTTCAGTTTTGTCACGCCCGATGCACAAATACGGAGAGCATCGATATCCAATCCTGAATCCGTCTCATCCAGAATACGAAGTGTAGGCTCCAGCATTGCCATCTGGAAGATCTCATTCTTCTTCTTCTCGCCACCAGAAAAGCCCTCGTTGACCGAACGGTTAGTCAATTTTGAGTCGATCTCAACTATCGACTTCTTCTCCTTCATAAGTTTCAAGAACTCTGCAGCCGAAAGAGGTTCCTTGCCCTGATACTTACGTTTTGCGTTAAGAGCAGTCTTGAGGAAATTCGACATCGACACACCAGGAATCTCTACTGGGTACTGGAAAGAGAGGAACAGACCTTCATTTGCACGATCGGATGGTGCCATCTCAAGAAGATTCTTACCATTGAATGTTACCTCTCCATCTGTAACCGTATAGGCCGGATTACCTGCCAATACCGATGACAAAGTAGACTTACCCGAACCATTAGGGCCCATGATAGCATGCACCTCTCCTGGCTTAATATGGAGATTGATACCTCTCAATATTTCCTTACCATCAACTGTGGCATGAAGATTCTTTATATCTAGCATAACAATACTTTTTCAAATTAATTATCCGACGCTACCCTCAAGCGAAACCTGCAACAACCTCTGTGCCTCAACAGCGAACTCCATTGGCAATTTCGAGAGAACATCCTTGGCATAACCATTTACAATCAGACCAATTGCATCCTCCTCCGAAATACCTCTTTGCATACAGTAGAACAACTGATCCTCAGAAATCTTACTTGTCGTAGCCTCATGTTCGAACTGAGCTGTTGGATTCTGTATATCAGAATATGGGAAAGTATGGGCACCGCACTTATCTCCAAGAAGAAGCGAGTCACACACAGAATAATTTCTTGCTCTATGAGCACCTGGCGCCATTTTCACCAAACCTCTATAGCTATTCTGGCTCTTTCCTGCCGAAATACCCTTACTGATAATAGTGGAACGAGTGTCAGCACCAAGGTGTATCATCTTAGTACCAGTATCAGCCTGTTGGTGATTATTCGTAACTGCCACAGAATAGAATTCGCCGACACTATTATTACCCTTCAATACACACGACGGATATTTCCAAGTAATAGCCGAACCCGTCTCGACCTGAGTCCAAGATATCTTTGAATTATCACCTGCGCACAGCGCACGTTTAGTAACAAAGTTATATATACCGCCCTTACCGTCCTTATCACCAGGATACCAGTTCTGAACAGTAGAATACTTCACTTCTGCGTTTGTATTAACAACAATTTCCACTATAGCAGCGTGGAGCTGATTCTCATCTCGCTGAGGTGCTGTACATCCCTCAAGATATGAAACATACGAATCATCATCAGCCACTATCAACGTTCTTTCAAACTGACCAGTCTTTGTTGCATTTATACGGAAATACGTAGACAATTCCATTGGACATCGAACCCCCTTAGGAATATATACGAACGAGCCATCAGAGAATACCGCCGAATTGAGCGCAGCATAGAAATTATCAGCATACGACACGACTGAACCGAGATACTTCTTCACCAGATCAGGATATTCCTTTATAGCCTCACTTATTGAGCAGAATATCACCCCCTTTTCTGCGAGAGTCTTTCTGAATGTAGTCTTTACCGAAGTCGAATCCAACACTGCATCTACAGCAACATTAGACAAAGCCTTCTGCTCATCCAATGGAATACCAAGCTTATCAAAAGTCTTACGTATTTCAGGATCCACCTCGTCCATACTCTGGAGTTTCGGCTTATTAACAGGAGCTGCATAATAGCTGATATCCTGAAAATTAATCTCAGGAATAGTAAGATGAGCCCAAGTTGGCTGCTTCAGAGTCAGCCAATGGCGATATGCTTTAAGACGGAATTCGAGCATAAACTCAGGCTCTTCCTTTTTAGAAGAGATAAGGCGTACGATATCTTCAGAGAGACCCTTTGCAATGGTCTCAGTCTCAATATCACTCGAGAAACCGTATTTATATTCGTCGTTATCTATCTGCATTTATCTAGATGATTGAATATGCGATGCAAAAGTAGCAAAAAGTGAACAATCAAACGAAATATTAACTTAGTTTATGAGCGGGCAACTCTTAATAGATGTGAAAATACATCCGACCACGAACAACGTAAAGAAAAAAAATATATCTTTGCGTTGTGAATGGTAGAAAACATTCACTTTTTGTGGTTTGGTTATGCTGCGGCACACGTATAGCCGTGAGGTGAATAGCAACTGTGGTATAACTGAAAATTTTGTTGTGTTAACTGCATAATGCATAGTACGGAAACGTCCGGCTATGCATTTTTTGTTATACATAGGAATCAAGCACTTCTGTCCGATTCCTTGTGAACATTCTTCATTTATAAACACTGACATACTATTAATTTTGATGCTGCGAAGATATATCATGAGAAAAGAGCGGTGTCCCGATTTGGCGCGATTAGGCGCGATTGCGCACGATTTGGCG
>JAKSLD010000015.1 GCA_024401395.1 Bacteroidales bacterium
TGAATTCGGTATTGCCTTTATCGTACCATACCCATTCACAGTTGTCCGTATTTGCTAGTTCTTCAAACTCTTTTTGTGTAGGCATTCGGTAGCCTGTGCCTAAAGCTGCAGTTGCAGCATCATAAGCCGTAGCTCCGATACCTTTTGAATAATTCGCACCACCATAAACATACTCCTTGAGAGGGTCTTTCTCAGTACCTGCATCTTCCTGTTGTGTCATTGTACCGCCAAGGTCAGAAAGATAAGTCGCCCATGTGTAGTTTGCCTTTGGCGATGTCTCGCCCCACGCTAGATACCATCCTGCATCTGTTGGCGAAGTTGCGCCAAGGTTACATGTCGCCCACTTGACTGACAAGCCGAGGTCGACAAAACCTTCCTGTTCTGCAGGTACCTCGTAAGCAAACGTAATGTCCTGAACATCTTCAATGGCTACCTTTATCGTCTCGCCACCCACTTTTGTTATTACAACTGTATTTGGTGTCTCTTGTGCCATACCGCACACTGCCATCAAACCCATAATGGCCGATATAATTATCTTCTTCATACTTTCTTCTTTACTTCTTTATTGTTTTCAGACTGTCACTTGTACCATCGGAATAGACTACTCTTATTATCATCACACCCTTTTGTGGCTCGTCTACTTTCACACCTTGAAGTGTGTAGTATTCCGTCCCGACGATCTCTTTGCCTGCCGACAGCTCTTCTATCGCTGTCTCCACAGCATCAAAGTCATACACACCAAAGGATATCGTCTCGCCTTCTGCAACGCCTGTCTTCTCTGCCGACTCGTCTACAACAAACTTCACTACTCCTCCCTCTGTCGAAATAGTAATCTTAGCAGCAGTAGTCAGCTTCACATACTGTGGCGACGTATCTTTGTTCACCACAATAGCAGGATCTTCATCTGCCCACGCAGCCGAAACACTTATCGCCCCAGCCATAAGCATCATTAGAATTCTTTTCTGCTTCATTGATATTTTATTTAGTTAATAATATTGTAATTGTCTTCTTTGTCACATAGTCTGTTTCTTCCCTCTCAGATACTTTTCCCACAACGCCAGTTGTCTGCTCACGTCTTCTGCCTTCTCTGCTTCTTGGACATACCACCCTTCGAAGGTCAACCCACACAGCCTCATCAACCCCTAAATTCCAATAGCCACTTGCAAAGCGGAACGACCTCAATCTGCATCTCCTCATTCTTTACTTGCATCTCCTCATTCATAGTGACTATCTGAATTGTCTTTGGCCTCAAGAACGACACGCATTTCTGTATCGCCGCTATTTCTCGTTGCCTTGTAGATATGTCGGCCAGACTGTATGAAACTTGCACAATCTTTCCTTCCGACGGAACATAAAAGTCAAGTTCCACATTCTTATTGTAGTACATCAAGCGGTCTCCGTACTTCTTGTATAATGTGAGAGCCACAATATTCTCTAGCAGTTTGGTCTCTGGCTGCAAAATAAACAGATTCAATATTCCATTGTCATAGAAATAGTGTTTCTGGATAGTGTTCCTCTCACTTAATGAATCTGTATAATTTTGTATACTGAATGTCAAGTATGATGCATGCAGATAATCCAAATACTCGTTTATCGTCTCGCGCGTTATCTTTGTCCCATCGGATTGTATCACTCCTTGCAGACGCTTGATAGACGATGGCTGCATCACACTCTCTGCCAATTTGCGTACTAGTAGTCGCAAACTCCTGTCGTTCCTTATCTTATTGCGTACTACTATGTCAGCTAACAGTATCCTCTCATATAGCGCCTGATGCCAGTCTTGTTTGTTTCTCAGATCAAAACTCTCTGCTAGCCCTCCTCCATAGAGATATTCCTGTGACATACGCACAACGTCGGCTCTCATTGGCGACTCTTCCCAGTGTTCTGTCATCTCTATACCCTTATATTTAAGGTATTCGGCAAAAGCAAACGGCAACACTTCTTTGAGCATATATCGCCCACCTAGTGTCGATGCTATCTCGCGACTGAGCATCTTGGCATTGCTGCCTGTTATCATCACGTGGTACTTCTCGTCCGCCAGGCGACGGGCAAAATGTTCCCATCCATCCACATTCTGTATCTCGTCTAGAAATACATAGGGCTTGTGGTGAAACATCTCTCTATATGCATCAATAACAAGGTGAAGCTCGTCTTTGGTGATATCTGATATTCGTTCATCCTCAAAGTTTATGAAAAGTATTTCATCTACTCTATGTCCTCCCAAGAGCAACTGCTGTACATACTGATATAGCAGATAGCTTTTCCCTGCACGTCGGATACCAACAAGGACATAGTTCATCGACTCTTCGAAATCAAAATTTCGACGAAGCAATTTCACGTCTCTTACCACCTCTTGCTGCCGAAGTATAATCTGCTTGATAACATTAATATCCATAACTGCTCATTTTTCAAAGGCAAATATAGTGTTTAATCTC
Source organism: Bacteroidales bacterium (assembly GCA_024401395.1). Lineage (GTDB taxonomy): Bacteria > Bacteroidota > Bacteroidia > Bacteroidales > Marinilabiliaceae > W3P20-009. Next base: position 2,436 of record JAKSLD010000015.1, read on the forward strand.
ATAACCGACATGTTTTATCTAAAATATGTCGGCTATACCCGACATGTTTGCCGTATTTTATGTCGGTTATATATACTATAACCAGAAACTAACCACAACACCATATCCCCCTACCCACACAGCCTCATCAACTCTTCCCTACAATTATGAAAAATTCATTATGAGATTTTCATAATTCTACGACAATTCTCAGCCATTAAAGCCTTTAACCTGAATGCCATCCTTCGTTATTTCACGACAGAATACCTTATTCCCCTCTCTCCCCTCTACCCACATAGCCTCATCAACTCTTCTCTATACTCTTCTACATTGTCAAACTTCACCCAATAAAACTCTCTCTTCCCCTCAAATAGCCTCTCGTCTTCTTTCCAAGGCCTGACTTCTACCAACTCGTCTCCATGTTCTCTCAGCATCTTATAGTAAAACGATACAGCAGCCCTGTACGCCCCACCTATCTTGCGTCGCCTAGCTTCTCTCTTCCAGTGCCTTATCCTGTTCCAACTTACCATATCGCTCTTGGCAAGCTTCTGCGCGTCTGCAAACATGTCCCTCAATGCTCTTTGCGCTTTCGAGACTTTTACCATCAGAATGCGATAATCGCCCTTGCCACAGCGCTTTATAAAGGTGCTGTAGCCCGTAATCCTAGCTCTGGAGTCCGCTCTCATCTCTCTCCTGGCTCGCGTCACATATTTATGCTTTATCGTTACCCTGGCCATCTGCGTCTGTATCTATATAGTCGGTCGTGCAAATATACAAAATAAAAAAATTACGAGCAACAAGGGACTTCCCTTATACTAGCAAGGGACTAGAAAGGGACTACAAAGGACTCTACCTTACTTTCCACAAATGGTATTTCGGCGCTACATAACCTCTGAACCAAAGCCAGCTGACTACCGCTAATACTGCGCCCAAAGCATAGGTTACTTCAAAACCTAATGTCTCTACAACGGTTCCGCCTAACGCCAAGCCTGCCCCAATGCCTACGTCCCACGACGTAAGGTAGGTCGACACGGCGGTCCCTCGCTGACTGTTTGGAGCTAATGAAACAAATAATGTATTATACGCGGGAAACATCACTCCGAAACATATACCCATCAATAGCGCTGCCCCTAAGAATAATGCTTCTACCCCGCCACTCGCTCCGTTTTGTCTCATCCAGCCGCAAAGTGCCAATAGCGCAAATACTATTATGCAGGCAAAGGAACTGCCTTCAATAAGTTGTGTCGTATACCCTCGGTCAACCAACTTCCCGGAAAATATGCGCGACGAGGCTATGCCAATAGCCATAAGCGAGAAAAATACGCCCGAACTGATATTGACTTGCATCTCTTGGGCATACATAGCTACGTATGTAGTTGTCAATCCGTATGGCATAGATAGTAGCATAAGTGCCACTCCTCCTGGTATGCCTTTTATTAGAATAAACCTGTCAAGCGACAATGGTGGTCTCTGAACTAGCGGGCGTACTTTTGTCTTTATCAGCCCTGCACAAACTAATCCTAACGCACAGGCTGCAGTAGCCGTAATGAATATTACCTCAAATGAAAATGCCTCATGCAGAAATAGTCCTATCATAGGTCCCACACACATGGCAAAGTTGTTGGCCATGCCGTAATACCCCACTCCTTCTCCTCTCCTCTCGGATGGCAGAATGTCTATGACTATTGTATTGCCTCCAACGGTAACTGTACCAAATGCTAGTCCATGTAGCACTCTCATCACCACAAACACCGTCAGACACCATGCCATTATATATCCGCCAAACATAATGGTGAATATGGTATAGGACAACATATACAATGGCTTTCTCTGAAAAGCATCTAACAGATACCCGGAAAAAGGTCGTATCACAAGCGCAGCAACTGTATAGCACGATAGAACGATTCCTATCGTACCTTTGTCCGACCCGAATGTCTCGGAAAGATAAAACGGAAAAATCGGCAGCAAAAGATAGAACCCAATGTACAATAGAAAATTAGCTGCCAATATAAGTGCAAAATCTCGTGTAAATAGTTTCTTTTCAGAACTCATCACAGCCCAATCTTTAAACTATTATCTGATAATCTAAGAAATACCCCTGGTCATTAAATAGCAAAACCAAACAACATTACTGTTGTTTGGCATATGCTATATCCTTACGGAATGTTTTCTTTGTCTTTTTCACATTGTTTCAGCAATGCGAAATGGCGACTTCTTAAGCCATCTTGTTAACGAACTTAGCCAACTTAGACTTGATATTGCCTGCCTTGTTCTTGTGGATGATGTTACGCTTTGCAAGCTTATCCAACATCGAAGCAACCTTTGGAAGGAGCTCAACAGCAGCAGCCTTATCAGTAGTCTGACGGAGAGCCTTCACTGCGTTACGTGTTGTCTTAGCATAGTAACGGTTGTGAAGTCTGCGCTTCTCGATCTGGCGTGTTCTCTTGATTGCAGATTGATGATTAGCCATTTTACTATTAGTTTATTACTTGAACTATTAATTCTTGTAGTCCCAAGGGGAATCGAACCCCTCTTTAGAGAATGAAAATCTCTCGTCCTAACCGATAGACGATGGGACCGCCTATTATAACAAAGATAGGTTTTCCCTATTTTTGCGGTGCAAAGGTAAAACGCTTTTTTCTCAAATGCAAGCGTTTTACCTATTTTTTGCTATGCCAAATTGTTAAGATACCTTACTACCTGGCTTAACAGTAGCCGTAGGACCACAAACAACCAACTTTCCGTCGGCATCTACAGCGCTCAGAATCATGCCCTGACTCTCAACTCCCTTCAATTTTCTAGGAGCAAAGTTTGCTATAAATAACACTTCTTTGCCTATCAATTCTTCAGGGTTGTAGTATTTTGCAATGCCCGAAACAATAGTACGACCGCCCATGCCATCGTCTATCTTGAACTGGAGTAACTTGTCTGCCTTTGGAACTTTCTGACAGTCTAGCACCTTGCCTACTCGGATGTCTACTTTCTCAAATGTCTCGAAGTCTACTTCCGCAGCTACTGGCTCTGGCTTGTAGTTCTCTGCCTCATTAGCTTTCTTGATATCCTCAAGCCTCTTCATCTGAGCCTCGATAACATCATCTTCTATCTTGTCAAAGAGGAGTTCTGGCTTTTCTATAGCATGTCCTGCAGGAAGAATGTCTATACTTCCAAGTATGTTCCAGTCTGCATCTCCCATAGCAAGCATCTTACGAAGCTTTGCTGATGAGAATGGCAAAAATGGCTCAAATACTATGGCAAGATTTGCAGCAATCTGTAAACAGATATTCATAATAGTCTCTACGCGAGACATATCTGTCTTTGCTAACTTCCATGGCTCATTGTCTGCAAGGTACTTATTACCGATACGGGCAAGGTTCATAGCCTCTTTCTGCGCATCTCGGAATCGGAAAACATCAAGAAGTGCCTCTACTTGCTTTCTTACCTCTGCAAACTCAGCTAGTGTCTGCTTATCGCCCTCTGTCAACTCATGACGCTCTGGCACCTTACCCTCAAAATATTTATGAGTAAGAACGGTAGCTCGGTTTACAAAGTTACCATATATAGCTACAAGCTCGTTGTTATTGCGTGCCTGATAGTCTTTCCAGGTAAAATCGTTATCCTTTGTCTCTGGAGCATTGGCCGTCAATACATAACGGAGCACGTCTTGCTTGTTTGGAATCTGCTCGAGATATTCGTGGAGCCATACTGCCCAGTTACGTGATGTCGAAATCTTATCTCCCTCAAGGTTAAGGAACTCGTTTGAAGGTACATTGTCTGGCAGGTTGTACTCTCCGTGTGCCTTCAACATGGCTGGGAACACGATACAGTGGAACACGATATTATCCTTACCGATAAAGTGGAGCATACGTGTCTCTGGATCTTTCCACCATGTCTCCCATGTGTCAGGGAGTAGCTCCTTAGTATTGCTGATATAGCCAATAGGCGCATCAAACCATACATAGAGCACCTTGCCCTCCGCTCCTTCTACTGGCACTGGAATTCCCCAGTTGAGGTCACGGGTAACCGCACGTGGCTTCAAACCTGTGTCAAGCCAGCTCTTGCACTGGCCATATACATTCGAGCGCCATTCCTTATGCTCGTTGAGAATCCACTGCTCTAACCAACCCTGATACTGATCTAGTGGCAAGTACCAGTGCTTCGTACTGCGCTTTACGAGTTTATTGCCTGTAACAGCATTATATGGATTGATCAACTCGTCTGGAGAAAGAGTAGAACCGCACTTCTCACACTGGTCGCCGTACGCGTCGGCAGCATGACAGCGAGGACACTCTCCGCGGATATTACGGTCGGTCAAGAATTCCTTTGCCTCTTCATCGTAATATTGCTCACTTTCCAACTCAATAAACTTGCCTTCATCATTCAATTTCTTGAAAAAGTCTGATGCATGCTTCTTATGAGTCTCTGATGTTGTTCTGGAATATACATCAAATGAGATTCCGAAATCCTCAAACGACTTCTTGATCAAATTGTGATAACGGTCTACCACATCTTGTACTGTACATCCTTCCTTGCGGGCTCTGATGGTTACAGGTACACCATGCTCATCGGAACCTCCGACAAGAAGCACCTCCTGTCCCTTAAGACGAAGATAGCGAGCATATATATCAGCTGGAACATATACACCAGCCAAGTGACCGATATGCACAGGACCGTTTGCGTATGGCAAAGCGGTGGTCACAAGAGTTCTCTTAAATTTCTTCTGTTCGCTCATATTGTTGTATATAACTTACTTTATACCCCTGCAATTCTTCTCCCAGTTCCAGGAAGAGAGAAGTGTATCTTCGATTGTTGCCTCAGCCTTCCAGCCAAGCTCGTTATTTGCCAATGAGGTGTCAGCCCATATCTTCTCGATATCTCCTTCACGGCGACCTACAATCTTGTAGTTCAACTTGACACCTGTCGACTTCTCGAATGCCTTCACTAGTTCCATTACAGAAACTCCACTGCCTGTACCAATGTTGAAATACTCATAGTTTGCCTTGTTCTTCTTGCTGAGCAAGCGGTCAATAGCTACTACGTGTGCCTTAGCAAGGTCAACTACATTGATAAAGTCACGGATACAAGTGCCATCTGGTGTGTTATAGTCATCACCGAAAATGCTCAACTGCTCTCGTATACCTGCTGCAGTCTGTGTAATGTATGGTACAAGATTATTTGGAATACCGACTGGCGACTCTCCAATAAGTGCTGATGGATGCGCTCCAATAGGATTGAAATATCTCAATGCCAAACAGTTGAGTCCCAACTCGGCATTTGCCTTTGCAAAGTCTCGCATAATATCTTCTGCAATAGCCTTTGTATTTCCATAAGGCGACTCTGCTGGCTTGCGTGGAGTATTCTCTGTAACAGGCAATTTATCTGGCTGACCGTATACTGTACATGAAGACGAGAAAACAAGATTCTTCACACCGTATGTTTTCATACAGTCAAGAAGATTCATTAAAGAGTTAAGATTGTTTCTATAATACTCAAGAGGCTTATAAACGCTCTCTCCTACTGCCTTGAGAGCCGCGAAGTGGATAATAGCCTCTATAGATGTATACTTCTTGAAGAATGCATTGATTTTCTCTACATCAGTGAGGTCAAAGCACTCAAACTTAGGGCGGATGCCTGTAATCTTCTCAATATTATCTACAGTCTCCTTTTTTGAATTGCATAGATTATCTACGATTACAACATCATAACCTGCCTGCTGCAACTCAACTACTGTATGGGAACCAATAAAACCTGTTCCTCCTGTTACCAATATCTGCTTAGCCATCGTAATATTGCTATTTATTGCGGTGCAAATTTACCCTATTTTGTAATCTCTTGCAAACGTCTGTTCGCATTACGTATAATTGTAGTCGTACTATCTGTGTCGAAAATTGAATTCAATCCTTGCTGCTCTTGCGCAGGATCACCTGTATAAGGCTGACCAAGTTCCCAATAGACTATACCATCTGATATTTTTGCAGAACCACCCCAGGCCCAGAAATTGCAACCTGCCAAAATACCATTATGCGCAGCTTCCTCAACTACATAATCAAACACAAAACCATAATATGAGTCTCGTGCTGTCGTACTACTCTCTCTAGAAAATTGGAATCCATCTCTTGGATAACCAAACTCCTCAAGAACAAGTGGCTTTGAATATTTCTCAGCAATTACCTTATGCGCCTCTACGTACTTGATTGTATTCTCCTTGGCTACATCAAGATTCTTCGTCAGAGTCTGCTCACTAGTCCAACCCCAGTTGTATGGCCAGATATGAATATTCATATAATCAACATTCTTGCAACTATGTATTGTCTCATAGAGGTCATAATCTTCCTCGCAACCCCACATACCTTCACTACCGACAGATATAAGGTGATTAGAATCAAGTTGCCTTATCTGTGCCGCTACAGCATCTATCCACATTACAAAGGCCTCCTTGTTATCCTTCGAAAAACAACGAGGTTCATTTCCTATCTGCCACGACATGATAGCAGGATCTTCTGTATATGGCTTATTCGTATACCTGTTCGTACGAGACAAAACTGCTTCGACATGTTTTGAAAACAATTCCTGAGCCTTCGGAGCTTTCATATATTGAGCAACATACTCCATAAATGTTGGCCAACCGTCAACAGAAGGTATAGGCGCTTTACCATATCCTGCCCACTGAAGGTATACTGAGTAACCTCCACTCCATTCCCAAGAATTATTGAGGTAGAGTACAGCCTTCATATTTCGCTTACCTAACTCGGCCATCAAATAATCAAGGCCGTCAAAAATAGTGTCATTATATACACCTGGCTGCATCTGAAGTGTAGGACGTATTCTGGAAGGAAGACCATTTTCTCCATCACCACCAACGAGAATACGAAGGTTATCAACACCGATAGCTTGCAAAGAATCTAACTCCTGATGCAATCTTGCTCTATTTCCGCCTTCGCCGGTTGAACCTAATATCGCTCCATACCAGAAATTGGCACCTACATAATAGTATGGGTGACCATTAGAGACGAAATGTCCATTCTCGACAGTAACGAAATCCTTACTGGAAGGAACTGACGTCTTTGCTGATTGCGTGCAAGAACATACACAGAATAGCAGAGCAATTACTAAATAATAAATGTTTCTCATATTTAACAATATAGTTATGATTGATAGACTTTTGCGTTTATTAATAATGCGTTATACTTCTTTAACCAATTTCGATATAACCTTCTCTATTACAAGGGCGTAATATAGTATAGAAAATCTACCTTACAATTGGTTAGTTTTTTGACATGCTATGTGAATCATACCGTCAATGTCGTCGAGATGATGACATTGACGTTTTTATTTTTTACATCTTCGCAATCTCACCCATCTTGGTAATATACTTGCCAATGATATCAAATTCGAGATTTACTATAGATCCCTTCTGAAGTTTGCAGAAATTTGTGTGACTAAAAGTATAAGGTATGATTGCAACCTGAAAACTATCTATCTGGCTATTGACAACTGTCAGGCTGACGCCATTTACGCATACAGACCCCTTCTCGACTGTAATATAACCCTTAAGAGCCTGCTCCTTAATGAAATCATACTTGAAAGTAAAATACCAACTACCATCAGCCTCCTGAATATTCTCACACAAAGCAGTTTGGTCGACATGACCCTGAACAATGTGACCATCCAACCTACCGTTCATAATCATGCTTCTTTCAACATTAACCCAATCTCCAACAGAAAGTTTACCCAAGTTACTTCTTTGAAGGGTTTCTGCTACAGCTGTAACTGTATACTCATTACCATCAATATTAACCACAGTAAGGCAAACACCATTATGAGCTACACTCTGGTCAATCTTTAACTCCTTAGTAAAAGAACACTCTAAAGTAATATGAAGATTACCTCCATCGGTAACAAGCTTCTTGACAATAGCCGATTCTTCAACAATTCCTGAAAACATATTGTACTATTTAAATATTACATCAAAAACGAGAGACCGACAATTGTCAGTCCCTCGCCTTATATTATACTCTATACTGTAAGCAACAGATTAATACTCCCACATATCATGCTCCTTAACGAAAATCTCATTGTGGATACGACGAGACTCAAGGTTAGCATCAAGAGCTGAAGTATACTCTACGATAGCACGGTTGTTGTAAACGTTAGACTCGCGATAGATATAGCTAGCGAAACGACGCTGCGCCATAAGGTCGTCAAATGACTGACGCTGGGAATCATTACGAGTATTATAAACTTCCTGCTCGCTCAAGAATGGACGGAGCTCTGGATAGTAAACCCAGAAAGTCAAAGAAGACTTATAACGAACAGTTCCATCGTCCTGTGTAGAAGCCGACTCTCTGATTGGGCAGATACCGATAATACGTACATCCATACGACCATACTTACGATCAAACCACCATACCTCCTTTACAAGGAAACGCTGAACTTCATCAAGACGAACCTCGTTATCAATAGTAATAGGATTACCATCTTCATCTGTACTCTCAGTTGTACCACCTCCTAGAAGAGCTACAACATTCTCAAAAGGAATACGCTGAGCGAACTCATCATCTTGACCAGAATCGTATGCAGTCAAATCACCTAATTTAACCGCATCAAAAATAACCTGCATCAAAGAACGACGACCATCGATTGGCTTTGTAGGGTAATACAATGGGAGATTTATCTTCTCACGCAAGTCAATAAGTCGCCAAACAGTCTTTGACCACATTACATCAGCCTCACGTACATGTACATAAGGAATATATTTCTTGCTGGCTATATGCTGTTTCTCATAAGGACCATCAATCCCCTTGAACACATTTGGATCATGTGCCGAAACATTTCTTGGTGATGGTGCAGGTTCACGAGTTACCGACTGAGCCATAACCATCGCGGAAATCGTAACCATCACTGCCAATAACAATAACTTCTTCATATTGCTTGCGTGTTATAAAGTAATCTACGGTATATACTAATCACAAATTAATGAAAGTGTACCCAAGTTGTTTACACTACCATCAGGGAATTTAACTTGAATGTTCTCAATCCACAACTTCTGACCACGGTTGATCTTCTGCAACATCTGCTTCTGCTCTGCAGAGAACTTAGAACCCTTAACAGACTTCGTTACATCAAAACCACCCTGCTTCATAGTGAGGTCGAATGAAACAACTTCAAACTTAACATCAAATACGAAATCCTCAAGTTCAGCTCTAGGACCACTAACTGAAGTCAACTGAGCCTTTGGAATTCTATTACCCTTAGTACCAGGCAACTTTGGAGTAGGATTAGGAACTCGGTAGATACGGAAATTCTTCTGAGGGAAACGGATTGGCTTACCATTCACACTACCAGAAACCGTAATAACAGCTTCCTTAGAATCCTTATTTGGACGAGCAATATAAATATTACCCGACTTTGTCAATGTACAACCAGTAGCAGAAACCTTCAAGTCACTAGGAGAAATACCTGGAGCAGAAATCTCAAGTGGGTTATCAAGACCACGGTACATAGCATTCATCTTAATTGGTGCTACAGTAACCATTGGTTGAGCAACCTCATACTCACCTACTACATTATAGTGCAGCATATCACCAGTGACAGGGTCAGGAATTGAAAGATCTGCAGTATATTTCTTCTGACCAACAGCCGAAGCAGCTACAGTATACTTACCACGACCCGCCTCAACTCTCAACTCACTATCAGCAACCTTAACAATAGGCTCCATTGTATCGTCGTAAGCAGCCAACATAATGTCTGCTTCATACGAACCACCTTGGAGGACATAACTGCTCTTAGCAATAATCAAAGGCTCAATCTTATTAAACTTAAATGAAGCCTTATCTATAGAGCTGTAGAGGTATTGAACAACGTCAGCCTCTGCGTTACGAACAGTACTCTGCATATTACTCAAGAGCGCCATTGAAGCAGCCAATGGAATATGCTCGAAATTCTGGCTCTGCCAAGAAACCTTTACATTATCAGCATCTACAGTATCCTTCGTCGCAAGCATAGCATCAAGTGCACCGACCAAAATATCGTTACCTTCGGCTATACCTTTAAGGTAATCCTTATACTCACCGATCTTAGTACGAAGCTCCTCACCCTTGGCACCGCCATTTTCTACCATCATTACAGTAGCTGCAATATCCTGGTTACTCTTCGACTGATAATTATCCTCATTGAACTCAGGACCATCAGCGCGATGAATGAGGTCATTCTTAACATTGCGCACATACTCACAGAGCTCGTCTGCAGCTTCTTTAACCTTCATTACTGTCTGGTAAGCCTCACCCACCTTCGCTGGATTCTGAGCATTTGCATTCTCAAAATTAACGTAAGCAGTCTTATTCTTAACCTCAGTATTCTTAGTTGAAGACTTAATGCTCTTATCCACCAAATCGAAAGCATTCAAGAGGTCGCCAGATACATTCAATGCCAACATCGCTGTAAGCATCATGTACATCATGCCGATCATCTTCTGCCTAGGGGTTTCGGGACAGTTACCTCCACTCATCTCGTTGTTCTCCTATAGTTAGTAATTACTACTAATTCTTCTCTAAAAATATTACTTGCGAACTACGCTAAGCATATTACCATAAATCGAATTGAGTTCAGTCACTGTCTTCGACAAACCAGCAATCTGCTCACGGTACTGACGTACGCCATCGATAGAAGCCTGTATCTCAGCTGTAATAGAAGACATACCATCAGCAAGTCCCTTAGATGACTCAAGCTGGCTATTAACACTTTGAAGCTGCTTAGCGTAAGCATCATTCATAGCCTTAATATTTGAAGTCATGACCTGAGACTGAGAAGCCTGCTCAGCAAACGAATCATTAAACTTAGTATATGAATCGCTGAACTTCTTGCTAGCGTCTACTACATTCGCCTGTACTGCTGTCATCTGGCTCATTGAGTCAGTAGCTACCTTTACTCCATTGAGGTAAGACTTTGTTGCTACAGCTGCATCTGAAAGGTCAGCCATTTGCGATGTTGTAGCAGCCAAGTTCTTTACACCTTGCGAAAGTTCATCAATAGTCTTCTGCTCGATTGCACCAGCGCTAAGGAGAGCAGACAACTCACTACCGCCACCAACTACGCCTGATGCTGCACCACTTACTCCAGCTGATGAACGGCCGCCACCATGAGAGTGAGCATGCATATCTTTATCTGGATCTGGCTCAAGACCAATAAGCTCAGGGTATACCAAACTCCAGTCTGGAGTCTCATGAGGTGGCTCGAATGAAGACAATGCAAAGATAAGAGCCTCTACACCCAAACCTGCAATAAGCATGATACTGGCACCTGGCAAGTGAAGGATTTTGAAGAGTGCACCGATAATAGCTACGGCCGCACCAAATCCGTAAACGTAAGCCATAGTCTTCTTGTAAGCCGGACTAGTTACAAATTCTGTAATACTCATTTTACCTCAAATTTCTTTTTGTACAACTTGTTGTTAATATACTTCTTAGTGAAAATTATTCGCCCACATAGTCACGAACACAACGGAAACCAATGTAGCTTGTAGCCGAATCCTGATACTCATAGGTACGAGTACCGCACTGCATATAATATGCGATATCCTTCCATGAGCCACCACGAATCACCTTACGCTTCATAACATGTGCCTCATCGTTACGAGCATTATATTCATATGTTGGGTTGAAATCATGTGTATATGCATAGCTTGACTCATCGTACGCACTAGAGGTCCATTCTGCTACGTTACCAGCCATATCAAACAAACCGTAGTCGTTTGGAGCATACGAACAGATATTTGTTGTAGCTGCTGCACCGTCATCAGCGTAACGACCGCGAAGAGGCTTGAAGTTAGCTACGAAACAACCTCTGTTATTACGTGTATAGTAACCACCCCAAGGGTAAACACCGCCGTTGATACCACCGCGAGCAGCGAACTCCCATTCAGCCTCTGTTGGGAGGCGGTAGTCCATTGCAAGAGGGAAGTGATCCAACTGGAGAGAACGATTCAACCAGTTAGAACGCCAGATACAGAATGCTGTTGCCTGTTTCCAGCTAACACCTACGCAAGGATAGTTATCGAAACCTGGGTGGAAGAAATACATCTTAGTCCAAGGCTCATTATAAGAGTATGTGAAATCTGCAATCCAGCAAAGTGTATCAGGATATACGAGAACCTTATCACGTACGATGAAAGAACCACGATCTGTGATATCGTTCCACTCACCATCCTTGTTTACAACTTTACCATCATACTCCTTACGCTCGAGATTATATCGGTTAGTCTTCTTTGCAGCCTGCTGGAGATCAATCCACATATATTGGTATACCCACTTACGAGTATCGTACTCGCGGCGACCCATGAAGCGGTCAGCCTCGCGATAGTACAAAGGATCCTCGCCATTACCACCCTCCTCAAGAATTGCACGGATATCCTCGTTTGATGTCTCGATTGGCTGGTCCCAGTTGATACGGAACTTATCACCGAAACCATTATCTGAAGGCTCATCACCTGTAGATGTCTCAGTAATAATATATCCCTCACCATCCTCACCGATCATACGGCGAGCGATAGAGTCGCGTACCCAATATACGAACTGACGGTACTCGGCATTTGTAATCTCTGTCTCATCCATCCAGAAAGAACGGATTGTCACAGTCTTAGTCTGCGCATTTGTGATGTTCGCTACGTCCTGCTCATTCTGGCCCATATTAAAGCTACCTTGAGCAATGAACAGCATACCATAAGGATTAGGCTCGAAGAAATCCGAGCTTCGCTGAACTCCTATCAATTCACCTCCATCACTGGAACCACAGCCAGTAAGAAGCAACACCACAAGGGATAAAGATAAAACTAATATATTCTTCATAATATACCTTTATATCTCAATTGTACCGATAATTTATTCTATTTTATATTTAAGTCATTCTATTACAGTTGTTAGCTACAATATCCTGACGCTTTTATATCTTTTATTTCTTCGTTCAACATCTATACTAAAAGTATAGGCGAGAACTATTTCGTGACTACCTGATGTGCGTGCACTAAAGTCTGTTACACACAAATCATAGTCATATCCTACGTACAAAGCGCTTGAAAGGTTCGCTCCAACTTGAAAAAAAACTGCATCTTGGAATCTATATCCCACTCCCACAGTCACTTTGCTCTTCAAATTTGCTAGAAGAGCGACATCGATCTCGGTTGACGAGAAGTCTGTCAGCAAGTTGGCGCGCGCCTCAAATCCTAGAGTTGCACTTTCTCGCAGTTTACGACCTGCACTTATATTCATCAAAGGTCTTCTTTTAATCGTTGCACCACTATTCATCTCCATTTTGGGAGCTGTAAGATGCAATAAAGAAAGACCTAGATAACTCGTTGATGACTGAAAGAAAGCACCTAAACCGGCATCAAATACCGTAGCACTTTCATCGCTGCCTTGAAGTAACGGATCACTTGACTGATGGTAATCATCTTCCAATCCGTCTACGGAAGTGCTTAATTCACTGACTTTAAATGCAGCATTCAGCACTCCAACCCTGAGTCCCAATCCTAGCAACCCCTTATTCAACTCGATATGGTAGCTATAGTCGGCTGCTATGTTCATTGTTGTCAGAGCCCCTTCAACATCGTGAGTCACAATGGCTCCTACTCCGTGGAAACTCTTTAAGAACGACACCTCGCCGTTGATACCTAGAAAAGACGACTGGGGGGCACCTTTAATACCTACCCACTGCTTTTTAAATGCACCTACTGCTTGGTATGTGCCCGTTTTTCCTGCGCTTCCAGGATTTAAAAGCGACGGAACCGTAGCATTTTGTGACATCGTCATGTCACTTTGCGCCCAAAGGGAATTTCCTCTCAGACTGCAAATTAAAACAAAAAAGAGCAATATAACACAATTTAACCCGTCAAAACGAGTATTTTTTTTACAGTGTATCATGTCTCTATTTTTGTTTTGTCTTATTATCAAGCAGTTACGCCGCTTGATATGATTTGCTGTACTAATTATTTCTTTGTTGCTTTCTCCTTTGCCTTTACAGTCGGCTTAGCCGCTGTCTTTGAAGCTGTCTTCTTTTTCGGTTTTTCCTCTGTTTCTGCCTTAGCAGACGATTTAGAAGAGGGCTTTGCTGTAGTCTTTACCTGTTTGTTGACATACTCCATACACTCCTCATAGGTAAGATCCTCTGCCTTGACTGCCTTTGGCAGTCTGACATTCTCCTTACCATAAGCGATATATGGACCCCATCGACCGTTGAGCACTTTAAGCTGTGCATCCTGCTCAAACTCCTTGATAAGTTTCTGTGCGTCAGAGACACGCTTATCCTCGATACGAGTAATTGCGGTAGGAAGATCTATAGTATAAGGGTCATCAACACCCTTTTTAAGAGAAACAAACTTACCATCGTGACGGACAAACGGTCCGAACTTACCGACACCCACAACTACATCCTTACCCTCGAACTGACCAAGATTTCGTGGAAGTTCGAATAGCTTGAGAGCCTCCTCAAGTGTAATCGTCTCAATATGCTGGTCCTTTCTAAGAGATGCGAATTTTGGCTTATCCTCCTCATCCTCATTATTTCCAATCTGGGCCATAGGTCCAAAACGGCCGACTCTAACGATAACAGGTTTCCCTGTAGCTGGGTCAGTACCCAGAGAACGTTCGCCAGTATTCTTAGCAGAATGTTCCATTGTATCCTCCACTACCACATGGAAAGGCTTATAGAACTCATCTATAACCTGCTGCCAACCGAGTTCGCCAGTAGCGATATCATCGAACTGCTCCTCTACCTTAGCTGTAAAATCGTAGCTAACAATATTTGCGAAATGTTCGATAAGGAAGTCATTCACCAACATACCTATATCGGTAGGGAACAACTTACTCTTCTCTGCTCCATAAATCTCCGTCTTCTTTGCTACAGAAACCTTACCCTTAGAAAGCGAAAGCATAGTATATGCGCGTTTTTCGCCATCACGATTCTCGCGCACCACGTAACCACGCTGCTGAATAGTAGAGATTGTTGGCGCGTATGTTGAAGGGCGACCGATACCCAACTCCTCCAGTTTACGTACGAGAGTAGCCTCATTATATCTTGGAGGATGCTGCTGCCAGCGCTCACGGCTAGTCATATCCACAGTCTCCAGAGACTGTCCGACTGCGACCGAAGGCAATTTAGCCACCTGACTCTCCTCATCCTCATCATCAGTGCTCTCCATATAGACCTTCATAAAGCCATCGAATAGCAAAACTTCAGCTGTAGATGTAAAATATTCAGAATCAGAAGCATCAATCTTAATATTAGTACGCTCAAATTTTGCGTCCTGCATCTGAGATGCTACTGCTCGCTGCCAGATGAGCTGATAGAGACGCTGCTCGTCATTCTCAGCATCAGGGAGAGACTTCTTACTTATATAAGTAGGGCGAATTGCCTCGTGAGCCTCCTGAGCGCCCTTAGATTTAGTTTTATAATGACGAACGTGGAGATAATTCTTGCCGAGCTCGTTGGTTACATACTCAGAAATCTGATTAATTGCCGCAGCAGCGAGATTAACCGAATCGGTACGCATATAAGTAATGTAACCAGCCTCATACAATCTCTGAGCAACGCTCATTGTTCGAGAGACAGAAAAACCCAACTTACGGCTAGCCTCCTGTTGCAAAGTAGACGTAGTGAAAGGAGGTGCTGGGGTACGGGTAGTCGGTTTAGTCTCCACTGCGTCAACAGAGAAAGACTTTCCTACACACTTCTCGAGGAACGACTGAGCTTCAGCCTGAGTCGCGAACCTCTTGTTCAATTCAGCCTTAAGAACAGACTTAGTACCTGCCAACTGGAAATTGGCTACTGTCTGATAGCTAGAAGACGCCTGGAAAGCGAAAATCTCTCGTTCTCTCTCGACCAGCACTCGTAAAGCTACGCTCTGCACACGTCCTGCGGATAGAGAAGGCTTAATCTTACGCCACAATACTGGGGACAACTCAAAACCCACTAGGCGGTCGAGAACACGACGTGCCTGCTGTGCGTCCACCAGATTCATATCTATGGTACGAGGACTTTTGATCGCCTCTGTAATAGCCGTCTTGGTAATTTCGTGGAAGACGATACGTTTAGTGGTTGCCACATCCAATCCCAACACCTCTGCCAAGTGCCAAGAAATAGCCTCCCCCTCGCGGTCCTCATCGGATGCGAGCCATACTGTCTGTGCTGCTTTCGACAATTTCTTGAGTTCAGCGACAACGGCATGCTTATCGGATGGTATCTCGTATTGAGGCTCGTAGTCGTGTTCGATATCAATACCCTGATTTGATTTTTTCAAATCTCGGATATGGCCGAAACTAGACTTTACGACAAACCCCTTGCCTAAAAATCCCTCGATGGTCTTTGCCTTGGCAGGGGACTCCACGATTACGAGATCGTATGTCTCAGTAGTTTTTTGTGCCATTTAATTATATTGGTGCATAGTAAGCGGTGCAAAGTTAGACAATATTTTTGCATATCTATTTATAAAGCAAAAAATCTACTCTACATCCTTTGTGATGTTTTCCAGTTCGTCGTCGTACAGAAAATCGTTATATGGGAAGCGCTGTACATGAATCTTCTTGACCTCAGTATAGACCACACGTCGCAGTTCCTCGAAGTTGGTTTTCTCTCTGGCAGAGATAAATACACACTGAGCGCCCTTTGCCATCCAAGTCGCCTTAAGATCGTCCAGCGAGTAATTCTCCCTTTTCTTAGGGGTCAGATCATCCTCATCCTTCTGCTGATAAGTAAAAGCATCCACCTTATTAAAAATAATGATGGTTGGCTTCTCCGTATTATCCAGTTCGTGGATAGTACGGTTTACGACCTCAATCTGCGACTCAAAAGCCGGGTGAGAGATATCCACAACATGCAAGAGCAAGTCGGCCTCTCTAACCTCATCGAGAGTAGACTTAAAACTCTCCACCAAATTATGAGGAAGTTTACGGATGAACCCTACTGTGTCGGCCATAAGGAAAGGAAGGTTACCGATGACAACCTTTCTTACGGTAGTATCGAGCGTTGCGAAAAGCTTATTCTCTGCGAACACATTAGTTTTAGAGATAGCATTCATCAAAGTAGACTTACCGACATTAGTATACCCTACCAAGGCTACGCGAACCATCTTACCTCGGTTCTGCCTCTGGGTATTCATCTGCCTATCGATATGCTTAAGTTCCTCCTTCAGTGCTGAAATCTTATCGAGGACGATGCGCCTATCCGTCTCAATCTGTTTCTCACCAGTACCACGCATACCGATACCACCCTTCTGGCGGTCGAGGTGGGTCCACATTCGGGTAAGGCGAGGCAAGAGGTATTGGTACTGAGCCAATTCCACCTGCGTTTTAGCGTGTGCTGTTCTAGCTCGACTAGCAAAAATGTCGAGAATCAGAGATGTACGGTCGAGCACCTCACAGTGAAGAGCCTGCTCTAGGTTCTTCTGCTGAGAAGGAGTGAGTTCGTCATCCACTATGATTATACCTATTTCATTCTCCTCAAGATATACACGAATATCCTCCAAGCGGCCTGTACCCACGTAGGTACGAGAATCCGGGGTCTGAAGGTTCTGAGTAAAACGTTCGACGGCCCTAGCGCCTGCCGTCTCGGCAAGGAAAGCCAATTCGTCGAGATAGTCATTCACCTGCTGCTGAGTAACATCCGGTGTTTTAACAGCTACGAGGACTACCTTCTCCATCTCCTCTACAACTTCTTCTTTCTTCGTCATTAATATTCTATTTTGTCTGCTTTATCTCTCCAACGATTAAAAGTATCGATAGCCTCCTCGCCCAGCAAGTGGGTTTCCGGTATAGTACGATTACCTATACCCTTCTCTATCTCCTTATAAATGAAGCTATCGTCGAAATCTATATCAGCGGCCTCCTTTTGGGTATTGCCATAATATATATGTTTGATGCGAGCCCAATATATTGCGCCGAGGCACATAGGGCAAGGTTCGCACGAAGTATATATCTCGCACCCGTGGAGGTCGAACGTATTTAGATTCTTAGTAGCGTCGCGAATAGCCGACACCTCTGCGTGAGCGGTAGGGTCGTTATTAGCAGTCACTCGGTTTACACCGCGACCGACGATGACACCATCCTTAACGATGACGGCGCCGAAAGGCCCCCCTCCGTTATCCACATTAGCTGTTGCGAGGGCGATAGCCTCGCGCATATATTCCTTTTCCTTATTCATACTCCTCATAGTTTAGACGTGCAAGTTATAAACAATCCCTGAAAAAACAATATCACCCTGAGCGAGGCGAGGCATTGCAGCCCTTAAATACAGTTTTTGCCCTCGTAGAGCCATCCCGAAGGACAAGCATCTGCGAGGGCAAAACCGTTGCACGAAACTGAAACAGACGTTTCAAACGGCAACACTAAGGAACTGATGTAACTGATTACTCAGCGTCCTTCTCGATAGCCAACTTACCGCGGTAGTAACCACACTCACCACATACAGTGTGCAACTTGATTGTTGCGCCACAATTCTGGCAAACACCGAGAGTAGGTGCTACTGCCTTGTAGTGTGTACGACGCTTTGCAGTACGTGTCTTCGAATGGTTTCGTTTAGGATGTGCCATTTCGCAATTAAACTTAAATTGTTAATAAACTACTTATATAATACTCTTGCGAGTTGTTATATCAATTTTAATCCTTACCCATCAAATCCTTCAATGCAGCCCATCTAGGATCGATATCGTCGTCATCTTTGGCTTTTTCCTGGTTATCTGCCATATACTCGTTTACTTTAGCGAGCATCTCAGGGTTACAAGTTGGATTACCATTTTCATCTTCCGGATGAACCATCTTGATAGGAAGTTCTACTGCGATGAACTCATATATCCACTGAGCGACATTTATAACCTCCTCTGCCTCATCGATCATGTAAAGCTCCTCAGAGAGTTCCTCGTTATGGTCGCCGAATTTAACTACTACATCTCCTTCGGCATCCTCTATAGGATAATTGAACTCATCGAGGCACACATCGCATATTGCTCGGATAGTACCATTGATGTCGAAATGCAATTGGAGCATTTGTTCTGTCTTATGGAGCTGGACATCGGCCTTTAGGTCGCCACCCAATATAAGATCGCCTTCAATAGCGTCAAAAAACTCCTGATTCACAGTGAATTGAAGCTCATGGTCGCCATTAGCCAGATTCTTATAAGCTATATCATAAGTACTTAATACGCTCATTAATCGCACTTTTTCGGGTTGCAAAGGTAAGGAATTTTTGAATAAATCGGTATTTATCGGGTTAAAAAAGTGCAAAAAATAGTTTGAGAGGCGTGGCAATTTCAATAAAGTGCGGACACAGGGTCTTACATCAAGTGAAGAGTTACTGTTTTTGAGGGCTATGTCTGCACTCGGTCTAGGTAGTTGCTATATACGGAGAAGGTCCTTGTTGCTCGCAGTTTTTTATTTTGGGAGCTATTGAGGGGGGGGGGCAAGATTAGCAGTAGAGACAATAAAGAAAACCCCGCCGTCTTTCTCAGACTGCGGGGTTAAAAATGAAGGTTATTAGGTTGGTTGGAGGTTACCCCCTCCAAGGTATGGTATTAATCGCTAATGATATTAGACATCTTATTCGCGTTAAGACTCAAGCCCTATCGTTAATAAACGAAGGCGGATAATATTTTGGATGAGACATATACACTTATGAGGGACGAAGGTGTCGACGACTCCCTGAGGGGAACTTCTGAAGAGAAGAATACCCAGGAGTAATACGAACGATAAGATTCAGGATTTATCCCTTAGTGTAATGCTCTGCCTTACCAACATCAGAGCGCGCGATAGTCAAAGCCGATGATACATACACATCAACCGTTCCAAAATCTAGCGTTGCTTTTGTAGTACGAAGGCTACAATCTCTAGTGTAAATTCTATTTCTCAGTGTAATCTAATGGGCGCGCAGCCGTTCATTAGTTAACCTCTGTGCCGAGGTCCAAAAGTTTCTTTGAAACCTGCAAGCCAGCGGTTGAAATATTGTTGTTAGAAATTTCGAAGCCAAGCTTAGCGCCGTTCATTACGAATGACACACCGGCACCGCTTGCACAATGACCTTTCTTACCGCTAACAATCAAAGTCTTGTTGCCCTTCTGGTTTGACACCAATGTAGCGATGTTAGAGCTCTTGCTCTCACCGAGATAGATGATATCGCTCTTAGCCAAGCCATTTACAGTAGCAGATTCCTTAACGACTACTTTACGAGCACCAATCTTCTTAGTCTGAGCCAACTTAGAAAGCTCGCCTACCAACTCGTTATCACCGATTACAGTAACGACAAGCTCCTTCTGAGCATCCTCTGCAGGCCAGTTGATATTCTTAGCGAAGTTGTAAATGTAAAGAGCCTGGAACTGTGCCATCTGCGCCTTAGCGAAGTTAGACACTGTTAGCACGAGGCCTACAATTACCAAACACTTGATCAATACGTTCTTTTTCATGTTCGTTCTAGTTTGTTTTATGAATCCTCATTTCATTTATTAGGTTGAGACTTCATATCTCAAATGTATGTTGTCTTGTACCTTAAAGAAGAAGAAAAGGTTTCACATAGGTTAGTAGTATTACGTTATTTTAGTTTTATTTCACATATTAGTAGTTACACGTTGACTTTTAGTAAGTTAACGCGATTATCTTGGGTTCAGTTTTGTTTTTTCGTGTTCCTTGGCCACATTCTTAAGGACTGTAAGCAAAGCCTCTATATTTGTTTCGTCCTGAAAGCAAGTACGGCTATCAACGTCAATCACCAACACTTCGCCCTTATAGTTTTGAATCCACTCCTCGTATCTCTCATTGAGACGTAATATATATGTAGAATCGAGGTTAGACTCATATTTATTCTGACCATTGAGTATACGTTCCAGCAGAGTTGGGACAGATGCTCGGAGATACAAGAGGAGGTCGGGCTGAGGGACGGAATTATGGTAATTCTCATATACCCTGGTATATGTTTCAAAGTCGCGCTCGTCCATAGCCCCCATAGCGTACAAGCTATAGGCATATATATACATATCCTCCATCATTGTACGAGGCTGGACCACCACCCCATCGTGCCATAGGAGGTGTTGAGTCTCGCGATAATGCTGACCGAGGTACCACAATTGGCTACTGAAAGCCCAACGATAGACATTGTTGGTGAAATCCGTGATATAAGGATTCTGGTCTTTAGAATCATCACAAGTGTACCATCCCAATCTTTCTCGAATAAGTTTGATAAGATTAGAACGACCGCAACCTATATTTCCTGCGATAGCTATGTACATTGCAATTAATAGTTATTAATTATCGCGTTTACGTATAATCAGCTCAGTATGATACACTAATATAGTAATTTTTTCTTGTACGTTACATAAAAACGACAAAAAAATGGATAATGATACTAATTTGGAAACCTTTGATACATAGAGTAAAATGGTTTTAGCACATTTTCATCACCTTTGCAATGTCAAGAAATTGTAACACACAACAAAAAGCTAGATACATTACGAGAGGTTGTTCTCAACGATTCGCAAACACTAACTTTACTTCACCTCCTCGTAATCCACGTATTGACCGTCAAGTTCAGAGTAGCTTGACGGTTTTTCTTTTTGGGTATTAGGGCGAGTAATAGTAATATGAGGTTCGCCGTCATCCTGACTCTGATAATATTCCTGATTCTGGTCGGCATACTGCCCGCCGAACATAGAAGAGAACTGTTCGTTGGCCCGTTGCTGCATCTTATTAGCGAAGCGCTTAAGGAGCCATGGGAATATGAGGCGCCCGATGAACTTCAGCACATAGATTATGAGCAGAATAGTAATGAGAACTCCCAAAAACTTCTCCATAGGGGGAATTTATTTAGACTTTACCTTAATATTCAAAAGATCTATGCAACGAGTCTTCACGCGCTCCATAAGCCACAGAGGAGTTGATGTTGCGCCGAAGATACCGATAGACTCTGGCTTAGAGTCGAACCAAGCCTTATCCAGTTCCTCCTCTGAGGTAAGGAAATAGCTAGAAGGGTTGATTTCCTTGCAGATAGCATAGAGCACCTTAGAGTTAGAGCTCTTGGCGCCACCCACGAAGAGTATAGTATCATACTGGAGGGCAAAGCTCTTGAGCTGCTCGGCGCGGTCGGCCATCTGGCGGCAAATACTATTATGAGCCTCGATTTTTATGGAAGTCCGTGCCTGAATCTTCTTAAGGAGTTCCATATACTGCTGAGGATCCTTTGTTGTCTGTGCGAATACTACGCAAGGCTTATCAGGATCGATCTGATCAATCTGAGATTCATCCTCTACAAGAATACACTCATTATCAGTCTGACCCATAAGACCTATTACCTCGGCGTGACCCTTTTTACCGAAAAGGACGACCTGGCCACCGAGTTTCTTTTGTTTCTGCCATGCGAGGCGTATGCTCTGCTGAAGTTTAAGGACAACAGGGCAAGTTGCGTCAATAAGCTTGAGATTGTTTTTTTCGACCACAGCGTAAGAAGCTGGAGGTTCGCCATGGGCGCGGAACAGTACGCTTGCATTCTTCAAGTTAGCCAGGCCATCATTATCGATAATCTTGAGGCCCAATTTCTGCAAACGTTCTATTTCGCGTTCATTATGTACGATATCGCCCACACAATGAATGCTACCTTTACGGCGCAGCTCTTGCTCTAGTGTTGCAATGGCGCGACGAACGCCGAAGCAAAAACCTGAACCATTATCAATCACAATTCTCATATCAACTCACAATAAATGGGTTGGACTACTATTTCTTAGTTTTTGTGTCTATCAAATCGAGTATCCATTGGAACTGCTCCTCGCGGGTCATATTACTATTATCCAGCAATACGGCGTCATCAGCCTTACGGAGCGGGCTCTCTGCACGGGTACTATCTATGCGGTCGCGTTCACGGACATTAAAGAGCACCTCCTCGTAGGAAGCCTCCTGTCCCTTGCCTTTAAGTTCGTCATATCGGCGTTGAGCGCGCACCTCATCAGAGGCGGTCATAAAAATCTTTATCTGAGCATCAGGAAAAACGACAGTACCTATGTCTCTGCCATCCATAACAAGAGACTTCTCCTTGCCCATCTGGCGCTGCCAGTCGACGAGACGGTGGCGCACCTGAGGGATAGCACTAATCATACTGACGTTACTGCTCACTTCGAGTCCGCGAATTTCAGACTCAACATTCTCACCATTAAGGAAAGTACAATTTGTACCTGTCTCGGCATTGAAATCGAAAGTGATCTTGATATTATCAAAAGCATTCTCGAGTGCAGGCACGTCGCACTGGCCATCCTTGATAAAACCATTACGGAGGGCATACAATGTGACCGAACGATACATAGCGCCAGTATCGACGTAAGCTATATGAAGTTTCTTTGCCAATTCCTTGGCCACCGTGCTCTTACCACAAGAAGAGTGACCATCAATAGCGATTACCATTATGTCTGTATTCTGCATTACTTGTCATCTTTGAGGCAAGTATACGCAATAATACGCTATTTGTTTCTAAAACAAGGCAGTTTATAGGGATTACCCCTTAGAAAAACGCTTGATAGCCATCAGAACCAACACGCTGACGATGGCAAAAAGGAGTCCGGCGATGGCGCGATAGATCAGATAATTAGTCTGGTTATTAGAATATTCCTGAGTATTGAAACAAATAAGATAAGAATCAGCGATAAGAGCAGTATCCAATTTAGATGCGATAGACATCAGACGATCAGAAGAGTCGGCAATTCGAGCTACCGGCAGCGACTTAGGGTCGTTTACATCACGTTCATCTATAGCTGCGAGAATCTTATAGCCAGAAGTAAGAGAAAGTTTATAGAGAGGGAGATACTTCTCGGCATTATCCTTAGGATTCTTAGTCACCTCGAACATAGTAGTCTTACGCTTGATACGTTCGCGGTTATCCTCAGACACCTCCACATCACGTTCAGTCGCGTCCACGACAGACATATCCTTAATGACATAATAATCTGTACGAGAGAGAGAATCAGCTACGGGGGCGCAATAAGCGCCACTATTATCTGCGTAGGCCTTACCGAAGCAAGGGATATCAGCGCCAGGCGTACGGCCAGCTATATTTCTATGATGAGACTCAGCCAGAGAAGCCTCTCCGCGCCAAGAGTCGATGACACGCTGAGGGTCGACATTTACATAACCCACTAAAGAAGCCACTATAGCTACGGCAAGCAATAGAAGCTTATACCAATTTATAGAGCCCTTCTTCTGGAAATTGATAGCTACACGACCAAGAACTGCGATAGCAGCGATGATGACGGTAGCCCAAATGATTGTCTGATTGTCCATTGTATATTACTATTATAAGTGCGCAAAGGTGGTAATATTTTAGGTGCAGTGCAAAACTTTGAGAGAAAAAAGCAGCTACGTCTACACGACGTAGCTGCTTTTAAAACCTCTATAAATATTGCGAAAGAAAATTCTGATGTTCCTTTATTACTCAGGATTACTTACCCTGCTGGATAACCTTAGTATTACCCTTAGAATCTGTGAGAGTAATAGTATATGAATTATCCTCGTATGTATAAGACACGCTGCGAACGAAAGTCCACTCTGAAGAGACAGCGTTCCAAGCGTAATCGCGCTTAACAGCGAGGCGACCGTCCTCAGTGTACTCCATTTCAGCGCGGCTCACCAAAGAGAGGAGACCATTCTCCTCAGAACATACCTCACGAACTACGATCTTACCGTTCTCGACAGTATCATTATTATATGTATGCTTCTCGTTAACGTCAGCTGCGTTAGCGAAAGATATTGTTGTTGCGAGAGCAAAAATGCTCATCAACGCTTTAATGCTTACAGTTTTCATAGCCTTAAGTGTTTATTGTTGAACTTGGTTATAATTTTGTCATTGATTGACATTGCAAATATATATACTATTTTGATATGTTGTTAATTATGACACTACATTTTTATATGTGTGTAATATTTAACAGAAATAGCTTGAAATTCAATATCAAAATATGCTTACGATTTGAAAGTTGGACATCAACTACAGACAGATTTAGAAGCCAAAAATGGTACTAAATATACAAGTTGACAAAGTGAAAAAAGTTGATTTGCTTACACTTTTTCGTGGATATAGAACAAAACAGGGTCTGAAAGAGGCAAAAAGGAGGCGCCACGCCATCACGTCGCGGCGCCTTTCATAAAATGCGTGACTGATAAAGCCACATTTCCTTAAACCTCTTTTACCATCATGGACATATGTCTATGTTATGTGAGAAAAGCACTTACAAAGTGAAAGTTACTACTTACTGATATGAGACATTCCAGAAGACTCGATGCTCTTGATATCAGGTTCGCCTCTATAGGTAATATTCGAAACGCCGCTAGCATCGAATTCAGCAGTTACGCCAGTGAGATCACCCGTTCCAGTTGAAGAAGCGCCAGAGCACTCTATTCTAGCATACTCCTTAACGACGAGATCGGTAGCGCTAACCCTAGAAGCGCCAGAACAGTCGGAAGTCAGCTTAAGAGTTGTACCTGAGAGGAAAGTATTAGATGCGCCAGAGCAATCTACATTGATTTCAGACGCCTGAATATCATTAGTATGAACCTGAGAAGCGCCCGAGCAGTCGATATCCAAGAGAGAAGCGATAGCAACGCCATAGATATTAGCATGAGAAGCGCCAGAAGCGTCAATTTCGAGAGACTGCATCTTGAAAGCAGGGATATCTATCTGAGAATCACCAGACAAATCTACGCTTAGCGTATTGAAAGCGTCATAATCTGGGACTACAAGAGTAAGTTCCACCTTAGGAGTAATACCGAATCCCTTAGTAATAGAAATAAGATTCTTAAGACCTACGGAAACTTCTTCGCCCTTCAATTTAACCTCATAAGCGCTAACGATAGCGCTATCGCCCGTCAATCTGTAGCTATAATCGCCGCCGACCTCGAATTTAACGGCAACACTATGCGACACATCCAGTTCATTATATGGAGCGAGAGTACCAGTAGTGGTAACGACAACTCCTGAAGGCTCTACGCATCCGCCAGTAGTTTTTACCTCGATGACACAAGCTGAAGCAGCGAAAGCAGCGATTAGAGAGACACCACCTACCCAAAGGGATTTAAATGACGTAAATTTATTCATGATTATAATGTTTTGATTATGTTATGAAAGTGTTTGTACAATGGAGGACTTAGAAACAAGTCCTCCGTTTATGATTATTTAAGAATTAGAATCCTATTACGAGATCCTCCTCGATACGAGCCTGGATAGTTGGTTTATCCATAAGGTTCTGAGCGCGGTTGACGTATTCATAAGTTTCGCCGAACACCATTTTACCGATAGTAGCCTTAGTCTCCATACCCATCTGACGGAGCATCTTAGTCATTGGATCCTGAGGTTCAGGGAGAGTAACCACATTAGCCTCGCCTTCGATACCCACCTTAGACTTAGCCATAGCGATAGCATCGTCAAGAGAACCAAGCTGGTCTACAAGACCAATATTGATAGCATCAGAACCGATCCATACGCGACCCTGACCTATGCTATCGATATGCTCCTGCGAGCAATTACGTCCATCGGCGCAGCGAGAAGTGAAAGTATCATAAGTCTTTTCGACAGAGCGCTGGAAGTAAGCCTTTTGCCTTTCAGACAGAGGGCTGATATAAGAAGGAACCATTTCGCTGTGGCTAGATACGCCATCGAAATGAACGCCAAACTTATCAGCGGCGCGTTTTACGCAAGGAATCATACCGAATACGCCGATAGAACCGGTGAGAGTATTAGGCTGAGCGAAGATATAATCAGCAGCGCAAGAGATATAATATCCGCCAGAAGCAGCGTACTGACCCATTGAGACGATGAAAGGCTTAGCTTCAGAAGCGAGTTTAACCTCGCGCCAGATGATATCAGAAGCCATAGCAGAACCGCCAGGAGAATTGACACGCATTACGATAGCCTCGATAGACTCATCATTGCGAGCCTCACGGATAGCAGCAGCGAGATCGTCGCCATAGATATTCTGGTCATCAGACTTATTAGAGCCATCGAAAATTTCGCCAGAAGCTGTGATGAGAGCGATTTTACGAGTAGCGAAAGTCTTTTCAGGGCGGTAGACAGGAGCCTTAGCGTAGCTAGTCATAGCCACCTTATTGATATCCTTAGACTTATCAACATTGAGAGCCTCCTTAAGGATATCGAGGAACTGGTCGCGATAGATACAATCGTCGACGATACCGACAGCCTTAGCGATCTTTGTGTCGGCATAATTCATATCCTCCACGAACTGGTCGAGGACCTTCTCGTCGATACCACGAGAAGAAGCGATATCAGCGCGGACAGTATTCCACATACCATCGACATAGCGCTGAGACTGGAGGCGAGAAGCCTCACTCATGCCATTGAGCATATAAGGTTCAACGGCAGACTTAAATTTACCATGACGTATAATCTGGACATCGATATTGAACTTATCGAGGAAGTCCTTAAAGTAAGGTTGTACTGTGTAGGCGCCATAGAGAGCGACGTTACCTTCAGGAGCGACATAGATCTTATCTGCGACGCTACCGATGTAGAGAGCCGACTGCTCGATGCTGTTAGCGAAATAGTAGATAGGCTTACCCGACTGCTTAAAAGCATTAAGGTGGTCGCGAATCTCACGTACGCTAGCAGCTGCTGCGCCAGAAGCAGAGCCTTCGAGAACAATACACTTAATATTGTCATCGACCACTGCCTTGTCGATATTATCCAAGAGGGTTCTGAGAGCTATGGAAGGGCCATCAACGCCATTAAGTTTATTAGCTAAGACTGCCATAGGGTCGTTACTCTCAACGTCTGTGACAGCCGTTTCAAGGTTATATACGAGAGCTGAATTCTCTTTTACTTTCACTGTATCGTCGCCCATAGAGGCAGCTACACCAGCCATAATAAAGAAAGGCAATAAAGAGAGGATGATGCCTCCCACGATCACTGCCAATACTGTCAATAGAAATTTCTTCATAATATCTATATGTTAAGGTTTAAGTTCTTTGTTATTGTGTTCTACCTAAGTAGTACACTGCAAAGGTATAGACAATTTTGATACTTCCAAATGATTTGTGAGAAAATTTGCAATTTTTACCAAAAAAGAAAGAGAAAAGGAGTCAGTCAGAGGCTGCCAGTCACGGAGCGAAGAGAAGTTTGCAACATATAGGAAAGGCATAGGGAAGTCAGTCGCTAGTATAAGGGAAGTCCCTTGTTACTCGCAGTTTTTTTAATTTGCGCATAATACAGACACATAAATTATGGGCTATCGGCATACAAAAATTAGAACGTGTAGACAAAAAAAATCTCACCAAACGGCAGGGAGCCATTTGGTGAGATTCTATATATATCCAGCGCTGAGGTCGAGCTAGCGCCTTATGTACTTACGACCATTTATGATAACGACACCACGATATGTATCATCCACCTCCTGACCCGAGAGATTGTATATTTTACCAGACACAGGAGCATCAGCCTTAATATTATAGATAGGAGTTGTATAGCCCATAATAAACTGACTCCAAACAGCATGACCCGCATAGGCATCAAGAGCAGAACTTGACACATGGAGGGCTGTCTTATTATAAGAGTAGAAAGAAGACTGAGAAACCGTGGGAGGAGTCGTTGCGTGACAAGTCACATCTACCAAAGCTATACACCCAGAGAATACATTAGCATTAATTGTCCTGAGAGACTTAGGGAATACGATGTTTGTGAGAGAAGAGCAACCATTGAAAGCATATTCATTAATTCGGTCTAGATTAGCAGGCAATTTTACATCCTTAAGAGAAGTACAGCCATTAAAGAGATAACCAGCAAGAGCCTCGAGATTGTCAGGGAGAGAAACAGACACAAGAGATGTACAACCATCAAAACCATTACCACCGATAACAGTAACACTTGAAGGTAGAGATACACTTGACAACTTACTACACCCCTTGAAAGAAGAACCCTCAATCCTAGTTACCGTTGAAGGAATTACAACCGATGTTATTTCAGTGCAAGACCTGAAAGACGCATTAGCGAGAGTGGTCACGGTGTACAAGACACCACCGATAGAAACCGTAGATGGGATAACGACCTCGCCCTCGAGCGTAACATTAGGGTTACGAGCTATGCTAACAGTATTGCCAGTCAGTTCTGTATAAACAAAAAGAGGCTCAGTTGCTTCGAAAGTAACACTAATGGTCAAGTCCTTTGTGACATTCGCATATACAAGTTCGCCGCTATTGACTTGCGAAGTAAAATTTGTGCCATTGATTATGACATTACCCAATTTAAAATTCTGGTCGGGCACAATTCTGAACACGGCAGAAGAACCAGGAGTATAGCCTATTTTATCAGCCGTCACTATACCGTTCTCGATACTATTCAACCCATTGACAACGAAGAGAGAATTCAAAGACAACGAGTTCCACGAAGAATCACCCTTATAGGCTTCAAGAGCAGAAGGCAAGACATAGACCCTCATATTAGTGTGGCAGCCATTGAAAGCAGAAGAATAGAGTTGTGGAGGTACTGGATTTTGGACAACGACATTTTTAAGATTAAAGCAATTATTGAAAGCCTTGTCATTGATTCGCAGAATATTAGCAGGTATCTCTATAGACTCCAAAGAAGAACAATTATCGAACAAAGTACCAGCAAGAGCCTCGAGAGAAGTAGGGATATTGACACTTTTGAGAGCAGTACAGTAAGCAAATGCGCTACCACCAATAATAGAAATATTATCAGGAAGAATAAATCCTGTGATTTGGTCACAATTCTTAAACGAACTACCCTCTATTTTGGTAACAGTATACTCCTTGCCGTCAATAGTTACAGTCTGAGGTATAGCAACGACACCAGTAGGAGTACCAGTAACGCCCTTTACACTTGCTTCCGTTGACGTCAGTTCAGAATAGATGATGCTGTAATCTGCCTTAGCCGTAGAAAAAAGGCACAAAAAGCAGAGCAATAGGAATGAAAATTTCATAAACATTAGATTGTTATAGATAGATTATAAAGTAAATGTATTATTCCTGATTACGGAAATCCACCAATACCCTCTCTATTTCACTGATATCATCAGAAAGAGTAAGGAGGAGATTCTTATACTTACCCCTCTGTACCAGAGAATCCAGAAGAGTATACATAGGCATTTCATTAGTCCAGAAATCCTTGCCCATAAATATCATAGGGCTACTGAAGCCATAGCTGAGATAGTGATTCTGCGTAATTTCCTGGAAAATCTCCTGAGTAGTACCAGCGCTACCAGGAGTATAGACGATGCCGCCATAGGCGAAAGTAAGTATAGCATCCTCACGAATACTATTATCGAACAATTTAGCGATATAAGTTGCGAAAGGAGTAGAAGGCTCGTGACCATAAAGCCAAGTAGGGATACTTATACTCTGATACTGAGACTGAGGGAAGCGCTCTATGACCTTAAAAGCCGTAGCAAGCCACTTCTCGTCCTTAAAACCAGGAGCCTCCGATAAAATCTCAATAGCCTCATCTACGGCGCTATCCGGATAACCAGCGAGAAGAGCCCCAAGATGAGTAGCCTCCATAGCGCCCGGTCCGCCGCCACTTATCATGAGGCTGCCAGACTCAGTGAGGTGCTTAGCGAGGAGAGTTACCTCGCGGTAATCCTTACTAGTACGCAAGATACCGTGGCCACCCATTATGCCGACAACCTTACGCTTGTCATACTTATCAAGAAAATCGCATAGATACTGATAGACAGAATGGTCGTGGAGAACACGAGCCAAAGCCTCCTCCTCTTCCTCGGCACGTCCCTTGCCAGTATTTATATAATGGTCATAGACCTGGATATCGAAATATGTAGAATGAGTAGAAGCGTCATCAGCCTTAAACCCAGCGTAGAGAGTTTCGGCAGTATATAGTCCCGCTGGGGTACAAGAATAAGGACGATTAGACAAAGCCTCGCGGATATGTTCAATAAGATTCTTCATACGATCAGGAACATTAAGTTATTTCCCAAAGGTATTGTTTTATTGCAACTGTTCCAACAATTCAGCTATTGTTTTATTCAAAAGAGGGTGCTGCCAATCAGCCCAATATTCAGCAACAGGCTCAAGGGCAAATCTACGCAAGTGCATAAGCTTATGAGGAATGGCAAGGCGCTCGACATCCACTACCCTACAGTCACAAAGAAGAATATCAATATCAATGGTACGCGACTGATACTGACGATTTACTGTTTTGTGCCTACGCCCCATCTCGCGCTCAATCCTTTGCAGTTCGTCCAAGAGAGAGAGAGGCTCAAGGTCGGTATCCAGTTCGACAGCCATATTCTTGAACAAATTCTCAGCCTCAAATCCCCATGGCTCAGATTCATATACAGACGAAACCAACGGCACATCACCTAGCAGCGCGATACGCTTTATGGCATCGCGCATAGTCTTTTCGACATTCCCAAGATTTCCACCCAAGAGCAAGATATAACGCATCAGACTGTAGGTTTAAGAGATTCAGGATGCAAACGGAACTGACGCAACTGAAGGTAGACCATTGTACTTGAGGTCAATACCGACAGCAAATCACTTATAGGCATACTCATCCATACGCCATCAGTACCAAACCACATAGGGAGGAAAGTCAGCAAAGGAACCAAGAACACAAGCTGGCGCGTCAAGGACAAGAAGATAGACTTCTTAGCCTTACCGATAGCGGTGAAGAAGCCGACAGACATCATCTGGAAGCCAACCAACGGGAATACGCACACCATAAAGCGGAGAGCTCGGCAAGAATAATCTATTAGATCCCCATCTGTAGTAAACAAGCTCACCACCGACCTTGGGAAGAATTCACCTACAACGAATGCGCAACAAGTTATGCCAGTGGCTACTAGAGCACCTAACTTATAGGTTTTCAAGAAGCGCTCATAGTAACCTGCGCCATAATTATAACTGATGATAGGCTGAGCGCCCTGGTTAAGACCCATGACCACCATAGCAAAAATCATCACTATACGGTTACTGATTCCATATGCACCTATATACAAGTCGCCGCCATAACTCTTCAAGCCATTATTGATAAGCAAAACGACAAGACAAGCGCAACTATTAGCGAAGAAAGATGACATACCGATACTGAGAACACTCTTGGTATAGTGTCTGCGTAGACGGAAGACCTTACGCTTGAAGCGAAGGAAAGTAGACTTACGCGAGAAATGGAAAACATTCATACAGAAAGCGACAAACTGAGCGCAGAGCGTACCCATAGCAGCGCCCTTAATACCCAGATTCATCTTAAGTATGAAGATATAATTGAAAAGAATATTGATGAATACAGCCGTAAGAGTCGCTGCCATAGCACGCTTAGGATAACCCGTAGCTCGTATTGCGTCATTCAGACCCAAATAGAGATGCGTCAGAATATTACCATAAAGCAACGTCTGCATATAGTCGCGAGCATAAGGGAGAGTATCCTCACTAGCGCCAAAGAACATAAGTATCGGGTCAAGGAAAGTAAGGCAGACAATCATGAACAATGCGCCGATAGCGATATTAAGCATAACTACATGTCCGAGAACATTCTCGGCGCTCTCGTAATCCTTCTGTCCCATCTTGACACCGATAACCGTACTAGAGCCGACACCCACCATAGCGCCGAAAGCAGCGCTGAGGTTCATCAGCGGGAAAGTAACGGCTAGTCCGGCAATGGCAAGCGGGCCACAACCTTGACCAATGAATATGCTGTCAACCACATTATACAACGACACAGCGGTCATTGCAATAATTGACGGTATTGTATAGCTTGGCAGAAGTTTTCTAATTCTCTCTGTACCCAATACAGTAGGGTCACCTTTTTTTATAGCCATCTGATTATAATGTTGTCTTAATCCTGTTGTGTTATTCTGTTGCCTTATTAGCTCTATTCTCTCTTCTTGCCCAACGGAACTCCTCTACCATCATCAATGCCTCCTCTTTTACTTGAAATGGCATCTCTATATTACGTAGATTCAAGCTCTTAAGCCATCCGCTGACCTCGTGCTGCTGAAGCGTGAGCAGCACATCTCTAAACTCCTCTATCTCCTCATCGGTATACTCATCCTCGTGTCGGCCTCGGTAAGCATCCAACTCCTCATCAGAATAATATATAATCTCCTCAGTAAGAGTCAACAGAGTCTCAGCTTCACACACATCGTGCTCACCACAGCACTCAATATTCTTGTCGACCACACGAGGCAAAGTCGGGTCCTCTTCATGGGTAATCAACCCCTTATAATGCATACGCCATAGAACCACTGCAAGAATGATTGCTATTGCGACTATTGATATAACTAATATTGCTTCTGTTGTCATACTATTAATTATCTTAGAATCTGCCCTTTAATATCCAATAGCTAAAGAATTTTATAGATATAGGAATATGATAACATATTGTCTTTATCAACCCATAATTATTCACCATGATACGAAAGCGCTCTTTCAAACCTGGAATAATATGCTGCTTAGTAAAGCCTCCGTCTAGAAACCTAGAAAGAACCAGCTTGGTATCATACACGATATTACTCTTCTTCAGTATATTAAGGCACCAGTCAAAATCGGCAGAATACTTATACTTGGTATCATAATTACCACACAATGAACGCTTTGCGATGAATGACTGATGACAGACCACCATGCCTTTGCGGAAACTGCGCCAAGTAAGCTCCTCTGTCAGACTCAGTCTACGCTCACCTATTATACTACCCTTCATATCCGTCACAACAGTCTCTCCATACAGCACATCAGCCTCTTCCGGGGCATTCTGTATGGCTTTAGACAGCACAACCTCATCGGCTAGTTCATCGCCAGAATTCATAAACCATACATACTCTCCCGTCGCACGGTCAAGTCCCTTATTCATAGCATCATAAATGCCGTTATCTGATTCGGAAATATATGTAGTGACAATATCCTTATTGCGCTCTATAATCGCAAGCGTACCATCCTTTGAAGCACCGTCTATGATTATGTATTCTATATTGGGATAATTCTGACGACGGACACTCTCTATCGTACGCTCAAGAGTTGCCTCAGCGTTATATGTTATTGTGATTATGGAAACTAATGGCTGACGTATCACTATTACTACTCTTCTTCTCTAACTCTTCTTCCTCCTCGTCGCTTCATCGCCGTTTCATAGACCTCAATGTATCGATGAGCAATAAGTTTCTCATTATAACGCTTTACAGCAAAATCGCGCACTATCTGTCTTTGCTCAGGGTTATTCATAAAGAGCACGCTGTTGATGCCATTAGCCAGACTGAGTGAGTTCTTTACCTCGGCAAGGAAACCAGTACGGTTATGCTCAATCATCTCTGGCACACCGCCTATACGGAAGCCAACTACAGGAGTACCGCAGCTGAGACACTCGACAACAGTATTAGGAAGATTATCCTGAAGCGAAGGGAGAATGAACATATTGCAAGCGTTATACAACTTGACAAGTGTCATCGGATCCGACACAAACTGCATCGTATGTGTCTTGAATGGGAACAGATCTCGTGTATCGTCATTAAGCTTGCCAAATACTACCAGCTCTATATTATGCGCAATACTCGGGAAACTGTCATTAAGTATAGTCAGCGCCTCATACAGATAGCGATAGCCCTTACGCGCATCGAGAATATTTGCTGCGCCAAAGAGCAACAGGCTTTTATTCAGCGGCAATCCTAAATCCTTACGGCATTGCACTCTGTCTAATATAGTGTAATAGTTGGTATCTATCGGATTCGGAATCGACATCACTGGCATATTTCGCATCAATGACGAACTGCTCGCCAATGACCCTAGCCATTTACTGCACGTAACGATACTTATATTTACACCTTTGAAGAGATCTTTCTTGCGTAGATATATCTTAGCCGAGGCATCAGTAGCCGACGGCTTTTTCAACAGTGGGCAGAAACCGCACCTCTCATTGAACTCCAAGCAGTTACCTGCATAATGACAACCTCCTGTAAAAGGCCACATGTCGTGCAGTGTCCACACAATAGGCTTTCCTAGCTTGAAGAGTTCATCCAACCCATCCAACGACAGGAATCCTTGGTTAATCCAGTGAAGATGTATGATATCTGCCTCTTGCACAACTGGATTATTCACAAGGCTCTGACCTGTATTTGCTGGCGAGAACGCAAAACGCAGCGCTTTTTCCTTCTCATTCGGGAGAAACAGTAACCTTTCTAATGCGAAACGCCAGAAACATCTCATTTCATACCAGAAACCCGAACCAGCAGCATGCTCGTTCTTCTCATTGCGCTTTTGTTCCTGAACAAGGATATGCGAATCCACTCCCGCACGCAACAGCGAACGGTGGATACGAAGTGCAGCAACTGATGCTCCACCTCCTGCATCTCCTCTATTTATATGAACAACTTTCATTCAGCTATATATTCCACTGCATAAACAGCGTAAACAGGGCATAAAGTGTCAGTCCTATCTCCGAGAAGTATATGCTGCGCTGCCTCTGTAGCCATACTGATACCAATAACGAACCTCCTGCTGCAATGAATATTTGGAGCTCGAACGAGAAGTATGGCGTGATTATCAATATCGCTGGATATATGACTGTCCATACAACGACTCTCGCCATACGACTCTGCCAGATACTTAGTGACGCGATATTACGCAAAGCGCTGACCACTGCCAGGAACAATACTAAAGCAGAGACCAACAGGAATGTCTTGCCCATCATCCATGTCTTATAGAATGCAACAGGGACAACCAACGCTTGCTCGTATGCTTCTAGATATTCAGTAAAACTGTCTGTCACATAGGCATACGCACCGAATATTACCAGCGGAGCCAACAGCCCCCACATCATACATAGGAATGTCCTGATGTTCAGCACTCTAAGCATACCAGCACATACTACGATAAATGGCACGAACCATAGACCCTTTGCCCAGAAGAGTGAACCTATAGAAACGTCTAACATCGCCTCGAAACAATACCTGTACGGCTTGGTATCTGGTCGCACTACCTCAAAGATACGGTGCATACCTATGGCAAACAGCACTATGAATAACTGCACAGGATGCAATCCTTGCCCGATTACGAATCCACTGGACAGGACTATGAATACAAATCCTGGCAGATAGGTAACGTTGCGCGAGAACCTATAGCTGGATGATGTGTTGTTTACTATCAGCATTGTTATGAATGTCAATGCGATAGCAACTGATATTCCAATATTGGATACTGATGATATATGGCCAAATGTTGCTTGCCATAATGGCGTGTACAAGTCGGCATCGCTCAATGCCAGCCCAAGAGATGGTGTGCTGATAACCCTTATGCGGTATACCAGCAACATCACCGGAAGCATAATAAACGCAATTAACGTGTTGCGATTAAATAGCTTATACATCTTTTCCTGAGCTAACTGAGATTAGTATTCCTAGTATTGATCCAAATCCTTACCTATATCGCGACGGAAATAGCAACCGTCGTATTTGATATTGGCAATATTTGCGTACGACTTGGCTAATGCCTCGTTCTTGTTTGCACCACGCGAACTTACTGCCAGAACACGACCGCCGTTTGTAGCGACCTTACCTTCTGCGTTCAACTTTGTTCCTGCATGGAATACTGTAGAACCCTCTACTTTGTCAAGACCTGTAATCACATCGCCTTTCTTATAGTCGCCTGGATAGCCGCCTGCTACCATAACTACTGTACAGCAGAAGTCTTTGCTTACCTTGAGTTCTGCACTTGCAAGGTTACCTGAAGCTGCTGCATAGAGAAGGTCTACCAAGTCGCTGTCGATACGTGGGAGAACTACCTCTGTCTCTGGGTCGCCCATACGCACGTTATACTCTATAACCTTAGGGTCGCCACCACAGTTCATTAAGCCGAGGAATACAAAGCCCTTATAGTCGAGATTGTCTTTCTGTATACCTGCTACAGTAGGCTTGACAATTCTGTCCTCTACCTTCTTCATGAACTCCTCATTCGCAAATGGCACTGGAGAAACAGCACCCATACCGCCTGTGTTCAAGCCCGTATCATGCTCGCCGATTCTCTTGTAGTCTTTTGCTTCTGGAAGTATCTTGTACGATTTGCCGTCTGTCAATACGAATACTGAGCACTCTATGCCGCTCATGTACTCTTCAATAACTACTGTAGCACTTGCTGCACCGAATTTGCCCGAGAGCATCTCTCGCAACTCGCTCTTTGCCTCAGCAAGATTGTCAAGAATCAAAACACCCTTACCAGCTGCAAGGCCGTCAGCCTTCAGTACGTATGGAGCCGAAAGCTTCTCAAGGTATGCCTCACCCTCAGCAAGATTGTCCTTTGTTACAGGGAGATAACCGGCAGTAGGTATGCCATGACGTACCATGAAGTCTTTAGCAAATTCCTTGCTGCCCTCAAGCGCAGCACCCTTTGCCGATGGACCAACCACTGGAATGTTGGCTGTAGCGGCATTTGCCTTGATAGCATCCTGCAAGCCCTTGACAAGCGGCTCCTCTGGACCTACTACCACCATGTCGATCTTCTTGTCAACAATAAACTGACAAACTGCCACATGGTCATTAGGGTTCAAAGCTACATTCTCTCCGTAAGCACCTGTACCGGCATTGCCTGGTGCAATGTAAAGCTTATCCAATTTTGGGCTTTGCGACATCTTCCACGCAAAAGCACATTCACGGCCACCCGAGCCAATAAGTAATATATTCATTGCTTTGTCTTTATTTGCAGTTTATTATCAGGCGCGAAGATAATCAAAATTGCGCTCTTTTCCGATGGGCAACAGACGAAAAACAAAAAAACCGAGCGTTATTCCTAACACTCGGCTTATCTCTTGGTACCCAGAGCCGGGATCGAACCGGCACGTCTTGCAACATTGGTGTTTGAGACCAACGCGTCTACCAATTCCGCCATCTGGGCTCCTTTGAGCTCTCCAAGTAGGACTTGAACCTACGACCCCCTGATTAACAGTCAGGTGCTCTAACCAACTGAGCTATTAGAGAATGACCACATTTCTTAAGGTTTCCCTCTCGAAAGCGGTGCAAAGGTAATATGAGAATTTTCATTATGCAAGAAAAATCGGGAAAAAGTTCAAAAATATATACTCACCGTTGCGCCACAAGATAAAGTGTATATCTTTGCATTTGAAAGAAACATATCAAAATCGCTTTATTACATTCATAGTATGAAACATATTCTTACAACCATCTTTCTATTTTGCATTTGCGCATATTCTTACGCTCAGTCGTCAATCGAAGAGCGTATCAATAACATGAATATCGTTTCTCTCAAAATCGCTCAATCCAGACTCCTTATCGCAGAGGATATGGCAATTGGCAACATCAGCGAGGTAAGGGAGGTGATGGACTACGTCAACTCTCTGCCTAATAATAATATCTTGGCTTTTAGCCCTTTTGAATTGGTCCTCCTCCGCTATTGGCTGGGCGATTACCAACTCATATTGCAGGATGTCTTGAATCCCGACAAATCTTACAAGCAGAGAATACCTATAGCCGGAACAGACGCTCGTTTGGAGCAGATTCTATACAGTTCGACTATAAACGCCTTGGATTCGCTCCGCACTAATATCCAGGTGTCAACACTGACACAGATGGAGAAGGATTTCCTGGACCTCAATCTTTGCGATATTGCATGTCAGGAAGCGGAATTGGACAAGCTCAATGGTATGGCTTTCGGTTTCTTGATGAATTATCCTAATAGCCCTTTTGACGATGTAGTACGAAATCAGATCGTGGTCGCACCCGAATCTGAAAATTGGGGTGCATATCTCAGTTTTTCGCCTGGTATAATATTATATACTGACAGATTGCGTAATTTCAGAAAGTGCTCCCCAGTACCTCTCGGAATGAATCTTGGCGGCGAGTACAAGAATCTGTCGTTTGGTATCTATGTAAACATCGGCTCAGGCG
Source organism: Bacteroidales bacterium (assembly GCA_024401395.1). GTDB lineage: Bacteria > Bacteroidota > Bacteroidia > Bacteroidales > Marinilabiliaceae > W3P20-009. The sequence continues at coordinate 41,281 of JAKSLD010000015.1, forward strand.
ATATTAATGATGACATGATAACTAAAGATGGCGAATATTATTTCGAGAAGGGTCAGCAGGTGAATATGCTGTTGTATGGCGCCGATGCTGGTTATTCAATATTTGAGAATAAATCCCTGAAACTCATCCCCCAACTCTCTTTCGGTGGCGTTTTTGCTTCAGCTACCGAAGCTGACATAGAGAAGGACGAGGATCTGAGAAAGGCCCAAAAGGGGTCTTTCGCATGGGGGCCTGGCATTTCTTTGGATATTAAGATTGGTGGCAGGAAAAAACCGAATTATCTCCCTAAGAATTTCTTCTACCAGGGCATAAGGGTTCAGTATAAGTATTTGCTGACCAGCCTTGAGAAGAAGTACATGGGTGCCACAGGTAATATGCATTGCATTACTGTCGGATACGTCTTAGGCGGCCACGGCATCAAACTAAAAAAACTGCGATGAACAAGGGAGCTCATAGGACACACATATATGGCTCTCCTTACTTCGTTATAAAAATACAACAATATAGGCTGGCAAAATAATCGGCTTATTGCTGAAGAATCTAAACATAAAACCTATCTTTGTGACAAGGAAAATAACATTGATACCACAATGCAAACAACATCACAGTCACAACCAACTGTTTTTAATCCCATCCAGCTTCAACTTCTGGAAATGTTCTCTCACACCAACGACGAGAATACTCTAGTTGAAGTTAAACAGCTTTTGTCTGACTACTTCGCATCTAAAGCAGAAGCTGCTATGGACAACCTATGGGATCTAAACCAATGGGATGACAACAAGAATGAGGCAGTCCTGAACTCTCACCTTCGCACCCCCTATGAAGCGTAGAATCGTTCTTGACACTAACTGCCTTATCGCCTCGTTGTCAAAACGAGGCAAATATTTTGATGTATGGCTTTCATTTAAAAGGGGCGACTATATCCTATGTTATTCAACTGAAATACTTCTGGAGTATGAGGAAATAATCTCGCATCTGACAACATCTGAGATTGCTAATAATGTTATCCAAGCTATAATCAATTCTCCTAACTCTATGAAATTCACCCCATCATTCCATTTTAACTTGATTAATACTGACCCTGACGACAATAAATTCGTTGACTGTGCAATAGTAGCAAATGCTTCTTATATCGTCTCAGAAGATACCCACTTTAACATCCTGAATTCAATTCCGTTCCCCCACGTTGAAGTGATACGCTTACAAAAGTTCCTCAAGACTCTACAACAAACATTGGATGACGCAAATCAGCAATAACTCCACTACTTCTCATCTACGCCCCAAAAATCCCTTCCATTCCTCTGACACATCTCTTGACCTCTTCCAGACTCCCGCACTGCCATACTGCCCCCAACACTGCATAATCCCCGAATCCTAATTCTTTCACTCTTCCTGTATTCTTCTCATTCACGCCACCTAAAGCAACAACCTTATTGTCTATCAACCCTTTATCCCTAGCAACCTCAAGTTCTTCTATACAGAAAGCGGATTTATACCCTACCTTGGAAATGCTGTCAAATATGGGTGACAGGAAACAATAGTCTAATTCTCCCTTCTTTTGCTCGACTTCTTGTAATGTGTGACACGAAGCGGAGACTATCCCGCTCCACCCTTTTGGCTTTTCTGGCGTTCTTCCACTCAGATGTATCCCTCCTAACGAAAACGCTTCTGCTACGTCAAAGTGATAATGAACAGAAATACGATCGTACCACTGTTCGTCTATCTGCGCCACAAGCCTTCCCACCTCTTCTGATGTAGCATCAGGCTTTCGCATATGCAATCGCTTGATTCCCATCTCAAAAAGTAAGTTTATCTTCTCTGCCTCATCAACAATAAATCCTGGCGCAGTAATTACAATCATCTAACCCTCAAATTAGGAATTAGGAATTAGGAATTAGGAATTAGGAATTAGGAATTAGGAATTAATTAAAAATATCGTCCCAATCCTTAAACACTGGCTCTCTTCCCGCTGCTTTCAACCCAGCTACTACCTCTGCCACTGTTCTGTCGTCTGTAACGTCAAATTGTGGCAATGCTTGTTTCTTGTATGTGTAGTATCCTCCAGGCTCTACACTGCTTTGCGCACTCATGGTTGTCACGCCTAGCGAAGCCATGTTGTTTCTGATATATGCTGGCTCACGTGTAGAGTATGAAATATCTACGTCATGGTCAAATATTCTGAAGGCAAAGGTCAACTGGGCCAACTCTTTGTCGTTCATTATAACGTTTGGCTGGAAGCCTCCGTTCTCTGCTGCTCGCATACGTGGGAAGTTGACGGAATACTTTGTCTGCCAGTAGTTTTTCTGCAGATACCTCAAGTGATATGCCATCATAGTCATGTCTGTCCTCCAATCTTCAAGACCTACCAGTACGCCCATGCCTATCGTGTGTACTCCGGCTTGTCCCATTCGGTCAAAGCCGTTGACTCTCCACTCGAAGTTGCTCTTCATGCCCTTCGGATGGTATATCTTGTAGTTCTCTCTGTGATATGTCTCTTGAAAACAGATGACACCGTTCATGCCGTTGTCTGCACATTTCTTGTAGTCTTCTGTGCTGAGTGGCATGACTTCTATCTTGACGCTCGAGAAGTATTTGCGGGCAAGTTTTATCGCCTCCACAATATAATCTGTATTTGCCTTGGCAGGATTCTCTCCTGTAACAAGGAGTATGTTCTCAAACGGACCGAGTTCTTTAATGGCTTTATACTCGTTCTCTATCTGATCTATGGTCAATATCGTTCGTGGCATCGGATTGGAAACATGGAATCCGCAATAAACGCACGAGTTCGTACAGCTGTTTGTAATATACAATGGTATGAACATCGATATTGTCTTACCGAATCTCTCCATAGTATACTTACGACTCAACTGCGCCATCTGTTCAAGGTATGGTGCAGCAGCAGGTGATATCAATGCCATGAAATCGTCAACTGTGCAGTGTTGTTTGGCAAGTGCTCTCTGCACATCGCTGTCTGTCTTAGATAGTATCTTGGCAGTTGTCTCCTCCCAGTCTATCTTTAATAACTCATCTGAAAACATCGTTTTCTAATGTATTATGTTCTTGTGTTTTAGAGCGTGTTGTATAAACTGCTCTTTTATATCTTTATTACTCCTTTTGCTTCCCAAGCTTCTCTGTCTGGCGTCTGCATCTTTGGCCTGATAATGATCTTATCTTCGTTCTTGTTCAGCAATGCCGGCCAATAGCTGAATGTCGAGTTGGCCATGATGTTGTGCTTGCAGAGCGACATAAGGTACATATCTAGATAGCTCTTCTCTCCTGTATTGCCTGTTACTATCTCTTTGTTATCTAACGTGGAGAATAGCCGACTGGCATATTCTGTATCGTCTGAGAATATGAAATAGAATGGATTAGCTACCCTAGCCTCTATCATCTCTATAGCTCTCTTGTAGTATTGGTCATCACATATAGCGTAGCCCATCTTGACGAAATCTCCTCTCCTTATGTGTATAGCCACTGAGTTGGTAGATTCAATTTTTTGCGAGTAAGAACTACTTTCTATATAAGCTGACTGTATGCTGCTTGATTGCTCTGTTGACGCAGAGGTGTCAAACCTGAATAACTGCCTAAGTCTTGGAAGTATCTCGCTGTAATCGTAGTTATGCCACGTTCCTTGGAAGTAGTAGTTCTGCTTTATATCAAGCTTCCAAACTCTCTCATCCACAGGGTATCGCGTCTCATATACCTGGCGGATATAGGCGCGTTGTCTGAAGAGCTTACATATCTTTGTAAGGCGCCTCCAACCAACTATGATACCGAATGGCCTGAGCTCTTTCGCACTGGCTTCCTGTATCTCTATGTTAGGAAATATGCGACTTAGCTCATACCCGTTGTGTATCTTCCCTTCACAGGCTATGTGATAGCGCACTTCTGCCTCTGGATATAGGTGCTTGAGCAACTGTCCAAAGGCATATTGCGACATCTGATTGCCTAGTCCGCTGGATATCTTGACTACGAATGCCATCTTTCTTATTGCTTGATGCCTCGACTGAGTTTCATAGCGCAGAAATTCGGACCGCACATGGTGCAGTATTCTCCGTCTTGGTGTCCTGCTTCTTTGAAGTAGGTCTCAGCTCTGTCTGGATCTAGCGATAGGTTGAATTGGTCTACCCACCTGAATTCATATCTGGCTTTCGAAAGGGCATTGTCTCTTACCATCGCTCCAGGGTGCCTCTTTGCAAGGTCTGCCGCATGTGCAGCTATCTTGTATGTGATGACACCGTTTCTTACGTCTTCTTTATTTGGTAGAGCTAAGTGCTCCTTAGGCGTTACGTAACAGAGCATTGCTGTTCCAAGCCAGCCTATCTGTGCTGCACCTATGGCTGATGTGATATGGTCATATCCTGGTGCTATATCTGTAACAAGCGGACCGAGTGTGTAGAATGGTGCCTCATGGCATTTCTCTAGCTGTCTCTCCATATTCTCTCTGATCTTGTGCAATGGCACATGACCCGGACCTTCTATGAAGGCTTGTACGTTCTTTGCCCACGCTCTCTCTACGAGTTCTCCCATAGTGTCTAACTCAGCGAATTGCGCTAGGTCATTTGCATCATGAATTGAACCTGGACGAAGTCCGTCTCCTAACGATACTGCTACGTCATATTGCGCAAGTATGTCGCAGATGTCATCAAAGTGCTCATAGAGGAAGCTCTCTTTCTGATGCTTTACACACCATGTGGAGATAATGGAGCCGCCGCGACTTACCATGCCTGTCAGTCTCTTCTCCGCTAGATGTACGTTCTTGAGTCTGATGCCGCAGTGTATCGTGAAGTAGTCTACTCCTTGCTCGCATTGCTCAATGAGGGTGTCTCGGAATAGCTCCCAAGTGAGGTCTTCTGCCTTGCCGTTGACCTTCTCCATCGCTTGATACATTGGCACAGTACCCACTGGAACAGGGCAGTTTCGGATAATCCATTCGCGTGTCTCATGTATGTTCTCTCCGGTAGATAGGTCCATTAGTGTATCGCCTCCCCATTTGCAGCTCCATACTGCTTTGTCTACCTCTTCTTCAATGGATGATGTGGTAGCTGAGTTACCGATATTGGTGTTTATCTTTACCATGAAGTTCCTGCCAATAATCATTGGCTCACTTTCTGGATGGTTGATGTTGGCTGGCAGTACAGCACGTCCCCTGGCTATCTCGCTTCTCACAAATTCTGGCGTGATGTGCGACTCTATGCCAAGTGCCTTGCAGTTCATATTCTCTCTTATTGCCACATACTCCATCTCTGGGGTAATGATGCCTGCCTTGGCGTATGCCATCTGCGTAGCTGCTTTACCTGCCTTGGCTCTGTATGGCTTCTGTATGTGCTCAAAGCGTAACTTGTCAAGCGACTTATCGGCAAGTCTCATCTTGCCGTATTCTGATGTAATGCCGTCTAGTTGCTCCACATCGCCTCTGTCAAGTATCCACTGCTCTCGCATTCTTGGCAGACCTTTCTTGAGGTCTACTTCTATATTTGGATCCGAGAATGGTCCGGATGTATCGTAAATCAACACAGGCTCATTCTCTGTTACCTTCCTGTTCCCTTCTTTGTCTACTTCTACAGATGGTGTAAGATTTACCTTCTGCATGCCGACTTTGATGTATGGGAACATCTCGCCTTGCATATAGTATTTCTCACGCTTCGCGCGGAATTTCGTATCTTTCTTTTCGCTCATATTATGTAAATGAGTGTTTTGTATTATTCTTATCCCAAAAATGCTGTCAATGGTGATGAAGCTACAGCCTCACTTTCCGAAATGGCTCCAAGGCCTGCCTCGTATGCTTCTCTACCGCAGATAACGGCATCTCTGAATGCCTTGGCCATTCTTACTGGGTCGCCTGCAACAGCAATGGCTGTATTTACAAGGCAGGCATCGGCTCCCATCTCCATGGCTGCCGCAGCATGACTAGGCGCACCTATTCCGGCATCTACTACTACTGGTACATTCGATTGCTCTATGATAATTCTGAGAAAATCTTCTGTTCTCAAGCCTTTGTTTGTTCCAATAGGCGCAGCCAATGGCATGACAGTAGCCGCACCAGCCTCTTCAAGTCGCTTGCAGAGTACAGGGTCAGCTTGACAGTATGGTAGTACCACAAAACCCAACTTAACGAGTTTCTCTGTAGCCAATAGTGTCTCCATCGAGTCTGGCAACAAATAGCGTGGGTCAGGGTGTATCTCTAGCTTGAGCCAGTTTGTACCGAACGCCTCTCGCGAAAGTTGTGCCGCAAAAACTGCTTCTTCCGCATTTCTTACTCCTGATGTATTAGGTAACAACTGAATACTAGGAGCCTGTATATGCTGTAGCATATCGTCTTCCTGCGAATTCTTGGTATTTAGGCGCTTCATAGCTACCGTTACCATCTGTGTCTCCGATGCCAATATCGAAGCCTTCATCAAATCGTTGGAATTGAACTTGCCAGTTCCCAAAAACAAACGACTATCGAACTCTCTGTCCGCAATCTTTAATTTCTGCATATCTTGTATTTTTTCTTATTTCTAACACCAACAACGAAATGCCAAAAATCCAAGATATCCAAGGTCCCCAACATCCAGACCTTACTCCCTACGGCAGCATTACCTGCATCAGGTTCCTTGGGTATAATCTCAGCCTCACCAGCACCCCATTATTTTTTCCGTGCAAAGATACATTTTCCGCGGAATATATGTCTCCTTATCACACTTTTTCCGCGGAAAAAGTGTAGTCTAAACACACTTTTTCGAATGAAACAAAAAAAGACGACACTAATTGGCTCTTCCGTTCGTTTATGTGTGTTATGAGTAAGATAAAGATCCTGACAGTTGTTATATTCCCAGACAGTCTCTATTCATTAGGAATTCCTTTGGTCTAATAGTAACAATACCTGCATCGTTTCGTTATCTACTAGTCGTTCGAGATATTTATTTTGGTTCAAGAATAACTTTTCCTACAAAGATTGCAAAATTTTTCACATAATAGATGTACTCTCTTTTAGTCATTTCTTTTACTCCTCCCTTCAAAAACTCAACAATATTGGAAATAATTCGTAATATTGCAGTGTACCTCCACACTGAGGGCATAGCACAAAGGAGCAGTGTGGGTGTGGAGGTGTAAAACATATACAAAATGGCGCTATAGTTCGCCTGTCGGTTGACGTTTCGGAACTACCACTTTTGAAATGCAGTCATCGCCAGTGTAGAGATAGATGTCACGGGAAGGTATATACCTCCTGATGGTGTACTATGGGCATTAATATGCTTGTAGTACACCTGTAGGAGTACATATATACTTTATCAGCGTGGATATCGCTCTTTATCTGTCAACTGCATGGGCTGTGGTAGGCCTCGGAACGTGGACAGTCAGAGAACGACTCCACGTTTTTTTGTGTATAGGTAAGAAGATTATTGAAAAAGCTGGTTTATAGAGTTGGAGTTGCCAGCTGCAAATAAATAAATATGGAAAACATCAACGGCAAATCATCTGTTGAAGAGTTCATTAGGGCATATATCCAAAGGGGATTTGGCGCTATGAACAAGAATGATTTTGAGGTGTGGATATTCTCTCAGCTAATGCAAGGAGGACTGAAGGGCAAAAGCAATTATGACATCAGTCTTGAACTGCGTTTGCCAGAGTCGAAAGTGAGGCGTCTCGCATATGAAGCTCAACTTAAGTATCCAAGTGGAGTATCGTATAAAGATTTGTTGTCCGAATCATTGAAAAAAGTAAAGTTGTCGAAAGACAGCAATCATCTGTGTTTCCCTATAGAAAACATATCTCTCAGAAATTATCTGTCAAATGTATTGAAGAATAATGGATCTTATATTGACAGTTCTTTCAATTCAGAAATTGTAAAGATAAACATTGAAGACTTCGCAATAATACTGGAGGTGGTAGATACAGATGTTGCCAGTAAATTGAAGGTAGAGTACAACAAACCGAATGTCAAGGAAATTTTAACTGATATTGTAAAGAATTATGGCGGACAAGCTATGAGTGACCTTGTTGGCAAAGGGATTGACAACATACTTGAAGCAGCAAAGAAATATACTATAAAAAACAACTAAGTATTATTATACTATGAGTAAGAAACTATTACTGTGCTCCCTGTCAGCACTCGCAATTCTGTCGTCGTGCAAGCACGACAAGGACGATGTATCAATATTTTCCTCAGACGAACTGACCATCAGCGCTAGTGTTGGTCAAATGTCTGCCAACAAATCTCTCAAGCTCGGCACGTCGTTCGATGCCGGCGATGAGATTTCGGTATATGCCTGGACGGGCTCTGCTGATGTTGTGCCTACTGAACTGCAGGTCAACAACTCTGTCAACACGCTTCAGGACGACGGCACATGGATTGCTGACCCTAGGATGTTGTGGAAGGACGGCACGAGCAAGCACTATTTCATAGGTGTTTATCCACAGAGGGCTCTGGCTGATTTTACAGCCGACGAATACGTGCTCAACACAGCCGACCAGGAGGCGAGTGATATTCTGGTGGCAAGGAATCTTGAGGGTATATCGTGCCGCGTGACTCCTGTGCCTCTGACATTTACTCATATCATGTCGCGCCTCGACGTAAACATCAATGTAGTCAATTTCAGCACAGAGCCGACAGAGGCCGTGGTAAAGGTCAATGGCAAAACAAACGCGACTATCAACTACCTCACAAAGGCAGTTACAGCAAAGGGTGACAATTCGGATATTGCGCTGCAGAAGGTTGCAACAGCCGACGGATACATCTTGAGTTACAACTCGATAATGGTTCCTCAGACAGGTATTAACGAGATTGTGGTAGAGGTCGACGGCCAGACCTTCACCTACACGCACAGCAAGGACTTCACGCTAAAGAGTGGCTACTACACCACAGTCAACCTGACACTCAAGAGAAGCGAAATCACACTTGGCAATGTCGACATCATTGATTGGAACAACGAAGAGGTGATTGACGCAGAAGTTGGAGAAGAAAATGTGAACAAAACAAACAGAGGTTTTGAGAACGGGCATGAATGGGTGGATCTCGGCCTCTCCGTTAAATGGGCCACTATGAATGTAGGCGCTACAGCTCCTCAGGAATATGGCGACTATTATGCGTGGGGAGAAACTGAAACTAAAAATGCTTATACTTTAAGAAACTACAAATTTTTGGGAGAGTTCATTGGAGACGGTAAGATGTCACTTGACATAGAAGATGACGCGGCTGCTAATAATTGGGGCGGAGACTGGAGGATGCCAACAGATGACGATTGGAGAGAAATGAAAGAAAATTGTACCGGAGAATGGATTGCGATAAATGGAGTGTACGGAAAGAAATATACTGGAACCAATGGGAACTCAATTTTTCTTCCTGCTGCAGGTTACCTCGAAGGCAATGAACTAAAATTCGAAAACATGAGCTGCTTATATTGGGAACCAGTAATAATAAGAGGCAATTATTCATTCAGAGCCGAGTGCGTAGATATACGAGGTCCAAGTAATAATTATTCCGGACTGATTCTTCCTGATCGTTGTTGTGGCCTTTCTGTTAGACCCGTAATTATAGCGAAAGGAGAGACTAACGGTCATGAAACTATCGACCTGGGTCTACCAAGCGGCAAGCTGTGGGCAGATTGCAACGTAGGCGCCAGCACGCCGGAGGCCAGCGGCGGCTATTTCGCGTGGGGCGAGACAAAAGCCAAAAACACTTATGACTGGTCTACATATAAATGGGTGGAAAGTGGGAAATCTCATTGGTATTACATAAACAAGTACAGCTACGATGATTACGTCTTTGGCGGATGGCACAAAAACGTCAAGTACTCTGGTGCTGATAATAAGATTATACTCGAATCTGTTGATGATGTTGCAACACAATTATGGGGAGATAATTGGAGAATGCCAACTGCGATAGAATATCAAGAACTTATTGACAATAGTACTCAAACATTGACAGATAGTTATGAAGGCTCAGGAGTAACTGGAATCATTATTACCAGTAAAAAGAACGGCAATCATATATTTATGCCTATTGCAGGTTGTCGAACTTACACTAATGGAGGTGTTGAGCCATGGCATGATCACTTAGGCTTGTATTGGACATCATCTCTTGGCAAAAACATTTATGACGATTATCGTACTAGCTTTTATTTTGAGTTTGGTGTTCATTTTGAGTTTGACGTTTTTGTACGAATAATTGAAGAATATCATGTACGTGAAGATGGTTTGTCTATTCGTCCAGTGTGTGATACTAAATAGTATTATAGATAAACCATGATGGTTGAATAATTACCATGTCGTCCTTGAGCGCCCTAATAGAACCATGCCTCATGCCCTCGGAGAGGGCGTGAGGTTCGGGACAGCAGCCAAACAAAAACATCAAGAGACGTTGCCCACCGGCCGCGTCTCTTTTTTCTTGCCTTTTTCACACTATCTCCCCACCCCAAAGCATTTTCAGAAATTTGTGGATGTTTGTTATCTCTATTCCCATTTCTGTCCTTCTGTCGAATGGGTCTAACGATACAACCATCAATCGACTTTGAGGGAAATCCTCTCTGAAGGCTTTTATTCCCTTTAAGTGTCGTGTTTCTATATTGTCGGTTGACTTAATCTCGATTGCCACATCTGCGTCTCCAAGTATTACATCTACTTCTTGCCCTGTGTACGTGCGCCAGTAACTTAGCGCTTTGTTGCTATGTGTATAGCCTATATATGCTATTATCTCCTGTATGACAAAGTGCTCAAATGCGTGACCATATTCTGGCGATCCGTGTTCCAGCTTTGTCCTGTTTAGCAGGTAATTTGTTACTCCGATATCAAAAAAGTAAAAACGTGGTGCCTGAACCATTTTGCGTTTCTGTGTTTGGGTATATGCTGGTATCATGTAGCCAATAAGAGTGTCACTTAGTATCGCAAAATATTCCTTTACGGTTGTCGAACTTACCCCACAATCAGATGCTATATTTTGGTAGTTGACGATCTCGCCATCTGTCAATGCTGATATTTCAAGAAACTTGGTAAAATTTGCAAGGTTTCTTACCAGGGCTTCTGCCTTAATCTCTTCTTTCAAGTATACATCTACGTATGCTTGGAGTAATCTTTCGGGCGCTTTTGACGTGTATATTTTCGGTATCATGCCATATCGCAATGCCCTGTTCAGGTCAAAATCCTCTATCTCAGCACTCACAAGCGGATACATATTGCATGGCAACGCTCGGCCACCTAAGGTGTTAGTGCCGTTTCTTTTAAGTTTTCGCGCACTCGACCCGCTTAGTATAAATCTAAGACCTTTATTTGTTATAAGCCAATGTACTTCGTTCAGCAATATAGGCAGTTGCTGTATTTCATCTATTACTACAATCGTATCCTGTTTTTCGTGTTCCAATGTCTGTCGCAGACGTTCAGGGTTATTTTGAAGACGTTTCAAAATATCTGTATTGAGCAAGTCTATGTAGATTGCTTTGGGAAATCTTTCTTTCAAAAGAGTAGTTTTCCCTGTCTGACGTGCACCAAATAGAAACAAACTCTCTTCTGGCTCATCTTCTATCTTATAAATACGCTTGTACATACTGCTTTGTATTAGTGTTTTATACTCAGCAAATATACATGCATATTCTTGAAAATCCAAACCGCTACTTGAGATTTTCAATGAAATTCCAAACCGCTACTTGAGATTTTCAAGGTTTTATCTCTCTATCTACCACATTCATACTACGCAATAAATTCCCCCTCGCACCTCGCATCAAACTCTTCGTTCACCTTCACCATCCAGTCTGGCAACTTCTTCAGGCATTTATAAACAAGTGGCTCTGGCATCGATCGATAGTACGCATAGGCCATAGGCCCGGATATAGCCGCAAGTGTATCTGCATCCCCGCCTAATGATATCGCTAGTTTTATACAGTCTTCATAGTCTTTCGACTCTAGAAAACATATTATAGCTGGCCCGACTGTCCCAGGGCATGTGGAGTCAAATGTATATGTATCGTGAAAATCGGCATATTTCTGATTGGCCCAATATGGATAGTGTTTTTCAAGCACTTCTGTCTTGATGTACTCTTTGTCTTTGCCGTTTTTCAAATGGAAAATAGTAAGCGCTGTGACTACCGCCCCTTTTATTCCTTCTGGATGATTGTGCGACGGCATGGCTGTCTCTGTGGCCATCTTGATGCACTCTTCTTCTGTTCGCGCTAGCCACCCAGCGGAACTGCACCTCATCGCGCTTCCATTGCCGAAACTTTTGTATGGCAAGTGATAATGGTCTTCCATCCATACCTTGAACCTATGTCCAAACCCGGCATCTCTATGCTGATTGGCGCACATCCAGATATTGGTCGCCATATCTATGTTCTTTAGGAATGCTTCCGCACAGGCGAATGTCAATACTGTATCATCAGTAAAATGCGCCCTGGAGGATAGCAACTTTACTGCGCCATACTCTTTTGTCCTATGTGTTCTCCCTTCGTATGCACTGCCGACAATATCCCCGACAGCCGCACTAAGCAATAAATTCTTCATAATGGTAAATGTTGTTCTCAAACTATTATCGTAAGTGGAGAGAATCTACTAAGAAAAGTGACTAATCCTCATCCGTGCCGTGCACTTTCATCCCCTCTCTTCAAACTCTTCAGAAAGAGCCACAGGCCCATAATGCCACATCTTAGTCTCTTCCTTCTCTAGTTTCTTATATGTTTCCGAATGATAAAATTCAAGCATAGCTTCTAGTATTCCCTCATTCTTCTCTCTCGCTAAAATTACAGACGTATCTGTGACTTTCCCCGGCAAAAGCAAGTAAAGGTTCTCTTGCGTGATCTCTCCGTTCATACTTTAATAGATTTAACCGTTTCAAAATGCAAATACTTCAAGGATTCTTCCGTATGAAATAGGAATTGATCCACTAATTCGTACGATTTAAGCCTGACCTTCAGTTCTTCTCGCGACAAAAGCCCACTCTCAAATAAGGCAAATGCTGTGTACACCCTGTCATCTGCCACTGGCCCATACACCACATCATAATCATGTGAGAAACTCTTATCCGTACGGTTGGCATGAACAAAGTCAATCCATTCGTCTGTCGGCCCATCAAATCGAAGCATCTTCAACTGTCTTATAGCTTTTTCATCAATGGAATATACATTTACGTATCCTTCCGTTAACTTTAATGCTATACATCGCTTCAATGTCCAATCTGTCGCCTGACTTTCAGATGTGGTGACATAAAAACCTATACCATAATCTAACGTTCGTTTACCAATTCTTATCTCGGGCTTATCTACAATCTCAACACTTCCATGATATACCTTCATACCTCACCCTCCTTTCTTTTAGCAATAAACTCATCTATATCTTCTACAATCCACTGCTTGCTCTGCGTATGCAGCACATCGTAGAATCTTACTAGATAGTCAACAACACCACACTTCTCAAACAAATTCACAACAACCTCACCATTCTGCCCGATATGCATTTTATATGCCTCAACGCAGAATGACACGAAATATACTATGTCTTTCTCTTTATTCATCGCCAAAATACTCTGACGCAAATATAACCACAAATCCCAATTGTACAATATTCTCCCTACACTCCACCAACAGATCTCCTCACACCAACTTCGGATTGTTCTTATGCCTGTCCTTATCTCTCAATGTCTTCTTCGCCAGACTCTTCTCTAATGCTTCTGTCAAATCTACGCCTGTCTGATTTGCCAGACATATCAACACCCACAGCACGTCTGCCATCTCTTCTGCCGGATCTTGATTCTCTCCTTCCTTGAAACTTTGTTCCCCGTATTTCCTGCTCATCACTCGGGCCAACTCACCTACTTCTTCTGTAAGTATAGCCATATTGGTCAACTCATTGAAATACCTGACTCCATGCTCTTTTATCCAGGCATCAACTGTCTTCTGCGCCTCTTCTATTGTCATAACAGCTTTATTCTTTCTACGTTACTCTGCAAATATAATACTATTTCCACCCCCTCTCAACATTCTCTTCTAAATAAAAAACTGCGAGCAAGCTTATACTTGCCTTATACTACTCTCATACTACTATGTACACTGCAATACCTCACCTTCTCCTATATTTTCATCCCTGCATTACCCCTATGTCCTAAATATTTTTTACATTTGCGTGTATAATAAAATTCGAAACCATAACAGACAACTGATGAAAATATCTATTAGACGCGCACTGAAAGTCGCTGGTATCGTATGCATCGCTTTTACTTTGGGCGCTTGCTTCACCGCATTCAAGGGAGATAAGAAGAACTTCGAGGTGGTTCAAAATCTCGACATTTTCCACTCACTTTTCAAGGAGCTTAATATGTCGTACGTGGATGATATCGATTCTAAGAAACTCATCAAGACGGCTATCGATAATATGCTTAAGAGTCTCGACCCTTACACTAACTATATCCCTCACGAGGAAATGGAGGATTTCAAACTCCAGACTACTGGCGAATATGGTGGCGTGGGCTCTGTCATCTCTCTCAGCGATACTTCTATGTATATCATGGTGCGCGAAATCTACCCTGATATGCCTGCTCATAAGGCTGGACTCCAGCCGGGCGACTATTTCCTTGAGGTTGGTGGCGTCGACGTGCGCAACAAGAAAGTAGCCGAGGTAAGTGACCTCCTCCGTGGTAAGCCTGATACCGATTGTAAACTGAAAATCCTTCGCAATGGTAAGGAAATCACTACTACAGCTCACCGCCAGAAGATTCAGATCAGCGCCGTCCCTTATAGCACTGTCCTCGATGGCAACGTGGGATATATCGTCCTCACTAGCTTTACTTCTAAGTGCGCCGACGAGGTTGCTCATTGCGTGACTAACCTTAAGGCGCAGGGCGCTACGTCTATCATTCTTGACCTTCGTGGTAACCCTGGCGGTCTTTTGGATGAGTCTCTCAAATTGGCTAACCTCTTCATCCCTCGCGGTTCTAAGATTCTTAGCACTAAGGGTCGCGTACAGATCAATAATCGTACCTATACGGCTACAGCTAACCCTATAGATACCGTAATCCCTATGGTGGTCATGGTCAACCGTGGTTCTGCTTCTGCTAGCGAAATCGTCAGCGGCTCTCTCCAGGATATGGACCGCGCCGTAATTTTAGGACAGCGTTCTTATGGCAAGGGCCTCGTGCAGACTACTCGCGAAATAGAATACAATAACGCCCTTAAACTTACTACAGCTAAGTATTATATCCCTTCTGGTCGCTGTATCCAGGCTCTGGACTATTCTCATCGCGATGAGTCTGGCGCCGTAGGATATGTCCCAGATTCTCTCATATCTGAATTTAAGACGCTCCACGGCCGTACCGTATACGATGGTGGTGGTATCTCTCCTGATATCTACCTCGAACCTGAGAAATACTCTAATATCAGTGTCTCTCTCATCGCATACAATCTGCCTTTCTTCTACGCTATCAAGTATGTTCGCGAGAATCCTGTAATCCCTGATTCTAAATCTTTCGCGCTCTCTGATGCGGAATATGCCGATTTCTGCAAATTCGTGGCTGAGCACAATAAGTTCGAATACAAGAGCCGTACCTTCGAGGCTGTAAAGGAACTGGAGAAGGCGGCTAAGTATGATAAGTATTTCGACGATAATTCTGCTTTGTTCGAACAGCTTCGCGCTCAACTGAAGCCTCAGCTCCAGAAGGATCTCGAAATCAATAAGGCTGAAATCAAGGAGCTTATCGAGACTGAAATCATGGTGACTAAGTATTACCGCGCTGGCGGTTTGGCTCAGGGCCTTAAGTACGATAAGGAGGTCAAGGAGGCTGTCAATATCTTGAAGGATAAGAATCGCTACTATGGTCTCCTCGATGGTTCTGTTGAAAGTCACGCTGGCGATAAGCGTAAAAGCAATCAGAAATAATGTGTTATGATAGACAGACGTAAACTTACTCCATTTTCTCTCCTGGCTGTATTGGTCATCTTCTTCTTGTGTATGCTATTGGGCTACATTGTCTCGTTCGCCCTCTTAGGCATGCCTGGCTCTGATGGATATGGCTACTATTCTCTGATCGTAGCTCAAGTCATCTCGTCTGTCATCACTTTCGCTCTGCCTGCTGTCATCGTATCTTCTTGGAAGTGCAATTCTTCGTTCGATACCCTGACCGACATAAAGCGTGTCTCTCTCGTAGGTTGGGTTCTGGCTATAGCTTGCCTCACTGTCTGCCAGCCTTTGGTGCAGTGGAGCTGCTTCGTCAACGAACAGTTGTGCATGAGAATGGATTCTTGGGAAAACCTTCGCGCTTTTTCTAAGATGACTAATACCACCATCTTTAATATGATGAAGCACGATACCATACAGGAGTGTATCATATTGTTCTTCGTCATCGCTGTTCTCCCTGCTGTCGTGGAGGAGATGTTCTTCCGCGGCACTCTCCAGCGTATGATGACTATGACAACGAATAACGCTTGGGTGGCTATTTTCACCGCTTCTGCGGTATTCAGCCTTATGCACGGCGACATTGTGGCTTTCTTGCCTCGCTTCATCTTGGGGTTCTTGCTTGGTACTATATATCACTTCGGAAAGAATATATGGGTTAATATTGCCGCCCATGCTTTTAATAATAGCTTGGCCGTAATTGCTATTGTCTCTTCTGATGATTTCAATGTCGATACCTTGAACCAACTTCAGGAGAACCCGGGGCCTGTTATGCCTATCATCGCTTTGGCTCTTACCATTTTTGGCGTTCAGGGTTTTATATACCGCACCAGGAACAATCAGGAATCAGTCTAACACAAATCATATTTTTTTGATGAAACACTTAGCTTGTCTGCTTTTCGCAACTGTATCTCTCCAACTTTCTGCCCAAAAGGCTGAGAAATGGCTCGACCCTACTGTGAATGCAGAAAATCGTCTCGAAAACGTATCGTCTTTCTTCGCTTTCGAAAATCAATCTCTTGCCGAAAAGGCTGTCAAACAGAATTCGTCTCGTTACCTTAATATGGAGGGGGAGTGGAATTTCCTCTGGGTTCGCGACGCCCAGAATGCTCCCGAAAATTTCTACGAGCTTTCTTACGATGACAAAAATTGGAACCGTATCCCTGTCCCTGGTATGTGGGAACTTAATGGCTTCGGTGACCCTATATATACTAATATGCCTTACGCTTGGGATCATGAGTTCGAACCTAATCCTCCTTATATCTCGGAAAAGGCTAACCACGTGGGCTCTTACCGCAGGTCGTTCGATGTCCCTGCTTCTTGGAAGGGCGAAAGTATCTATATGCACGTGGGTTCTGCTACGTCTAATCTTACTCTCTACGTCAATGGCCAATATGTCGGCTACTCTGAGGATAGTAAGGTGGCTGCGGAATTTGATATCACTCCTTATATCAAACCGGGTGAGTCTAACCTCATCGCTATGAAAATCATGCGCTGGTGCGATGGCTCTTACCTCGAGGATCAGGATTTCTGGCGCCTCTGTGGTATCGCCCGCGAGGTATATATGTACGCCCGCCCAGCTTCTCATATCAATGATATCTTCATTACTCCCGATCTGACTAATAACTATAAGGATGGTTCTCTGAATATCGACCTATCTGCTGTCAATGCCGATGGCAAGCTGATTTCTATATCTCTCGAGGATAATTCTGGTAAAAAAATTGCGAGCAAGAAGGAGGCTCTAGCTAACCAGAAGCTAACCACATCCTTACTTGTAAAGAACCCTCTTAAGTGGTCTGCCGAGGAACCTAACTTGTATAATCTCTTCATAACTTTGTCCGACGGCGACAGGACTCTAGAGGTTATCCGCCAGCGCGTGGGCTTCCGTAAGGTGGAGATTAAGAATGCTCAACTCCTGGTCAATGGTAAGCCTATCCTTATCAAGGGCGCGGACCGACATGAACTCGACCCCGACGGCGGCTATGTAGTTTCTCTCGAACGTATGATTTCTGATATCAAGGTTCTGAAATCTCTTAATATCAATGCTGTCCGTACTTGCCACTACCCTGACGACCCTCGCTGGTATGACCTGTGCGACGAGTATGGTATCTACCTCACTGCTGAGGCTAATGTCGAATCTCATGGTATGGGCTATGGCGAACATACTCTTGCTAAGCGCGAGGATTATCACGATGCTCACCTGTGGCGTAACCAGAATAATGTCCTCTCTCATAAAAACCATCCTTCTGTCATCGTCTGGTCTCTGGGTAACGAGGCTGGCTACGGTAAAAACTTCGAGGATGCCTACGAGTGGATTAAGAACTACGATAAGAGCCGCCCTGTGCAGTATGAGCAGGCTGGTCACTGGGGTAAGACGGATATCTTCTGCCCTATGTATATGGACTACTGGGATTGTGAGAAGTATCTGAAGAATGACCCTAAAATGCCTCTCATCCAGTGTGAGTATGCCCACACTATGGGTAACTCTGGTGGCGGATTCAAGGAGTATTGGGATCTTATCCGTAAATACCCTAATTATCAGGGTGGATATATCTGGGACTTCCAGGATCAGGGCCTCCGTGGCAAGAGCAAGATTACTGGCAAGCAGATTTGGACCTATGGCGGCGACTATGGCCGTTTCCCTGCTTCTGATAATAACTTCAATTGTAATGGTATCGTAGCACCGGATCGTACTTTCAACCCTCACGCCTACGAAATCCAGTATTATTACCAGAATATCTGGACTAATGTCATCGATATCAGGAAGGGTCTCCTGGAAATCTATAACGAGAACTTCTTTGTCCCTATCCGTAATATTGCTCTCAAATATACCGTAGAGGCTGAGGGTACTTCTCTGGGAAGTGGTATAGTGGATCTCTCTTCTTACAAGATTCAGCCTCTCTCAAAGAAGAATATCAAGGTGGCTGATATCGCTAAAATCGTGAATTCTGCCGACTTGGCGAATAAGGAGGTGGTTCTCAACGTGGATTATGTCCTATTGTCTGATGAACCTGCCCGCTCTAAGGGCGATGCCATCGCTAAACAGCAGTTCGTTTTGTCTGATTACCATTTCGCTTCTGCCGAAGTAGCTAATGCTGATAATGCTGCTCCTGCTACTTCCGACGAGCGCCGCCACTATGCTATAATCTCTGGCGGAAATATGAATGTGTGGTTCGATAAGCGTAACGGCTTTATCTCTTACCTCGATATCAATGGCGAACCTATGCTGGAGGAGCGTACTCAAATCCGCCCTAATTTCTGGCGCCCTTCTACCGATAACGACTACGGAGCTTGGTTCCACCACCGTTTCGACGCTTGGCGCGCTCCTCAACTCCAACTTACTGGTTTCTCTATCAAGGAGGAGAATGGTAATCAGGTCGTGACAACTAAACACCGTATCGAGGCTACTTCTTCTGACCTCGAAATGACTTATACCATCACTGCCGATGGCTCGCTTATCGTCAACGAGAAACTTATCGTAGATGCCGATAAGGATAAGAAGCCTAACCTTCTCCGCTTCGGTGTCCAGATGCAGCTCCTGAAGGATTATAGCAATATCGAATACTACGGCAAGGGCCCTCACGAGAACTATATCGACCGCAACAACGCTCAGCGTATCGGCCTCTTCAACCAGACCGTAGCTGAACAGTTCTACCCATACGTCCGCCCTCAGGATAACGGCACCAAGACAATGGTCCGCTACTGGAAAATGTTCGATACCCGCTCTCAAGGTCTCACTGTCCTCGCTACAGGCGAAATGGAATGCCAGGCACTCTACTATACCGAGGATGACCTCTGGTCGGGAATGGATAAGAATGCTCTCCAGAAGCACTCGGGCGACCTCATCGAACGCCCATTCATCACCCTCCACATCGCAAAACGCTCAATGGGCGTAGGCTGCATCAACAGCTGGGGCGCATGGCCACTCGACCAATACCAGACAAAATACGAGGACCAGGAGTTCACCTTCATCATCAAGGGAATGCAATAACTCCTCCTCCCAGATACCCCACCATCGGGCAATCCCGTCTCACCCCATACAGACAGGATTGCCCGATGTCTTGTTTATTCATAAAGGGAAAAACACTTCCCCATATCCTTATTTTGCCAGTATAGCTTGACAATTTATTCTAGAGAAAGACTCTCTGCTTTGTTAAGTATTAGAAACCCCTTATTGTTTATTGCCGCTTTATAATGCATCCTCATTTTATCACTTTTGACAACATATAAACCGTCACTCATCTTTTCCCATTCCCATTCAAAAAGAACAGCACCTCTCAAAAATACATAATCAAAAATACCGTCATCGAAAAACTCAAGGCTTAACCCTCCTAATGTATATATAGTTTTCCCGAATACCTCTCCTTCATACCTTTCGAATTCCTTCCCCAAAATAGAAATGTCAGCATTTATAAGTGAAACATCTACTGTACTTCTATTGTCGTCATCCTCAGACCATAGTTCTAATTGATTCAATCCATTAAATGGAGAAATACCTGACATAGTATTGCCGGTTCTCACATACTCATACTCTACTCCCCATATAGAATCTACAAAATGATATATATTGTCATGAATCGTATATGTGCCTCTAGAAAAGATAGCTTCCTCAACAATATCATCTATCATTATTGCTTGAAGATTCGGACTTTGATTAGATACAACAATCTCAAAACTTTTATCATCAAACAAATACAGTTCCCAACCATATTCATTATTTACCTGTGCCAAGAATATAGTCTTGGCTTGCAAACTCGTTATTGTGTATAACGAACAAAAAATTACCAATAATATTTTCATATTATAAAGGTAATATAATTTCATTTGACTATTCGCAATGTTATCCCTTCTATCTTCAATCCTCATCCTCCTCACATTTCGGGTTTAGTTCCTCTTCTAGCATCCCAACTTCACCACCTTCTCACAGTCAGTTCGTTGTGTCTCATCTCCCCTTTGTAGATACTCCCAACCATCCATCTCCAAAATTCTCCAGTCCCTCCAAAATTTCTAGACCATCTAGCCCATCAACAAACTCTCTCCTCCACCACCTAAATACCATCTAGCCCTTCTACTCCATCTAGCATCCCCTAGTCCTACTAGACCCCTTACCTCCCCTCTATTTTCCTTTTCAATTCTTCTATCTCAGCCTTCTGCTTGTTGTAAGCGTTGTGGGCGCGCTGTCGCAGGTCATCGTAAGCAGTCTGCAATTTACCATTGGCTTGCAGAGCCGTCGCAAGCTGAGATTCCAACTCTGAAATGCGCTGTTGCAGTCGCAGGTTCTCGACTTCGAGCCGCTTCATACGTTCGTCTTGCTGTTGAAGATAGCCAGTGCGCGCCCTGTACATACGTTCTTTTATACCACCCTCTGTAACAAACTCTCTATCGAGATACTCCAGAAAGGTCATCATCATCTTGTCTATCATGTGACAAAGGGTAATACCATAATTGCACATCTGTCCGCCACTCCATTTCTGGAAGAAGGGCTCGTAGTCGCTGAGCTCATTATGCGTTCTGCAATACTGCAACATAGTGTCATACTCGCTGTCACCTTTGCTGTAAAAACGCAAATGACGCGATTTCAAATAGTCTTCAAAGTCCTCTTTCAGTTCCTTGAGCGATGCTCGAGCCACGTTAAGCAGTTTAAGTTGCATTTCCGTGGAGGTCACACCATCTGCAAGTCCTTCCACGATATTTTGCTTGCAGGAACGTGCTGCCTGTATCACTTGGTCTCGCGTACGGTCTTTATAGAGGTGTATGAAGCGGTCACAGAAGACGAACGAAAGCTGATACACCACATCTGCCTTCTGGTAGAAGTAGAGTTTCTTCCAATTGGTCTGCTTTTTGAGCACCGAGGGTATATTTTCATTACTGTCTTTTACCATAGTTTTTAGTATTTCTACACCTTAGTATGTTTTCAAGAGCATCTATTCCATCTAAACTATCTAGCCCTTCTTTATATCTAGTCCATCTACCTCATCTAGCCAATCTATCCTATCTCGCCCATCTATTCTAATTCCTTCATATCTGCAATATTTAAAATATCATCACAAATATACAACTTCCTCACGAACCCTATCCCCTCACTCCACCATAAACCTCCATCATCTTCTCTACCCTCCTACGCAACTCTTCTCTCACCGCCACCGGCTCCAGCACCACCAACTCTGCCCCAAACGACAGCAGCTCACTATACAGCTCATAATTCTCCATACAGTCTATCGAAAAGAATGTTCCTCCTTCCAACATCGGATACCTCTCTCTCATGGCAGCGTCTTTCTCTCCCCTGAAGACCTTCTGCGACTCGTGCATCGGCTTCGTAGCGACGTAGCTCTTGGATTTGTCACTAACCCAAAACACAACGTGCTCTACAGGCTTGCCCACATACCTCGTGACCCCTATGATATCCTCAAACCAGTCGTTTATATCGCCCTCAAATTCTTTGTATTGCTTCCCGGGCAATGGATCAAAGCCGTTCATCCTGTCTAGCGCAAAGCATATCATCATGTCTTCTTCGACCAACTCCCCAAAAACATACCACCTCCTGTTATACTCTTTCAGAAAATATGGATAAAGATCTGCCGTCAAATCAACGTCTTCTTCTCCAAACTTATGATAATGAACCCTTATGACTTGTTTCTGCATTATGGCAATAAACAATTCGCCAAACAGACTGCTGTTCTCCAACGGATTCTTTGTGAACGAGACAATATGCCTGTGGTCTCTGACACTCAATCCCGACTTTAACTGCTGCAACGCCTCAAACGTAGGTAACCCGTCAAACTGACCCAGCAAATCTAATGCCTGCGACAAAAGGTATTTCTCGTCGTCCGACATCTCTTTCTTGAATATCGAAAACGTGGGATCGGAATATTTCAAGCACTTCTTCGTGACGGTCTTCTGGCGTTCAGTATTGTAGACCAACATATCTTTTCGCTGAATCTCAACCATATAGGGCCCGTCATATTCCAGATAATGAATATCCATCTCTATACAACGACGTGTGACGGGCTTTATTCCCATCTCTTTCAATCGCTCATTGACTGCAACTGTCAAGTCATCAATTGAATAATCATGATACCTGTTCGAGAGCAACTCATCAAGTATCTGATAGCGTGTCATAGCATTCTTATTTACTGGCATAGTATTCTCTTATTAACGACGCAAATTTGTATATCGCGTCCGAACTCTATGTTCGTATACGGACTATTCCAATAATTGTTGTTCACTCTACACTGCATCCCTCCCAAACACCATTTCAATCTGCCCGAAATCACACAACCTCTCTTCCCTCCACAGCCCCTGGCTCTTCCTGGTCATACCGGCTCTGCTCACATCCTGCCACTTATCTCATCCACAAAAGCATATAGTGGCAAGTTTTCCATCCACTCCTGATCCTGCCGGCTCTTCATCGATAACCTCAAACCTTTGAGCTCTGGATGTTTATCTATATATGTCTTCAACGACTTTGACTTGACGTTCTCTTCTGCCTTCACTTCTATCGGCACTACATGTCCCGCCACTTCTATGAGGAAATCTATCTCTATCTTTGAGTCGTTTGTGCTATAGTAATAGACTGGTATATCCAACCCCATCAGTTGCGTGAGCACATACAACTCTGTGAATGCACCTTTATATTCCGAAAAGATGGATTCTCCTAAAAGAATATTTGCCGAATCTACATTGGCCATGGCACCCATAAGTCCGACGTCAAGCATAAATAGCTTGAACGCTGTCAGATCTTCATAAAACTTCAGCGGGGGCGTCGGCGTGGATATTCGGCTGACTTTATATATAAGGCCAGCATCTATCAGCCATTGTATCGCTATCTCAAAATCATTAGCTCTTGCACCTTTCTTCAGTGCGCCATATATAAACTTCTGATTGTCCTTGGCAAGTTGCGATGGTATGCTGTCCCAAACCATATTAACCCTTGGCGTTTCACGTTCAGGAGTGTGCTTAGAGAAGTCGCGCTTGTAGTTGAACAGTATCTGTTTCTGTATATTTCGAACCTCGGTCAGACCTCTGCCATCAATATACGCTTGAACCACCTCTGGCATGCCACCGACATAGTAGTACTGGCGAAGAAGATCTATATATTTACTCTGCAATGAAGATACAACATCCCACTGACGACTCACTAAAGCTGCATATAACCCATTTTGTCTTGTCGCCAGTAGAAATTCATTGAATGTTAATGGAAATAATTTTATCATGTCGACCTTGCCGACAGGAAAAGACATCCCACTATGGAGGGATATGCCTAGTAGTGAACCGGCTACTGCTATATGATATTCAGGAGCATTCTCACAAAAGTATTTTAGACTATTTAGGGCTCGCGGATTTTCCTGTATCTCGTCCAGAATGATTAACGTGTCTCCAGGTGTAATGTCTATCGTCAGAGCAGCTGACAGCGACATGATGATGCGCTTGGTATCATAGTCAACAAACACATCATCAACGAATCGGTTAGAGTCACAATTGATATACGCACACTGTCGATATTCGTTTTTGCCAAATTCACGCAGTAGATATGTCTTACCTACTTGCCGCGCACCGTTGATTATCAACGGCTTACGCCTTTCTGATTCTTTCCACTTTTTGAGCTCTTTATATGCTAATCGTTCCATTCTTACATTTTTTCTGCCGAATAATCACCACAAGTATACATTTTTTCTGCCGAATAATCACTATAAGTTTACACTTTTTATACCGAATAATCCCTACAATTGTACTAGCTCACAAAAGTAGACACTAAAAACTTATACGTACCCCACCCTCTTTGGTTGCCATCAAGATATATTTATCTCTCTAATTTAACTGTACACTACTTTATCACAACGCACCTCTCATGATACGCTTATTACACAACTTTTGGAGATTTTACCCCCTCCACAGGTAAAATTATCGGATATTTTACCCCCTACATGGGTAAAAATCTCCCTCCTCAGCCCCTAGCTCTTCCTATTCATACTAGACCCACTACTCTTCCTCCTCTACCCGCACAGCCTCATCAGCTCTTCTCTATACTCTCCAACGTTGTCAAACCTTACCAAATAGAACGTACATTGCCAAATTAATTTTTCCGCCCAACTCGTACCACTTTGTTTCTCATCTCATACACCTTTTATATTACACCTTAAATACCTGTTCAATCCGTACTCAAAAAACAAAAAGCCCCCAGATCATCTCTAGGGGCCCTGTTATCATATTAATTATCTCACCTATATCTCTATCTCACTATCACCTTCTTACCATCAATAATATTGATGCCTCGCTGAGGAGCAGTGAGCTTCTGCCCCTGGAGGTTGTAGATTCCTTCACGGACAGGACGTAATATAGTGATATTCTCTATAGCTGTCGGTGTGTCATTGCCATCGCTGTATACCACCTTGATGTAGTCCGCATTGGTCACACCAGAAACAAGGTACTTACCTCCTCCAAGGTCTGTAACAGTGACTGGCATCAGAGCCTTGTTGATAGTTGGGTAGACTACTAGCCCATTGACTATAATCTGGCCCAACGTAAATCCCTTGTCTAGTTTTATGTCTAGAGTTACCTCATTACCATCAACGGCCACCACTATGGCATTACCGCCTGAGGTATTTTCTAGTTCAGGGAGCTTGCCAAATTCTATGTAATTAGGATATGTACCATCTTCCCATGTTCCTAGGGCTGTTTTATATGCCTCTGTCGTTCCATCTGGTATATATATGGCATTGATAGGAGAATATTCAAACGCAGACTTAACTGACATTGAAGGCGGATTCTCTGCTTCAATTCTAACCGAACGTAAATTTTGACAACGGGAAAAAGCATAATCACCTATCTCTGTTACACTCGAAGGGATCACTACCAATGACAAACCGCTGCAATAACTAAATGCGCCATAACCTATCTCTGTCACACTCGAAGGGATCACTACCGATGACAAACCGCTGCATTCAGAAAATGCCCTATCACCTATCGAAGTCACACTCGAAGGAATCTCTACTGATCTCAAACCGCTGCATCTAGAAAATGCACTTCCACCTATCTCAGTCACACTCGAAGGGATCTCTACTGATCTCAAACCGCTGCAACCCCAAAAAGCAGAAGAACCTATCTCTGTCACACTCGAAGGAATCTCTACTGATCTCAAACCGCTACAATCAAAAAATGCATCATAAGCAATAATACTTGTCTTGTCGTTGATTTTAACAGATGTAATCTCAAGACTTTTCGCTTTCACCAGGCATAAATACGGGTTCTCACTTTTTCCTAAATATAATCCATTATCATATTCGTTGTATGTCAAATTGTCGCAACCTTCAAACGCACCACCACCTATCGAAGTTACACTAGGAGGTATAGTTATTGATGTTAAACCACTGCATCCAGAAAATGCATAATTACCTATCTGCGTCACACTCGAAGGTATCTCTACAGATGTCAAACTGCTGCATCCAGAAAATGCATAATCACCTATCGAAGTCACTCTCGAAGGGATCTTCACTTCCTCCACTTTATTTCCATTAATATACAAATCATAAGAAGAAGAAATATAACTAGGATTCCATTGCTTATTGCACCACTCTTCCAAAGTGCCAGTATAATCAATTCTCGTGATATTGCAACCAGAAAATGCAGAAGAACCTATCGAAATCACACTCGAAGGAATATCTACCGATGTCAAAATGTTGCAGTTTTTGAAGGCAGCTGAACATATGAGTTTAGTGCCGCTACTTACCTTGCATTCTGTTATTTCTTTCGATGAGGCTTCAATGAGAACAAGATATGGATTGTCTTCGTTCCCTAGGTATTTAGCATTGAAATATGTGTTGTAAGTAAATTTATCGCAACCCTCAAATACACGAACACCTATCGATGTCACACTCGAAGGAATCTCTACTGATGTCAAACCGATACATCTAGAAAATGCATAACTACCTATCGATGTCACACTCGAAGGTATCTCTACAGATGTCAAACCACTGCATCCAGAAAATGCATAATTACCTATCTTCGTCACACTCGAAGGTATCTCTACCGATGTCAAACTGCGGCATCCAGAAAAGACCCTATAACCTACCGAAGTCACACTCGAAGGTATCTTCACTTCCTCTACTTTATTTCCATTAATATACAAATCATAAGAAGAAGAAATATAATTAAGATTCCATTGCTTATTGCACCACTCTTCCAAAGTGCCAGTATAATCAATTCTCGTGATATTGCAACCAGAAAATGCAGAAGAACCTATCGAAATCACACTCGAAGGAATATCTACCGATGTCAAAATGTTGCAGTTTTTGAAGGCATCTGAACATATGAGTTTAGTTTCGCTACTTACCTTGCATTGGGTTATTTCTTTCGATGTGGCTTCGATAAGAGCTAGATATGGATTATCCTTATTCCCTAAATATTTAGCATTGAAATGTGTGTTGAATGTCAAATTATCGCAACCTTCAAACGCACCACCACCTATCGAAGTTACACTAGGAGGTATAGTTATTGATGTTAAACCACTGCATCCAGAAAATGCACCATCACCTATCTCTGTCACTCTCGAAGGTATCTCTACTGATGTCAAACCGCTGCATCCAGAAAATGCACCACCATATATCGAAGTCACACTCGAAGGAATATCTACTGATGTCAAACTGCTGCAACCCTCAAATGCCCAATTACCTATCGAAGTCACACTCGAAGGGATTACTACAGATGTCAAACCACTGCATCCAGAAAATGTACCATCAGTTATCGAAGTCTCACTCGAAGATATCACTACGGACGTCAAACCACTGCATCCAGAAAATGCACCATTATCTATCGAAGTCACACTCGAAGGTATCTCTACTGATGTCAAACTGCTGCATCCAGAAAATGCAGAATAACCTATCCACGTCACACTCGAAGGGATTACTACAGATGTCAAACCACTGCAACCAGAAAATGACTCAAATTGTATCTCCGTCACACTATAGGTCGTTCCTTCATACGTTACAGAAGATGGGATTACAACATCGCCTGAGTAAGACCCAGAACCGCTTCTACTCACAGCCACAGTCGTCTCCGTTCTACGATAATAGTAGATTCCATCCACCTCAAAATCATAATACGCCCATGTCGACACCGTTGTCAGCACAGCAAAAAGAAAAAGTAATAGCCTCTTTTCCATAATTAATTTAACCACCCGCCAGCCAACTCCAATCCTATAAACCAGCATTTTCAAAAAACCACGTTTACCAATATACCCACAAAAAAAAGCGTGGAGTCATTCTCTGACTGTCCACGTTTCAAGGTCTTAGGAAACCTACAAGGTTGACAGATACAGAAAGACATCCACGCTGATAAGTATATATTTTCTCCTACAGGTGCGCCACGAGCCATAAGCCCATAGCACACCCTCAGGAGGTATATACCTTCCCGTGACGTCTATCTCTACCTTGCCTATTGACCTTGTATTCAAAGTGTCCTAAGTTCTGAAACGTCAACCGACAGGCGAATTATAGCGCCATTTTTATGTATAATGCATACTCCACACCCACACAGCCCCGTCGAGCCATGCCCTCAGCGTGGAAATACGTTACTCCTTTTACGTACCCCACCCTCTTTGGTTGCCATCAAGATATATTTATCTCTCTAATTTAACTGTACACTACTTTATCACAACGCACCTCTCATGATAGCTTTTGGAGATTTTACCCCCTCCATAGGTAAAATTATCGGATATTTTACCCCCTGCATGGGTAAAAATCTCCCTCCACAGCCCCTAGCTCTTCCTATTCATACTAGACCCTCTACTCATCTCCTCTACCCGCACAGCCTCATCAGCTCTTCTCTATCCTCTCCAACGTTGTCAAACCTTACCAAATAGAACGTATTCTTCTCTCTTTCTTTCAAAGGCTTTATTTCTACCAACTCTCCCCCTTCTTTCAACATCCTGTAAAACTCTCTCACCGCCATCCTATGCGCTCCCTTCACCCCACATCTCTTCGCCTTTCTCTCCCAATGCCGCTTCTTGTTCCATTTCTTAATCTCTTTCGAAGCCAATTTCTGCGCCTCGGCAAACAAGTCCCTGCAACTCCTCTGCTTCTCACTGACCTCCACCGCCAATAACCTGTAACTCCCGTAATACCGCTTGATAAACACACTCCTCCCTGTCTCTCTTGCCCTCGAGTCTCGCCTAGCCGCCTCTCGTGCGACCATAATACATTTATGTCTGATTTCTACTCTCGCCATAATGGTCAATCAATTAAATAATAACGGCACAAAGCAAAGGTCACCTTGCGCCAACCTGTTACATACTACCCTAAATAATCAAATATTTTTTCTCCCCAAGACTATCTACTTTATTTTTCGTCTCTTACAACAATTGCGTCCGCAATGCAGACGCAATTGTAAATCATTTATTATCAAACGATTCGACTGTTTTCCTTAAATCTTCTTTCGCCTCGTCAAGTTCCTTACACAACTGCTCTTGTGTTGGTAAGTATAGCTTATATTCAGACGCCATTATTGTCTTATTGTCCTCAGGCAAAGTTATTTTCACCAAAGTGTCATTTTTGTTGGTACAGAGCAGTATGCCTATCGTAGAATTTTCATCCTTTGTTTTTTCATATCTATCAAAATAGTTGACATACATCTGCAACTGCCCTAAATCTTGGTGAGAGAGCTTCCCTGTCTTCAATTCTATAATAACGAAACATCTCAACAATCGGTTATATAGAACCAAGTCAACAAAGAACTCGTCATCTTCTATCAAAAGTCTTTTTTGCCTTGCCACAAATGTGAAGCCATTACCCATTTCCATAAGAAATTCTTGAAGATGGCTGATAAGTGCCGATTCCAAATCCGTCTCATAGTATGCAGGTTTCTTTTCCAGCCCCAAGAACTCTAGTACCATCGGGTCTTTTATCACATCACTTGCATTCTCTGGCAATCTTTCTTTTCTTGCCATTGCTAGCAACGATGCCTTGTCTGTGCTTTTCAAAAGACGTTCATAAAGTAATGAGTCAACCTGCCGCTCAAGTTCTCGACCTGTCCACGCATTGTTCACTGCCTCAAGTTCATAATACTCTCTCTTGTCTGTGTCACTTATTGAAATAAGCTTTTTATATTGTGCCCAATTCAATTGCGTCCGCACTGCAGACGCAATTGGATACGTTCGATAAAATTGTCTGGCTCTTTCTAATTGTCGCTTCCCAAATCCACTTCCATATTCTGGCTCTATCTTAGCTGCCAAATTAACTATTATATATTTGCCATATTCAGCTTTTTGCTGCCCATGCTGTTCCTCCTCGACTATTCTTCTGCCGATATTCCAATACATCTGAACTCGACAAAAATCGACACTTCTGACAGCGTTCCTACGTGCATCGTCAATAATCTTGCGTATATCTCGCAAAAACTCATCTTTCATATTTTGTAACTCACTCATATGACGCAAAGTTATTCTTTTTCTATATAATCCATTCTTTCTAACGTTAATACTCTCCT
The DNA here is from genome assembly GCA_024401395.1 of Bacteroidales bacterium. Lineage (GTDB taxonomy): Bacteria > Bacteroidota > Bacteroidia > Bacteroidales > Marinilabiliaceae > W3P20-009. The sequence continues at coordinate 71,611 of JAKSLD010000015.1, forward strand.
CGCCGCCTCTCGTGCGACCATAATACATTTATGTCTGATTTCTACTCTTGCCATAATGGTCAATCAATTAAATAATAACGGCACAAATCTAGGAACTGCCTACGAACTGAATTTTCGCAACAAAATAAAAATCTCGTATATTCCTATAGCCTCTCTTAAACGCAATATTGAATGGCTTCAAAAATGAAGTGGCAAAATACTATAGGTCAAATACTATTCCCAAATTAAAAAACTGCGATGAACAAGTACGTTGTATTGTATCAGCATAGGTGCAGCTAGGAATTAGGAATTACTAATTAGGAATTGGGCTTACCTTCCACCCTTTCTCCATCGCCCACTCTAATGTCCCTTCTAAAGCATACCTCATCCTCTCCCCGCTCTTCACACTGTCATGTATCACTATTACCGAACCGTCTCTCACATAGTCTTTCACGTTCCTTAGCACTTCTTGCGGTGTCAGCCTCTTGTCATAATCTTTAGGCATGACGTCCCAGAAGACTAGCTTCTCTATCTCTAGCCCCTTGGTCCGTTCTGTAGTGCCTTCTACTATCTCTTTGCACCGCCATGGCAACATCTGCCCATGTGGCGCCCGAAATAGCCTCATACGTGCTTCGTCACAGGCTTTCAGTGCCTCTTCTTTGCAGAGCCTGATCTCTTCTACATACTCTTTCCAGGTGGTCTTCATCAACTGTACGTGATGGTAGGTATGGTTCCCTACCTCATGCCCTCTCGCTATTACTTCTCTGAATACGTCTGGATACTTTCTGATATTGTCGCCTACACAGAAAAAGGTGGCCTTTACTCCGTATTTGTCTAGCATGTCTAGTACCCAGGGGGTCTGTTCTGGTATGGGCCCGTCATCAAATGTCAATGATAGTCTGGGGCTCTCTTCAGCAGAAAACCCTACAGGCAATCTCCAGATGGAGTGCCTGTAGGGTTTGCGTACTATATCGTATGGTTGAATAACAAACGACATGACCGGATGTTATCTCTTACTTGCCGAACAAGAAGTCTAGCTTCTGTAGGTTGTCTTCATACATATTGTCTATCTCTTCAAGTAACTCTGTCCTGTTCGCTCTCTTGCAGACATTTGCAATGTGATAATATACCAGAGCTGAACGCTGCAGATCGTTTGAAGCGGCATATAGTCTGTCGGCATCAAGGGATAGATAATAGTTGAACTCTTGCCAGTTCTCTTTCGCATACTCTCTGAGCAGCTTGTCGCCTTGCTCGTCCTCACCGATTCGGTAATGGTTTGTGGCAACGGATAAACTGTAGTAGTTCTGTGGAACAACCCAGCTTGGGAACTCTTCTCCCATCTTCTTGAGAATTTCTGATGCCATCTTTCTCTTGTTGCCGGCAAATGACTTGATGTACTCTTCGTCGGTGTGTTCTTCTGCTAATGGTGAACGGGCCTTGAATGTCTCTAGGTCAAGCTCTTCGTTGTTGTAGATGAACTTGTGGAACTTCTCGGCATACTCTGCTTCTTCTATCAGGGTCTCTGCCAGACGTGACAACTGACCGCGCATCGTATACACCATACGTGTCTTTGTCTCGTCTATATATAGCCCCTCTTTATTGAAGAAGCCCCATCGGAACTTGTTCATTACTGTGTCATACATCTTGTCTGTAGAAACAGTGCCGACTTGTATCTGCTGCATCGTCGTACGCGCATCTTTCAGCTCTTTTGGCGTCCTGTCTACGTATGGAACTATCTTGTATGACAATCCTTCAAGTCTGAAGTATCTCTCAAGGTTTACATAGTTCTCTGAGCCTACCGTAACCGCAAAATACATCGGTCTCTCCCATTGGGCTGTATTGAGCATGTCAAGTACCAAAAGGTCATTCTTGATCAGCATCGAACGGTCTAATGATATAGGCATCGAATCTATGTTGCATGGAATACCCATATCTGCAACAACTTCTCTGTCAATATCCATATAGACTTTCTTTGTCGGAAGGAAGCATATTCTCTCGCTTGTCATCTCTGGAATATACTTCGTGGCTTTCTCTTCTGAACGTATAAAGTCAAGCGCCAGACCTAAATCTACACCCTGCTTGACGTTGTCTAAAAGATATACCACATCTCTGTCTCCTGTATACTGATCGTGCGTAAACGATACTGGCAGTGGATCGCTTTCGTATGCTTTCCTCTTCATCTGGTCTACATACCATCCTGTCTGCAGATACGAGAGATTACATACTCTGACGTCGGTTCTGACTTTTTCTACCTCTTGTATATACCACAATGGGAATGTATCGTTATCTCCGTTCGTAAAGAGTATCGCATTCTCATCGCACGAATTGAGGTAGTTATATGCCATATCTCTAGCAATAGTTGAACCTGATCTGTCATGGTCATCCCAGTTTTGCTGCGCCATAAGACATGGTACACAGAGTAATGTCAATGCCGATGCTACGACAGCCGCAGCTTTGTTTGGCAGTTTTACTCTCTGCAATAGCTCAACAACGCCTAATACTCCCAAGCCTATCCAAATAGCAAATGCATAGAATGATCCTGCATAGGCATAGTCTCTCTCTCTTGGTTGAAGTGGGGTCTGATTCAGATAGAGAACTATCGCAAGTCCGGTAAGGAAGAATAGCATCAATACTATCAGGAACCCTTGCTTGCCTTTCTCGCCTTTGCTGTACTGGTAGAATAGTCCAAGTAAACCAAGAAGGAATGGCAACATGAAGTATCTGTTGTGTCCCTTGTTGTTCTTCAATGAGTCTGGCAATAGGTCTTGGTCTCCTAGCATGGCATTGTCTATAAATGGAATGCCGGTAATCCAGTTGCCGTGGGTCAACTCTCCGTGGGTCTGTATGTCATTCTGCCTGCCGGAGAAATTCCACATGAAGTATCTCCAGTACATGAAGTTGCACTGGTAGCTGATGAAGAATTTCATATTCTCCCAGAATGTAGGTATCTGTACCGTATACGAACCGCCTTCTCTGCTCTGCACACGGACTGGCTTGCCCTTGAAGTTTGTCCATGCCTTGTACTCGTCAATATGTGGACCCTTAGGGGAATACATACGTGGGAATAGTACATTGGCTTGGTATACTGTCTCTGGACGGTAATCTATTACTTCATACTTGCCGTTTCTCTGAACGTAAACTGGCTTGCCATTATTATCGCTCTTGTCGTAGTCTACTGGCGACGCAAATGTCTCTCCATAGAATAGTGGCCTGTTGCCGTACTGCTCTCGGTTCAGATAGTCCATCAACGTGAATACGTCTTCTGGCGAGTTCTCGTCCATAGTCGGATTGCTGACCGAACGGATTACTATCATCGCAAAGCATGAGTAGCCGATAATGATTACCGTAACTGCTGTACAGATGGTATTGATAAGGACTCTCTTGTTCTTGTGCGACCAGTAGATGCCGTATATCAATAGCGCAACTAGCAGCAATGCATAGAATACCGCACCGCTGTTATAGCCTAACCCTATCTCGTTTACAAAGAATAGCTCAAACCATGAGGCTATCTTTACTACCCCAGGTATGATGCCGTATAGTATTACTCCTAATACTATTGCCGATACTGCCAACGCTATTATCGTTCCCTTGGCATCTGGATTGCTGTATCTCTTGTAGTAATATACCAAACCAATTGCTGGTATGGCCAGTAGGTTCAATAGGTGAACTCCTATGGATAGTCCTATGAGGTAGGCTATCAATATAAGCCATCTGTTGGCATGTGGCTCGTCTGCTACCATCTCCCACTTGAGTATCGCCCAGAATACTACTGCAGTGAAAAGGCTCGACATGGCATATACCTCTCCCTCTACTGCCGAGAACCAGAATGTGTCGGAGTATGTGTAGGCTAATGAACCAACTATACCGGCTCCCATCACTGAGATCGTTCTCCATAATGCTACCGTGCCGTCTGATTCAATGTAGTCGTCTACAAATATCTTGCGGGCTAGGTGCGTAATCGTCCAGAACAAAAACAGTATGGTAAATGCCGAACATAATGCGGACATAATGTTCACACTCTTGGCAACTAATGTCACATCTGGTGCCATCATAGCAAATAATCGACCGATAATCATAAAGAATGGTGCTCCTGGAGGATGTCCTACCAATAGGTTGTCGCATGTAGCGATAAACTCGCCGCAATCCCAGAAGCTCGCCGAGTCTTCAGTGGTCAATATGTAGGTAATGGCCGAAACGAGGAATGCTGCCCACCCACATATATTATTCCATAGATTGTATTGTTTCATAAGATATTTATGTTGTATCTATTTATTTCTCTGTTCGTTAAACAAAACTAGTTTCTCTAGACATGGCGTGGCTTCGTTGGCTGGTAGCCTGCGTAGCGCTTCTATTGCTTTCTTGCCGTATTCTCGCATCATCTGCTCTGAGTATTCTATTCCCCCATACTGACGCACGAATTCTGTAGCCGCCTTGGCTGTCGATGTCTCTTTGTATTTCTTGCGGATAAGTCCCATCATCTCTTTGGATTTATCCTTTGGCGCCGTCCTTAGCGCATATATCAGTGGTAATGTCATCTTTCTCTCTTTGATGTCATTACCCGTAGGCTTACCAAGAAGACTCGACTTCTGGTAGTCAAATATGTCGTCTTTTATCTGGAACGCTATGCCAAGATTCATACCATACTCATACATGGCTTGTATGGTCTCTTCACTGGCTCCGGCGGATATGGCTCCGCACTTGGTACAGGCTGCTATGAGCGTCGCTGTCTTCTTCCTGATTACTTCGTAGTATGTCTCGTCTGTAATGTCTAGCTTCCTGGCGTGTTCCATCTGCTGTATCTCGCCTTCGCTTATCTCTTGAACCGCATCTGATACGGCTTTCAATATCGCCATCTCGTTATTTTCTGTCGCCATCTGCAAGCCTCTGGCTAGGAAAAAGTCTCCTACTAATACCGCTATCTTGGAGTTCCATAGCGCATTCACACTCTTCTGCCCCCTACGCTCCATCGACTCGTCTACTACATCGTCATGTACTAAGGTGGCTGTATGTAGCATCTCTATCAACGCCGCACCGACATTCGAACTCTTGGTGACCCCGCCCGACTGCATCGCTGAAAGGAACACTAGCATGGGCCTCATCTTCTTGCCCGATCTTCTGAGGATATAGTGCGTCACAAGCGCTAACAGTTTATTCGGCGAATGTAACTGCTCTCTGAAGTAGGGCTCAAAGGCCTCCATATATGGCAATATCGGCTTGCGTATCTCGTCTAGCATCTCTATCTCGTCTCAAGTGGGACATTATCTTCTGCTAACCACTCTGCATAACTGGTCGCCGTCTCATACAGCCTGACCCCTACAAGTGTGATATGCTTTGGCAATTTGTCATTTATCAACATCGCAAATCTCGCCACCATATTCTCGCACGTAGGCTCGTATGGCACTTTGTATACTCTCTCGGCCAACTTCCCCACTAAATCTGCCTGCTCTGCTTTCTCATATATCAGCATCGCATGGTCTAGCTTGTCTACTATCTCTTCTTTCACAATGCCTTTCAATACCGAGAAATCCATTACCATACCGTGCTTGGGCGATGCCTCGTCTTGCGATATCTCTCCCTTTACCGTAACCATGAGTTTATACGAATGCCCATGCAGATTCCTGCATAGTCCATCGTAATTGCTCAACAGATGAGCCATCTCAAAACAAAACTCCTTGGTTATACGAATAATCATAATACGCCAAAATTAAACATCGCGAAGTTAACCATTATTCTCTAATATTCCCCTATATATACCCACATAATAACATTTCTCGCCTTTATATCTTTTTATCTCTATTTACCTCCCATTACCTCTCCCTCCAACACCACCCTCAATAGGAATTAGGAATTACTAATTAGGAATTATGAACTAGGAATTAGGAATTATTTCAATATCTTTGCCCTAACTAAACTTCTAAACATTTCAAAACAATGAAATCCATCCTCAGACTCTTGCCTCTATTGGCACTCTGTCTATATCCAGGTCAACTCATGGCTCAGGTATTTTTCGGAACCGCTGATACCGCTTACGTATGGCAAGACCTTAAAAATCAATTTTCTCCTTCATCGGACCATTCTGCCGTTATGCTCGTGGCTGATGATGGCTCTTCTCCGGCAACTTTGTCTACTGCCGACTTCAACCCGGCGGACGTGTGTCACTGGCATCTCCATTTTTCTATGATGGGTGCCTTCACCGCCTACAATTACTTTTCTCTCTACCTCGCAGCTGATCTGAACCAGGATGGCTCGGTGGCCGACGGCCTTTGCGTACGCTTGGGTGGCACTAATAAAAAGACTGTCTCTCTCATCCAGACTGCTCCTGATGGCTCTAAAAATGTCTTGTGCGAGAGCACCGAGAATATTCTCCGCCCTAATTATCCGTTCTCTATTGATGTCTATCGCAAGATTGTCGACTCTGATACTGATAATCCCCGTTTCTCTTTTTCTGTCTACTGCGATATTTCTAACGAGAATGACCTCGTATGCCAGTCTCCTGATTTGTCTATTCCTTCTTCTTATTTTTCTAGCCATCCTCATACTGCTATCGAAATAGTTTTTACTAAAACGTATGCTAATGGCAAGTCTCTCATTACTGACTTCGAAATAAAAAACTGCGAGCAACCCGAAGGTTCTCCGAATACAGCGACTGACCAGACGCCTTCTCCAAACCCAGCTCCCGAAGAGCCGGAACCTGGTCCTGCACCCGTAGAACCTGATCCGGAACCTGAGCCGCTGCCTCCAACTGGTAATGTTGCTTGCCTCCGTGGTGATGTCGTAATCAATGAGATAATGTATCACCCTTCGCCTGATTTGGGCCTGCCTGATGTCGAGTGGGTGGAGTTGTATAATAATAGGGATACTACCATCAATTTGTCTAACTGGACGTGGTGCTATTCTTCTGTTCTTCCTCCTTCGTCTATCGCTCCTCATGGCTATGTCGTATTGTGCCCAAGCAAATACGCCGAGGTGTTGTCGCCCTTCGTCGATTGCCCCGTCTTTTCTCCTTCTTCTTGGCAGGAACTGAACAATTCTGCTAAATGCTTGTTCTTTTCTGATGCTGATAACCGCATAATAGATTATATCTACTATGATAACTCTGCTTTTAAGAATAACTTCAAGTCTGATGGCGGCTGGTCTCTGGAGCGTATCGACCCTATGAACCGGGATGGTTCTATGTGTAATTGGAATTTTTCTCAGAATGCCGACTTAGGCGCTACTCCTGGCTTTGCCAATAGTGTCCGCACCTCGAATATCGACTCTCGCTCTCCTTCTTGTCTCTACGCCTTGATGTCGGAGAATGGTCGCAATTCTTTCCGTATCTATTTCTCGGAGCCTATGGATACCGTCAATATCCCTTCTGAAATTTCTGTCAATAATAAACGTGTCTCTTTTTCTCTCCTTCAGGCTGACCGCTATGCTCTGAGCTGGATGGATATCTGTGTCGATAGGGATCTTCTGCCGGATGTATATTATTCTTTGTCTCTTTCTGATTTCTATGATTTGGCTGATAACGCTTTGTCTCCTCAATCTGTCAAGGTTGGCTATCCTGATTCTGTCTCTACCAATGACGTGATAATCAACGAGATAATGTCTAAGGCGTCTCCTGCTTCTCGCGATTATCTTGAATTGTATAATCGCTCTCATAAAAATATCGACTTGTACAGTCTATGTGTCGCTTCTCTGAATGATGATAATTCTGTCAAGTCTCTCTCTCCTGTCTTGCCCTACCACCGTATCTTGTTCCCCGGTGAATACTTGCTGGTAACTAAGGATTCTCTGGGTGTCATTGAGTCGTTTAACCCTCTGGATCCGAATGCTATAGTCAATAGTCCTAGGTTCCCGGCTCTCCCTGCAGAGGGTAGAATAGCTGTCTCGTCTCGCAATGGTTCTATAATCGACTTGTGCGAATACAATGATAATATGCATTCTCCTCTCTTGAGGGGGTTGCACAATATCAGCCTCGAGCGTATCAACCCTAATCTCTCTTCTGCTGAATGTTCTAGCTGGGCTTCTGCTTCTGAATTATGCGGCTATGCTACCCCTACTTCTCGTAATTCTCAATACCGTACCCCCGTGTCTTCTCCCGATGAGGATGTGGAGGTATCTGTAAAGTCTTTTTCTCCCTTCTCTCCCGATAAACCGAATTGCGCCGTAATATCTACCCGATTTACCGATGGCTCTTGGTATGCTACTCTCCAGGTCTTTTCTCCTAATGGCTACCTCATCGCTACTCCATACAATAATTGTCTCCTCCCTTCTTCTGGTGAATTGTCTTGGAATGGCCTCGATTCTCACGGCCACCTCCAGCCTCCTGGTACCTATATCATCTGCCTATCTGCCTGGCAGTCCAAGGGCAAGACTACCTCTTTCAAAGGTACTGTCTACCTCCAATCGGAATAAAACATAAAAGGCGTGCCGATAATCTCAGCACGCCTTCTTTTATTAATCGCTTGTCTATTAGCTCTTAGTCAATGATTAACATCGCATCGCCGTAAGGGCCAAACTTGTACCCTTCCTTAACAGCAACGTCGTATGCCTTCATCACATTCTTATAACCTCCTACCGCACAAACCATCATCAATAGTGTCGAATATGGCTCATGGAAATTGGTAATCATTGAATTCGGAACCTTTATCTCGTATGGAGGGAAGATAAACTTGTTCGTCCAGCCTGTATAAGGGGTAACATGACCAAATGTCGATACTGCTGTCTCTAATGCTCGTACTACTGTAGTGCCGACTGCACATACCTTCTTCTTGTTGTCTTTAGCCCTATTGATAATATCACAAGCCTTCTCGTCAAGGAATAGCTCTTCTGAATCCATCTTGTGCTTCGTCAGGTCTTCTACTTCTACACTTCTGAAGTTGCCAAGTCCTGCGTGTAATGTCAGGAATGAGAAGTCTACTCCCTTAATCTCAAGACGCTTCATCAACTCTCTGCTGAAGTGTAATCCAGCCGCTGGTGCAGCTACAGCACCTTCGTTCTTGGCATATATAGTCTGATATGCCGCCTCGTCTTCTGGCACTGGCTTTCTATTTATGCAGTCTGGTAGTGGCGTCTCTCCAAGGGCATATAGTGTCTCCTTGAACTCTTCTGGCGTGCCATCATAGAGGAATCGCAATGTACGACCTCTTGATGTAGTATTATCAATAACCTCAGCAACAAGTGAGTTGTCCTCACCAAAATATAGCTTGTTGCCGATACGTATCTTTCTGGCTGGATCTACTAGCACATCCCACAGGTGCAACTCGTGGTTGAGCTCTCTCAACAGGAATACCTCAATGACTGCTCCTGTCTTCTCTTTGTTGCCGTACAAACGCGCAGGAAATACCTTGGTATCATTGAATACCAAGACATCTTTCTCGTCAAAATAGTTCAAGACATCCTTGAATATCTTGTGCTCTATCTCTCCTGTCTTCTTATGCAATACCATCAAGCGAGCCTCATCACGATTCTCTGGTGTCTCTTGTGCGACAATGTTCTTTAAGACCTTCTCGCCGTCTTCACCAATAACGTATGGTATTTCATACCCAAATTCTGATAGTTTCATATCTTGTATATCTATCGTTGTTAAATGTTTTCTTCTGTCTTGTTTCTCGATGCCTCACTCTCAAGCAACGCTTTTATCTGCTCCATATTGAGCGCATCTTCTACTTTCGCATCTCCTACCCTCACGCGCCTCAACGCTGTCAGGTGGCCTCCGCTCTGTAACGCATAACCTAAGTCTCGCGCTATCGAACGTATATAGGTACCTTTCGAACATTTTATCCTGACCTCTACATCTGGTAGATTGAAGTTCAGTAACTCTATGCTCTCTATGGTTATCTGCCTCGGCTTTAATCCGGTCTCTTCTTCCGTAGCTCCCTTCCTGGCCAACTCGTAGGCTCTCTTGCCGTTAATGCTGATGGCCGAGAATATGGGCGGCACTTGCATTATCTCTCCCGTAAATTGCTCCCTCAATACTTTCTCGACCATCTCTCGCGTGATATGCTCGTATGGATACGTAGCATCTATCTCTTTCTCTAGGTCAAAGCAGGGCGTCGTGGCTCCTAGCCTTATCGTCGCCGTGTACTCTTTGTCATGGTCCATCAATTGCTCTATCTGCTTGGTCGCTTTGCCAGTACAGAGTACAACAACTCCTGTAGCTAAGGGGTCTAGCGTCCCGGCATGACCCACTTTTATCTTCTTGATGCCCATTATCTGTTTGAGCATCAGCCTGACTTTATTTACTACGTCAAACGATGTCCACGTCAGCGGCTTGTCTATTATCAGTACTTCTCCTGCAAGAAAATCCATTACAAACTACAGAATAGTGTGATAATACCAATAATCGCACAGTATATCGCGAAATAGATAAGCTTTCCTTTCTTTACTATGTTCACCATCCACTTGCACGCCGCACAACCGGCAACAAAGGCTGCTAGAAAACCTATGACTAATGCCGTAGTCGATATACTGCCTGTTGCTGCTGTCGCTTCTGCTCCTGCCTCAAAGAGTTTCTTGAAGTCTAGCAATGCCTCGCCTAGTATTGGAGGTATTACCATAAGGAAGGAGAATTGCGCCATCGACTCTTTCTTGTTGCCTAGCAAGAGTCCTGTAGCTATAGTCGTGCCTGAACGCGATAAGCCTGGCATAACAGCACATGCTTGCGCTATACCTATTATGAACGCATGTAGCGGTGTGATGTTCTCCTTGATTCTTGGCTTGGCTCTGTATGTGAACGATAGTAGCAATGATGTCAGCAATAGCATCAAGCCGACTATCAGAAGTCCGCTGCCAAATACCTCTTCTATAGTGTCCTTGAAGAATACTCCAACTATGCCGATAGGAATCATCGAGATAATAATGTTCACTACATATTTCATCTCGTCATTCCACTTGAATTTCAACGCTCCTTGTATCAGCTGCCAGATCTCTTTCCAGAAAATGACTATCGTACTCAATACCGTAGCAACGTGTACCACAATAGTGAATGTGAGGTTCTCTTCTCCGTCAACACCGAAAAGATACGAGCCTATAGCCAAATGTCCGCTGGATGATACTGGCAGATATTCTGTCAAGCCTTGCAATAGACCAAGTATCAGTGCTTCTATTTCTCCCATCTCTTTCTGTCGTCTTTTGTCTAGAACTTCTTCATTATAGCATAGATCTCAAACACAAAGCCTGCCAGCACTACCATTGGCGCTAGCGAAATGCACCTGAAACCGTATATCTCTTCCTTGAATACACTGTCATCTGCCGATGGCGACTCACACATAAGTATGAATCCTAATACTATAATAGCAAAGCCTATAGCCAGATAAATGTAATTCTTCTTTGCCAGCGCGAAGTCTTTCTCTTGTACTTCATCACCTTTTTTCTTCTGAATAGCCATATATTTATCTATTGTCAATATCTAATACATCCTACTCCCAAATTCTCTCTAAAGTCACTCGCCTATATCTCCAAAATATCGCTCTAACGTCACACCCCAAAAATCTCTCTCCCCAAAATCCCCCCCCTAGCTAGGATTTAGGAATTAGGAACTAGGAATTAAACATACAAGTCTGCCGTCCTGACATTCAAGTACCTGTTCACCGCCCAGATCGTACTTACCAGTGTCAGCAGTATTCCTGTCGCAAAAACCAGCACGAACAATACAAACACTGTCTCTATACTGTCAAAACCTATCACTCCTTCTAGCTCTTGCGCCGATATGTATATCACTCCCGCTAAAAGTAGATTGGCTATCAACGCACCAACCAACCCTTGCAGAACGCTTTGCCATACAAATGGCTTGCGTATGAATGCATTGGTGGCTCCCACTAACTGCATCGTCCTTATCAGGAATCTCTTCGAATAAACCATCAGACGAACGGTATTGTTGATGAGCGATAACGCTACAAGTGCCATCAATATCGTGAAACCTAACAGCACTAGGCTGATCTTGCTCACATTCTCATGTATCAGATTGACTATGTCTTTCTGATACCTCACTTCCTTGACTTCTGGAAAGCCTTTGATTATGCCTTCTACCATCTCTAGCCCTTCTGGTGTGGCATAATCTGCATATACTTTCACCTCTATGGATGAAAGCAATGGATTGTATCCTAAAAATTCTACGAAGTCTTCTCCCAACTCTTCCTTGAGCTTTTCCGCAGCTCGCTCTTTGTCAACATACACGGCCGACTTGACGAGTGGCGAGGATTGCAATGATTTCTCTATCATCTTCACCTCCGCATCCCTCGCATCTTGGTTGAGCATTACCATCAACCCTAGGTTCTCTTTCACATACATGGATAACCTGTTGGCATTGAGCATCAAAAGCCCTACCATACCAAGTAGAAAAAGAACTAATGATATACTTATAGTCGTAGTAAAATACGAACTGCGTAACTTCCTCGAAGTAGCTTTATTGGATTGTTTGGACATAATGTACCGAAAATTGTGGCAAAAATAATACACGAAACCCCTTTTGATACAATTTTAACATCAATTAACTACTTGAGGCCTTTGACTATCTCGTCAACTCTCGCTCCTGTCCATCGGGCTGCCCCGAATTTCTTGATTATTATCTTCCCGTTCTTGTCTAGTAGTATGCTGCTCGGTATGCTGTGCGCTAAATCTACTATCATCCCGTCTTCTTCTCTCTCTAACTCGCTTATCTCGTCTTTCCTCAGATATAGTCTCTTGAAGCCATACCCTCTCTTCTCCATATAGTCTTCTACCTCCTCTGCTCCGTCAAAGGTCAGATACATCACGTCTACCTCGCTTTTGTACTTCTCCCAGAAATCATTCAGACTCTTTAGCTCTGCCCTGTTCTGCGCACTCCATAAGGCACCGAAGTTAACTAGCACTGTCTTCTCTGTCGTGTCTGGCCATACATATAGGTCTCCTTCTGGTGTATAGGCTCTCAACGACCCCGGCAGAAGGAGGTAGTATTCGTCTTGCAGCACTTGTGGCTGCCTTAATGTCAGCCTTATGGCATTAACCATCAACCTCATCCTCAGATCAGGTACGGTTATGAATATAAGTAACGCGACTAGGCAGAAGTCTATGACTATGCCTAGCCGTGTCTTTCTTTTCTTATATGTCGCCCAAGCTTTCTTAAGCGAAATCATACCTCTTATTGCATCTTGTATGGTTGAGGCAACGTGTGCTTCTCTTTGCCGTCTACTTTTATCGTGACGCGCAACGCTTTCTTGGCTCTCAAGTCTGGATTGTTCATGAAGAGCTTCATCAGCGATACCGTGATGCTGTGACTCGTGCCTTTCTGCAATGTCATCGGCAGGTCTTTAACTGGCATCCTGAACTTCCTCTTGTCTTTCGTGTCAAGGAACTCTACCATCGCATCTGATATCTCCACTTGCTTGCGAGTACTGTTCTTGACCGTCAGCGTGTACACCACATTACCTTGAAGGTCTTGCCACATCTTTCCCGTAACAGCAACACCGAATGGCAACTTTATCTTGCCTAACCTGAAAAGTAAATAGACAACAGCTATGGCCAGTAACGCCAATATACTGCCCGCTACAATCCATCCCATATTTGAATTATTTGTATTGTTTACCGTAACCACTGGATCAACATAACTCTCCACCGCTCCCGGAACGTCTCCTATCTCTCCTGCCTTCACCTTCAGCAACTCGCTCCTCAACGACGATATCATGCACTGCTGCATAATCGTCACGCAAAACAACGCCCAGCATATATGACCCACATACTGACGAATAAACGCCGATATCTTCAAGAATATCTCTCTCAATTTTTCCATCTTCTTCTTTTTGCCGACAAAGATAACAACATCCCTCCAAATTAAAAAAACTGCGACCAACTCGTATGCTCTCTATATATAGCCCTAACCTATCCCTTACCTATCCCCATACCTGGCAGTTATCTCTTCCCCTCCCGACTCATGCCCGAAAATCCTATCGCCCTCTTCTCTTCCTCTTAACCTGTAATAATTACAATGCTATTTGGTGTATATTGCCAATATATTTATATTTGCGTATATAGCATATGTATATGACAAAGGCTAATAAGGACATAATAGATTACGTAGTGCTTTGCGTGGGGGCATTCTCTGAGCGTTTTAGACTGTCCAATCGTCAGGCATACCAATATTTGCGTCGTTTTGGTGGGATTAGTTTTTTGATAGACTTTTACGATGTAGAGCATACTCAATCCATTGAGGATGCTGTGGATGATTGCGCTGCCATCTGTAACAGGCATGGAGGTGCCTTACAGCCATGAGGCTCTATCACGGCTCAAATGTAAAAATAGATACCATAGAACCTTTAAGGGGAAAGAAAGGCAAAGATTTCGGAAGAGGGTTCTATTTAAGTGCTATTTTTGAGCAGGCTTATAGAATGGCTGAATTGACAGTCGCAAAAACCGGCGAAGGAGAACCAATTGTTACTGAATTTGAATTTGACGAAAGCAAGGTCGATGGACTTAGAGTTAAACGATTTGAAGCATACGACAAAGATTGGGCAGAGTTTATTATCATGAATCGCAACAACAGAAGCGAAAAGCAAGCTCACGACTATGATATAGTATATGGTCCTATCGCTGACGACACTGTTGGTGCAACAATTAGTTTATTTCAACGGCATTATATTAGCTTGGATGAACTTATTAAGAGACTTCAGTTTGTAAAACCCAAATATCAGTATTTCTTTGCTTCTGAATCGGCAATAAGCGCATTAAAAAAAGTTGAATGATGACAAGCGAGGAACAACACATCCACGACAAGCAATTCATGATTGAGTGTCTGACTTCCGATATGATACAGATATTGGTGGAGGATCGAGGTATCAGTATGCCTGAGGCTATGGATCTTTTATACAACTCGAAAACATACGAGAAAATAGAAGATGAAAGAACAGGCCTCTATTACCAAGGTGCAGTATATGTAATGGAATTTCTCAATGAGGAACTATCATCTTCCCCTCAACTCAACGGTAATGGCAAATAACTCTATATCCCGTCCTTAATTCCCATCACAAATAGAAACTCTCCACCCGACAAACTAGATATTTCAAATACCCATATCTTTTCATTGCGTTAATTACGTAACGCAACTTTCGCAATGAAAATCATGTTCTGTCAACACACTCCCCCATCACCCTCCCTCTCCCTCCAAAATAAAAAAACTGCGACCAACAAGGGTGCTCTCTTGTACTTCCCCGAGTCTAGCCATATACTCTACTCATGTATGATAGTATATTTACCGGTAACTTTTCTTGCATATATGAAGAAACAATGTAATTTCGCACTATTGTTTAGATGAAGATACCTGTCCCTTTGTTATTTCTGCCATTAATGAGATGGGTTAAGTTAATATGACAATCGTTAGACCCCATGGAGTTCACTTCTATACCTTGCCATGAATCATTGCAACCTTTCATTCGCAACTACTGGATGCTAAGTTCCTGGTGCACTGCAACTGGCACTCAACAGGTATTCTCGAATGGCGCAGCTAGTCTGCAATTCTACCTTTCTCAGGATATAAGGATCGATAATGGCGATAAACGCTATCGAACAGTACTTTATCATCAGAATATGCAAAAGGTCGGAGTCGGAACTGATGAGGGGGCATTCAACATCTTTGGTGCCGAGTTCGTACCTTTCTGCTCTCACTTGTTCTTCCCAAACGAGATGTCTGGCATCTATGCTTCGCCCGAGGAGTTGCACGATGAGGAGTTTATCACACTGAGTAAGGAGATATATGAAGCAGAAAGTACAGAGCATCGCGTCGCTCTTCTGGATAGTTTCTTCTTGAACCGATTGGCACAGTTGCCTGAAGGGGATATTAATATGGAACGCCTGAGCGATGTCTTCGATAACATACTGCCAACCGATGGCTCCATACCTCACCCTCCTGATAGTCAAACCGAATTCTCACCAGCGGATCTCGCATCTACAGCTTGTCTGAGCCAGAAACAGTTCACTCGCGTATTTAATAAGTATGTAGGAATGAACCCAAAATCTTACCTGCGATTGCTGCGATTCCATAAGGCTTTGATGGCAATTCAAACATCTGCCGACAACTCTTCACTAACCAATATCGCATGGAATTGTGGTTATTATGATTTGGCTCACATGGCATCCGACTTCCGCGATATATGCGGTTTTTCTCCTTCCGAACTTATCCAGCAGGGCCAAGAACTGACCGAGGCCTTTGGGCAGAAGTTCAGTGGACTAATGAAGAAGAAGATAAAGATAGAAAACTTGATATAACACAGACGTAATGGACATTCTTGCACAACGAAGCAAGGATGTCCTTTTTTTACATATCCGGTCGTTCAGAAAGCAATACCTTTGACTCCCCTTCTCATTGGAAAGAAGCAAATAAAACATCAAATACGAACGAAGATATGGAACAGAAATTTTGCCAGAGCTGCGGAATGCCGCTCGCTGAAGAAATACTCGGCACTAATGCCGATGGTTCAAAAAACTCTGAGTATTGCATCTACTGCTATAAGGATGGTGCCTTCACGGGCGACTTCACTATGGAACAGATGGCCGAATATTGCTCAATGTTCGTGGAGGAATATAATAAGAATACTGGCAAAAACCTCTCTGCTTGTGAGTATAAAGAGGAATTATTGAAGTTCTTCCCTTCTCTTAAGCGCTGGAATGGCGACGATGCAAACCTGCCTCACGCCAACCACCCTCTGAAGAAGCTCTTTATTGAGGAGGTGAATGCCCTCGGATTACCTAACCTTCATGTCGACAACCTCTATGTCTTGCAGGGTTCGTTCATCAATCAGCCCTACAACATTAATGGAAATATGGTAAAGCTTCTTGATGATAACGCTACATATTGGGGCAATCAGGTCATCAAAGATGATTCTCGTTGCTATGGTATCGCATGCTGCGAACAGTTCATCCTCGTAAGCGAATACGGTAAGGATGGCGCAGACGCAGAACTTATAATGCTAAAGAATAGGAAGTTTACATAATAAATGAATATTATGGATCAATTTATAACACCTACATATCACGTCAATTTTCTTGCAAAGCATTTGTTTGGTGAAATAGGTCAAATCATAAATAGCAACGAAGAAACCGTAATGATCGGAATTTCCGTAAAATAATTAAATACAATGGTCATACGATTAGAACAACCTTCAGACTACCGCGAGGTAGAGAATCTTACACGCGAGGCTTTCTGGAATGTATATGCTCCAGGGTGCGTGGAGCATTATGTGCTCAATCAATATAGAGGTAATCCCGACTTCCTCCCGGAACTTGACTTTGTTCTTGAAGAGGACGGTAGAATCATAGGTCATGTCATGTTCTCAAAGGCAGAGATCATAAAGGAGGATGGCTCTGTCTTCCCTGCTTGGACTTTCGGTCCCATTAGTATCCTTCCCGAATACAAGCGTAAAGGATACGGATTGAAACTTCTACAATATGCCCTTGGCAAAGCCCGCGAAATGGGCGTCGGCGTTATATGTATGGAGGGCAACATCGATTTCTACAAACACGCAGGATTCGTATTAGCGAGTTCCTTGAATATCCATTACCATGCCGAACCCAAAGAGGCAGAGGTTCCATACTTCCTCGCTCAGGAACTTATTCCAGGATACCTCAATGGCGTAGAAGGAACCTACCACACTCCTAAGGGGTATTATGTAGCTTTTGAAAATAAAGATGACTTCGAGGCATACGAGGCAACGTTTCCTTATAAAGAAAAAAAACAGCAGGCAGGACAGCTGACAAATTAAAAAAACTGCGACCAACTCGTATGCTCTCTATATATAGCCCGTACACATAAACTATATTCTTACCCCTCTCCCCATACCTCTCTACCCTCTTTTAGATATCAACTTAGTGCGAAAGAATATATATTTGTACTGTAATATATCTCTGTCCGA
>JAKSLD010000016.1 GCA_024401395.1 Bacteroidales bacterium
CTACGCAAGGAGTCAAAGAGATTCATTTGCAGCACTCTTTGTCACGACATAGAGGTAAAGTTGGCAGAGTTCGGCGTACTTCAGGAATGTAAGGTCGTCGTACCAGAAACTTCTGTTAGTGATCTTGACCCAGTAGTGCTGTTCGTAGAGTACAATACAGTCCTAAGCCAAGCAGTCCACTACATTCCAGAGCGTGTCAAGATTGAAATCAGTTGCCGTTCTTTGATGGAGCCTTACGAGAGGATTGCAATGCGCTCCATGATAGAGGACGCTTATCCTGATGAAGAGTTCGCGATGCCAGCAGTGGACGTTCCGACTGTAGTACCAGGTAGAACTTTTCTTGAAAAGGTATTTCTTCTCCATGAGGAATTTACAAGACCTGGCGGTTGTTCACGAACTGAACGGCTCACTCGCCACATGTACGACATCGTTAAGATGATGGACAGACCATTCGCCATAGAGGCAATGAATAACCGTACCTTGTATGATGAGATAGTTGCCCATCGAAAAGCTTTTACGGCGTGGAGTGGTTTGGATTACAACACACATAATCCTGAAACAATATCATTTGTGCCACCAGCTAGTATAGATTCCGTGCTGCGTGCAGACTACGATCAAATGAAATACGGCTTCATCTACAAAAATGCCCCTTCCTATGATTATTTAATGGAGAGGCTTTCGGAGTTACAAAATAGATTTCGAGACATAAAGTAAAAGAAGCAAGCGATGCCAGATAATTTGTTGGCATCGCTTGTTCCCTTTTTTAGTCATCCTCTTGCTTCTTCAGCCTTTCTAGCTTCTGTCTTGCAGACTCAAGACTTTCCTGCTTACGCTTCTGCCACTCCTCGGTGGAGATGTCGTCGCCACGAGTTCCGTTTATGCGTGCAGCTTGCGCTTGTTCTTCTGGAGACAACGATGCAAACCACTCGTCATAGGTAATTACACGCCCCTCCAGAATGTCAGTCCATCGCTTAAGATTTATATGATTGAGAATGGGTGTTATGTAAAACGATGAACTCTTCGTAAGTCTCGACTTTGCCTCCATGAGTAATTTTTCCCATCGTTGTATGTTGTTTATAAAAAGTATTATATTTTTGTGATGAAAATGATCGGAAAGGTCGCGGACCGCCAAGACCCTCTCATTTTTGCGCTGGACTATTCCAGCGTTTTTATTTTTTGTTCCAATTTGAAGTTGAGTTTCTCTCTAGATTGCTTGGTATAGTCGAATCCGTCAAAGTCACTTTTGTCTATTTTAATAAATCTTCCATTTTTAAGGATAAAGCCTTCAACAAGATTGCGGTTTTTATGATTGAGAATGGGTGTTATGTAAAACATAGGCACTATCAAAGGAGCATATATCAAAAGTGGTGTGATGCCAGTAGAGTTAGACGAACTGAACAATCTCCTTCCCCAGGCAGCTCATTGGTTCAGGTTTTATGGCTATGAGAAATAGTATTCTATGATAATAACGTATTAAAAGATTTACACTATGGTGATTCAACTTGTATCATATAAATCAACATTAAGAGCTAATAGTAGATTGAAACATACCGCATATATCATCAATTCATCCAAGGCTGATTTGATATTATTCTCAGGGCATACGTTAGCTTCTAATACAGATGTTTTTGAACTTAACTCTCTAATTGAGAACAAGACGACAACAGCTATACTTGAAGTAAAAGAGAATGCTATAAGTCTGCTAAATCCTGTATGCAATTCGCTCTTTATGCTGAAATGTGGTGTTGTGAAAGATATGTACACACATCAACTATTCACGGACTCAGCCACCATTAACGCTTATACAGAACTGTGCGATCATTTATTGCTTGAATTAGAAACGAGACGATCTTTTGAAGCAGCGAATAGAAACGTCACCGTAATTCAATGTGGCGAGAATGGTATTCTTAGAAACAAACAATCAGAGGGGAATAAGGCGGTCTTCAGATTTGAGGATAATGAAGAATTGAGCCAACGGTTTGCGAACATTTTGGACAATACACATATTGTATTAAATCCGATTCACTCTCCTATGGGCAATCAGGGAAAGATGAAAAAAAGAAGAGAGTATTACAGCAATAATAATAGAGCCTACTTCTCTACAGCGAATTTCTCTAATGATGAATCTATCAACAACAAATCACTGCAGTATGCTTGTATCAATGGGAACGAACAAGAACCCATTGACGTGAAAATTGGACAAAAAAACGCTTATATCATCCGTACATTCGTAATTTAGAAGTTTGCCACTTATCAATACACAGATCATGAGTAAGAACAGGACAGAACAGCCAAATATCGCTTCTGGCAAAATAGACTCTCTGGAGAAGGATGAAATTTTCGTCTTCGGCAGTAACCTTGCAGGTCATCACATGGGTGGTGCAGCAAGGGCAGCTAATCTAAAGTTCGGTGCCGAGTGGGGTGTTGGCACAGGTATGACAGGACAAACCTACGCCATACCAACCATGCAAGGAGGTGTAGAAACGATAAAACCATACGTGGATGAATTTATAGAGTTTGCAATGCGACGCCAAGATTTGAAGTTCTTGGTGACACGCATAGGCTGTGGCATTGCAGGTTTCAAAGACGAGGAGATAGCTCATTTGTTCAGAAAGGCTGTAAACATCAACAATATTTACCTACCAAAAGAGTTTTATGACATTCTTGTAGCCCCTTATTTGGGTGTATATGATTGAGAATGGGTGTTATGTAAAATATAGTGTATAGCCTTAATTGGGTCTTATAGCAAAAGCCCTAGCCGATCAGTTGGATATAATCATTATCAAGTAATAATATCGTTAAGTGTTGTTAGTTAGCGCGTTATGAGAGAATGAGATATTGGTTCACTACTTTGTGGACCACAATGTTGTGAACCAATAAAATGTTGATTATATTCGCAATGCAATCACGAGAATAATTGATATGAAAAAAGCGTTTGTATATGGTATGTCTGTCGAGGGGGTAAACTTTACAGATAGAGTTGCAGAGACAAAGAGACTTAAAGCCAACTTTGAAAATGGGGTAAACTCTATCATAATATCTCCTCGTCGTATGGGGAAAACATCATTGGTCAAAAGAGTGATGTCTCAGATTACGGATCCAGATATCAAAGTGGCATACATGGACATATACGACTGTCGTAGTGAATATGATTTTTACAACAGATTTGCTTCAACGATTCTCAAAGCAACGGCAGGTCATGTAGACAATATATTGTCGTCAGTAAAACAATTCTTGGAAAGAGTATCCCCAAAAATTAGTCTAGGCAATGATATTGATACAGAGATATCTTTGTCGCTTGGTATTACCCCCGACAACTATTCTCCAGAGGAGATACTCAATTTGCCTGAAAAGATTGCAGAGAAGAAAAACATTATGTTAGTTGTCTGTATTGATGAGTTTCAGCAGATAGGAGAGTTCAATGATTCATTGTCCGTCCAGAAAAGAATGCGAGGAATTTGGCAACATCACCAGAATGTATCCTACTGCATGTTCGGCAGTAAGAAACATTTAATGTCGACTATTTTTCAGAGTAAGAAAATGCCATTTTATCAATTTGGAGATATGATAATACTGGACAAGATATCTGTAGCAGACTGGACATCGTTCATAGTGGATAGGTTCGGTAACGCTGGGAAAACTATAACTAGTAGGCAGGCAGAATGGATATGTATGGCGGTAGATTGTTACTCATCATACGTACAGCAACTTGCATGGAATGTGGTAATAGCCTCAGATGAAGAGGTAGCAGATGATGACATCAGAACAGGCATAAACGACCTGTTGAACCAGAACAGAGCATTATTTGAGAAACAAGTAGAGTCATTGACAGCGTATCAAATGAACTTCTTGAAAGCTGTATGTAACGGAATAGAAGACGACTTTGGTAGTGCAAGAATCTCTACTCAATACAATTTAGGGACCAAATCCAATATCAGTAGGCTCAAAGAAACATTATTAGATAAGGAACTGATAGATATAGAGCACGGCAAAATACGGATTGCAGATCCGGTGTTTTCATTATGGTTCAAAAGAGATATGATGGGATAAAGAGAAAATGATTGAGAATGGGAGTTATGACTATCATAATAACCGCATGTTACCATTTAGCTAAAAAAAATGTTATATTTGCGCAAGAATATAGCATAACAAAAAACATCTCATAAATTTTAGGTATGAAACGTCTTATTACAATTGTCCTCTTCTTATGCCTTTGTCATTTTTCCTTTGCACAGGTCACTAATGATTCATCGCGTGTTTACTCTATCTTGTCATCAATAGATACAACAACCAATACAATTCGCGTCAAAGGAAATCTATCTTCAGATATTCGGACAATGACCAGTTACGAAAAGATGTTAGCTTGCTATCTGACGGGCAATTATCAAGAAATCCTCGATGCCAAGCTATACGAAGGCACCGAATGTAGAAAGAATCAAATCAACAGTTTTTCTGCCAAAATTGGAGATGACCCTCAACCATACAAATTGCTATATGAATTTGAACGAAAGCTTAGAGAGACCGTCATAAATAATTATGATTTTATCATTGAAGATATAACAAGATCCCAGTTGTCAGCAGCAGAGAAGGAATTTCTTGTGCTTAATATGGAGAACATCAAGTACTTCTATTATGACAAAGTTGAGAATGAATTCAAGAAAAAGGTTGATAATTATAACAATCAGTGCGAAGAATACGCTAAGACTTACCCCGAGAGTGAATATAATGGTCATGTAACCCATAAAATGCCATACAAATTAGAGGCATCACCTTTCGGGGCGCAGATAACTATATATAGGCCTAGCATTGCTAAATATCCGGTATACGAAAAAACTGCTATAGATCGCGGCTTAGAATTAGGCATCATAGGATATCGCTTTACTCTCAATGTATTGTTACTTAAAAACATTAGTGAGGCGACAAAACAGGTATATAAAACGTTGCCAAAATTGAAATATACCAAACAATTAGAAATAGTTCAAAGTGGCATATCATTAGGATATATTATTCTAGATAAAGATAGATTTCGAATAACCCCTTTTGTTTCTAGAAGTATAAAATATCCATCAACAGGTATCGGCATAAATGCAGATCTTAAATTATTCAGAAGATTGTGTCCTGCCTACAAGCCTTTTTGCACGTATCCTGCACTTAGAGTCCAATATCAGTTTATACCAAATCATTTTGAGAAATCTTTTGAAGGAGTAACTGGAAATTCGCACATATTATCTATAGGACTAAATATCACGGCGCAGAGAACAAAACGCATGAAACAATAAGTACTATTCAGACTTTTCTTCTGTGGAGGTCTCCTTCTTCCTACGCATCCAGCCGAAGTATTTATGAAGGAGTTCGCGGAAGGTGTCGAAAGACTCCTGATATGAGATACCTATGCCCTGAGTAGTAGGGGATGTTTCGTAGATTACATCATTATTAGAGTGGGTATAAGCCTTAGCGCGGAGAGTTTCCTTCTTATTCAGCTTCACCTCCACGTCGAAGTCGCCGATGAAGCTACCCTCCTTATTAGATTCAGAAGAGACATCTCGGCCATAGCCGATATTACCGCTAAGGACTATCTTATTATCCAGCACACCAGTCTGGACAGCTACCTCATACTCCTCATTAGTCACCTCGTCACCAGGACGGTAGTTGACGCCCATACCTACATTGTACTTATTCTGAGAAATCCAGTTAGAGAACTGATTAGACATCAATTCAGACAATGTAGTACCGAGATAATTACTTGTTGAAGCGCCACCAGTAGCGTTATTAGCGTTAGACTGAGCCTCCTGAGTAGCGTAGAAACGGCCAGCGAGCAGGAGAGAGAATACCTGACGGTTCATCTCCTCATCGGTATTCACGTATTGGTCGAACGTATACTGGCTGAAATTCTGAGAAGAAGGTATTTCGATCTCGAAGCGAATCTTAGGGTTAAGGAGATGTTCGGTAAGGAAGAGATTGCAATTAATAGGCACACGCTTCTTCAGGTCGGCAACAGACTCATCTGCTGCACCCTGTACTAAGTCGTACAGAGAAGCACGAGTCTTGTAAGTAGCCACGAGGTCCACTATAGCATCGTAAGGGTCGCCATTCCACATAACGGTACTACCCTTTCGGATATCGAACTTCTTATTGACGATATTCTGGAGATTGAAGTTATACACACCCTGCTCCATAGTATATGTACCCTCCATAAGCAAGGCACCCTCGCGAGTCATTTCCACATTAATCTTACCCTGACCGCGACCTTCGAGCATATTATCAGAGCGAGGATCCACTATAGCATAGATCTTAGCATCAGGACGTATTTCAACCTCCAGTTGAGCCTCGACACCCTCCTGCTGCTTCTCCAAGTCGAATTCATCAGTTTTCTTATTCTCTTCAGAATCATCATAAACAGTTTCCCTATTAGAAAAACGGATATAATCAGTCTGACCCAATTCCGATTTAGTGAGAGGGAGAATATAGAAGACAGAATTCTGGACAGTATGAGCCTTTACCAATAGGCGGCAAAGAGAGGTAGTACCACGCACGCCGAAGTAGCCATTACCGAAGACCGTTCCATAGTATGAAGGGTTATGTTTCTCCTGAGTATCAAGGACAAGCATATCATTCACATCGAAATCGATAAACATCCTCAAGTTTGAGAACATATCATGAGCAATATACCCATGGAAGTCGCCATATTTCCCATACCTATCTCGGAAACGCAAATGTTTAAACTCCATACGATCAGGCGAAAGGATAATACTATCGTTATGGTCTATGATATAATCCACTACAGTCTGCTTGACAGAAAAAGTAGAATGGTGGACACACAGACGAGAATTGAGCTTTATATCATCCAAAGGGCCATGCAACTGGAGATTGCCAGAAGTAGTACCCTGCATATTATCGATAGACGTATCGAGATAGAAGTTAAGGAATCCGATAGAGAGAGAATCGATATCGAAATTAAGGAACATATTACCATGCGCCAGATCCAGTTGTCCGTTAGCATCCACACACTGGCGGCCATGAGTAACTATAGCCAAGTGGAGATCGAGGTTCTTATTCTCGGGACGCCAAGCCGACTCGATATCCATGTGTTCAAGATTATCGCCATCTACGAAAAGATTATCGATAGAAGACTTACAATTGACGATAACGTTACCATATATATCATTAAGATATACCAAAGCAGAAAGATCACCATCCAAAGAGAACTTATCCTCGGGAGATGTAGAGAGGACATCAGATATAGCAAACTGATTGACACTAACAGTCAGAGTATCAGCAGGATTCGCCTTAGAAGACTTGCCATCTATACGAAGGAACCTATCCTTATGCATCATGGCGAAATCATTCACCTGCAGAGAATTAGGAGTAATCAGGCAAGAAGATTCAGCTATTTCCCAGCGACGTTTACCGAGGACGATGAAAGAAGAATCGAGATTAATGCTACTAGACAAGACATTACCCTTATCACGAGAAAAGTCGCATTGGAGAGAAATATCACCGCCAGGTTCCCCCAGTCGCTTAACCCACTCAAAATGAGAAACCAGTTTATCACCATAAAGTTTATCGACGTTATGGAAAGAACCGATATTCCCCAAAGTTGCCAATTTAGTTGTTTTGGTACTCCATTCCACGACAGAAGTATCACCATCGGCAGAAGAATAATTAAGAGACAATCCCCCAAAGCTCTGATTGCCATAGGACACCTGAGACATACTAAGGGCCAGATCAGAAGAATGGTCGGATGCATCGATATTCGCTCTCAAAGAACCATTACCAGAAACAACCAAGTTAGTATCAACAAGTTGAGACAACGCAGAAATATCGTGATAATCCAGATCAAAATTCATCCATGCATCAGAAGGAGCCTTACGAGATGGACGAGAGAAAAGAGAAGGAGAGACTCCATACAGTTGAGACTGGAGTTCAGTCCAGAGATCCCTCATAGCAAAATGGCCCTCCATTGTAGCTTTCAATCGGTCGGATTTCAGAGAAAGAGTACGATTACGCTCAGCGGTCTGACGCAGCAGAGTCAGATTCAGTTGACCGAAGGAGACAGTATCACGGAGGGCGCATAACGAGAGGTCATAAACGACAAGACTACCCTCGGCGTTATCGATATCAGAACCTTCGATAGCAGCGGATATTTTACAATCCACCATAGAATTAGGGTATTGAGGCATAATACCCAATTTACCCAATCGGAGAGTATCTGCTAAGAGCAAGAGATTGAGAGTAGGATATTGACCCACCTCATAAAGCCTAGCATCAACTTTAAGTCCGCCATTATGGTCAGAGACATTTACCAGTGCGGAATGAGACATTTTCTGTTTTGAATACTCCAACTGGACATTCTGGTATGGGTAGTCCAAGAAAGTCAGAAGAGGTGCGACACCCTTACACTGGATAACAGACTGATCCAGGTCAGAAGACAAAGTAGCTGAGAAATCCACAACGGCAGTTGAACCACCCAGCAAAAGACGAGACACCTGCCCTGGATTGTATGTAGTGCCCAAAGTACCCTCGACAGCAAGCAGATCGTTCGAGATACAACGAGCATGAGAATCCAAAATCAGAGAGATAGTCCTACTCAAGAACTGGGCACTAATAGAGATATTATCAGAAGGGCCAGAAAGAGTAAGTTCACCAGACAAAGGAGTAAGAGTACTATCTACAGAAGCAGAAGTCTGGATGCCAGCATATTGAAGAATACTCTGAGGGACAATGTGGAACTTAGAAAGAGACAGTTCAACATTACCCCTTTCTATATCATTCCAATTAGATATAGAGCCATCTATAGAAAAGCGATTATCCTCCAAGATAGAAACATCAAGCGCTTTAGTCAGAATAGAATTATTATCCACTGACAAGAACCCAGAGAGACTTGCCTTCGGGATATCAGGCAGATTATCGAGAGACAAAAGGTCGATATCAGCAGTTATAGAAGAAATCTTAGCAGAAGAGACCATCAAGCTATCCAGGTTACTCAATCCTGCGATCTGGAGAGAATTAAGATTAGCGACAGAATTACCAAAATAACTTCTAAATTCAGAGACAGAGAGAGTATCATTCTGCAGAGCCACGTCACCCGAGAAGAAAGAAGGATAATCATCCACCTGCATATAAACGCGAGAAACAGAAGCACCTACTGCATCAGAGGCGATATCAAGATCCTCAACCTTAGCATTCAAGGCACGTATAGCGTGAGGGAAATTATTGAGAGGGGTATAGAACACCTCTGCATCGCGAAGTCGTAGAGAAGTGATACCGAAAGCAGTATACAAAGCCAAGGTATCATCGGGATGCAAATCAGAAATTGAATCCCTAGCAGTTAATTTCGAGATATTATAGAGAGAAGGATTCTCCGACAACTGAGTAACATAGAGACGCAAAGAATCTATGTCGAGCTGAGACAAACTAAGTTTAGAGCTAAAGACAGAAGTGATATCCACCGAAGCCTTGATACGAGATGCTGTTGCTATAGCAGTAGAATCCTCATCAAGCAATTTTATACCACGGAGGCTAAGCGTTCTAAGAGGATAATACTGAAGCTCATCGATAGTAAGCTTATGACCCAAAGAAACAGACAGCTGATGTTCGATTTTAGAGCAAAGCCAAGAATCGACAGCCGGCACAGCCAAGAGAATAACGAACAAGACCACCACTGACACGCCTGTCACGAAGAGTGCCACGAGTAATTTTCTTATCTTGCGATAATTAATGGTCATCAGCCGTAGAGCATTTCCTGTACAACAAAAAAGAATTTACGAGCGGGCTCCTGCTGGACTATAGTCAGCTTCTGCCCTATCTTTATATCCTTGGTTGTCAATCCATTCCACTCCATGATTTTTTCGGCAGTGGTATTATATTTCATAGCCACCTTATGAAGATATTCGCCAGCCTGGACAACGTGAGTGAGGTTAACCTCCCTCTGTTCCCCGAAATAACCCACCAAATCCGGAGCAGTATCAGGTCGGAGTCGGCGTTCATTACGCAGATACCTAGAAACATTATCCTTCGGGAGCACTAGGAGACGTGGCATATCATCATAAGGAATGAAATCCTTGATATACTGCGGATTAAGAGTCTGCAAATCATCTCGAGACACGCCAGAAGCGCGAGAAATCTGATCGAAGCCTAGAGACATATTCACATAAACAGTATCGATATCCTGATATGTAAACTTAGGTTTTGCGGGCACTACATTATGAAGTTGGTAATAGTTCATAACATAGTTGACAGCAATAAAAGCAGGCACATAAGCCTTCATCTCATTAGTAAGGTATGGGGCAAGTTCCCAGAAAGACTTTTTACCACCAGAGCGTTCGATAGCCTTTTGGACGGTACCAATACCACCATTATATGCGGCGAGAGCCAACTGCCAATCGTGAGTATTCTGGAAAAGATACTGAAGGTAGCGGCAAGCGGCATCAGTGCTTTTCACAGGATCGCAACGATCATCCTCATAGCTAGTCACCTGAAGGTCGAGCATGAGGCCAGCGTGGTATAAGAACTGCCACAGGCCCATAGCACCAGACTTAGACTTAGCCTTAGGGTCAAGAGCAGACTCTATGATAGCCAGATATTTAAGTTCCTGCGGGAGGTTATATTTAGCCAGGCACTCCTCGAAGATTGGGAAATAAAGTTCGGCGCGAGATATGATATTAGCCAGATGGTCGCGACGACGAACCAGATAAGCATCAATATATGCACGTACCTGAGGATTATACTCCAACTTGATAGGAGACTGTTTATCCAGAGTCTCCATACGGCGTTGGTATATATACTCAGGCACCTGAGGGTTAGTACCGGTACCCTGCGCATTAGCACATAAGGCATCTGTCATAGTAAGAAAAACTATGAGCAAACAATATATGAGCAAGTGACGCATGGGTAATACAGATTATACTATCTAAAACAAATACCTCAAGACATCGTTACCGTTGGCATAGAGAACCAATAGCAAGAGGATAGCCATACCCACCAACTGGGCATACTCCATAAACTTATCTGGAACCTTCTTACCAGTGATTACCTCCACGATGAGGAACAACACGAAACCGCCATCGAGGGCAGGAATTGGGAGGATATTCATTACGGCAAGCATGATAGCCAAGAATGCAGTATTGAACCAGAAAGCACGCCAATCCCACGAATCAGGGAACAGTTTAGCTATGGTACCGAAACCACCCACCTTAGTAGCGCCCTCCTTAGTGAAGAGCAGAGGCAACTGCTTTACGTAGTTGGACAGCAATTCGCAGCCCTTCTCAATACCAGCTGGGAAAGCCTCGAAGAAACCATACTCGCGAGTCTTGATATTGATCCAGCGAGTAGGATGCATAGGATTAACGCCAATTTTACCTTCGGCAGAGACGGCAACGAACAAAGTATCGACAGCACTACCAGCTGCGCGAGCGACAACGACAGGAATAGTATTACCAGCGTTAGCCGTCAAGACAGGCATAATATCGGTAAAAGATTCAATAGTATTACCTCCCATACTGATAATGCTATCGCCGTGAAGGATACCAGCCTTATAAGCAGGAGCATCGACGAGGACAGAATCTATGACAGCAGGGATACGGATTGCACAAAGCTGTTCAACATCCTTACTAAGTATAGTACGGAAAAACTCACGAGGCATACCGATAAACTGATGTTCGCCATTACGAACGATTTCCACGGTACAAGTATCGGTAAGGAGGATAGTATTAGCGATATCCTTATAGGTATCAACCTTTTTACCATCGATAGCAACAATAAGGTCACCATCCTGGAAGCCAGCCTCGTGCATTACCTCGTGATAATGCAGACCGATAGGAGCCTCAGAGAATGGGATATAGCTCTCACCCCAAGTATAGAGGACGAACCAGAAAATGAGAGGAGCAGTAATGAAATTAACCAATACGCCACCAATCATGATAAGGAGACGCTGCCAAGCCGGCTTAGCGCGGAACTCCCACTTCTCAACAGGCTTACCAACCAACTTATCAGCGCTTTGAGTCTCATCCACCATACCAGAAATCTGGCAATAACCACCCAGAGGGAGCCAACCCAGACCGAAATCAGTATTATGCCACCAAGACTTACTATTTTCTACACCCTCAGTATACTTACGAGTAAAAGATATGAGAGAAAAACCACATTTCACGCGACGAGTAATCTTGATGACCTTTACCATCTTACCCTTCACGTTTTCCTCGGCCTCCTCGAATTTTTCAGACAAGACCTTAGAATCCTTACCAAGTTTTACAAATTGGTCGGGATTAGCATTATAATCCTCAATCTTACAAGAAGAGACCTGCTCCTCGACATCGGTATATTTACAGAAATCGAAGCCCTCCTTAGAATCGGCACCCTCGTGAGAGCCATCAGGTATATATTTGAATATACTGAAATAAGGGTCGAAGAACATATAGAACTTCGGCACCTTAACGCCGAATATCTTTGAGAAAAGAAAATGTCCGAACTCGTGAGTGACAACCAATATTGAAAGGCTCAATATCAACTGGCACACTATGATCAATGTATCCATTTATGATTATATATAATTTCTACAACTAGACTATTTAATTAGACAGAATTGGTTCAATCTGGGTAATCCTCGTGTTTATGTTTCCAACGATTATGGCTCCACAACCACAATTCAGGAGTACGACGTATATCATCCTCCAAGAGGACTGCGAATTTATCTATGATACCTGCGCCAGAATTCTGGCTTGCCTTATCATCAATAAGTTTCATCTCAATCTCATAGTAGCCCCTTTTATAGGACACAATAGAAGGATAGATGAGCACCTGATTAGTTTTGACAGCCATAGCTTCCGGGCCCATTAGGAAAGCAGTATCGTGATTAAAGAAATTAGTCCAATGCTTTTTAGCCTTACGGTGAGGCGACTGATCTGCGATGATGAGAGTAAAAGTCTGGATATTATTTCTCATACACTCGACGATATGGCGATAAGCCTTATGGCTTTCGATAGCCAAATTACCCACTCGAGTACGCATTTCAGTCATAATTCTATCGATACCCTTACCAGACTGAGACTGGTAGAAAGTCTGGAACTGGCACTTTGACAATACAGAAGGATAGACGAGAGACCACTCCCAGTTGCCGAAATGGCCACAATACAAGAAAACCGAGCGGCCATTATCCAGATAATAGTTGACCAATTCAGGATTTCTTATCTTATAGCGTTTATTAAGATCCTTGAGATCGATAGAAAAAGCCTTGATAGTTTCGAACACGTAATCGCACAAATGGCGGTAGAAGCGCTTTTCGACCTTACGTCTATATGCTTCATCCTTATCTCCGAAGGCTATATCCAGGTTTTTACGGACGACAGTGCGTCGGTATCTCACTACGTAATGGAGGATGACGTATGCGAAATCAGACAACGCATATAGCACCCCCAGAGGGAGATGAGAAAGTGCGATGAGAAGATATTTAACTACTGTGTACAAATTCTTATTGATTTAAGCTTCGCCCTGAGGCTTTACAAAGTCGGGATGAACAGCTGCACGTTGAGCGACGCGGATAGGACCATTCTCCTGTTCGTATTTACCTACGTTCTCCTGCAAAGCCAAAAGTAGACGTTTAGCGTTATCTGGGGTCATGACTATACGAGCTACAGCATTAGCTTTATCGACAGCTGGCATGATAGCGATAAAGTCCAATACGAACTCAGATGGGCTATGAGTAATCATAGCCAAGTTAGAATACTTGCCGTCCTGCATTGCCTCGGGCATATTTATGGTCAAATTTCCCTTTACTTCCATAGATATTTATTTCAATTAGCAGACAAAGTTAGTAAATAAATTGTAAACACTCGGATTGCTCACTGTATTTATATTCCGGCGAGTCACGGCAAATTCATAGAAAACTCACTTCAGGCACTATACAGAACAAATTATTCAGTCTTTTGTAGTCACTGTCTACACTATGTCTAGACCCTTGCTAGATACGGGGAAGTCCCTTGTTCATCGTAAATTTTTATTTTAAATACTACGAAATACGACTACCCGACCATGGAACATCAAGGACAGGAACCCGGCACAACCCAGCGCAAAGGCAAATAAAAAACACCAGCGAACCTTATATTATGAGACGAAAAAAAAGACGCTGATTCCTTTTGTAGGAATCAGCGTGCTTTGTATTGGACAGTATATATTATTTCAACTTATCCTGGAAGTAGTATTTAGCTTCACGGAGAGCAGCATCCATACCTGCTGCGTTCTTACCACCTGCAGATGCGAAGAAAGGCTGACCGCCGCCACCACCCTGGATGTGCTTAGCTACGGCGCGGATAGCCTCCACTGCGTTGATATTCTTAGAAGCCACCACGCTATCAGAAGCGATTATCATAATCTGAGGCTTATCAGCGGCTACGCAACCGAGGACACAAACGATATCCTCAGATTCGCCACGGAGCTGATATGCGAGATCCTTGAGGCGGTCTACGAACATAGGCTTAATTTCAGCTACGAGGAGCTTGATATTACCCACATTCTCGATTTTCTCACGGAGGGCAGCACGTTCGATACCGAGCATGCTATCCATCATATCTGCGCACTGCTGCTCGAGCTTCTGGTTATTAGCGATAAGAGACTCGATAGCCTTCTGGAGATTTGCAGGAGTAGTCTTCAAGCCCTCTGCCAGGGACTTAAGAGCGTTGTAGTTAGACACCATCAACTCCTCAGCCTTAGCGGCAGTAACAGCCTCGATACGGCGTACGCCAGCAGAAGAAGCAGACTCACCGATAATCTTGAACATACCGATGCGGCCTGTAGACTGAGTATGAGTACCACCACAAAGCTCGATGCTAGAACCGAACTTGATTACACGTACTGTATCACCATACTTCTCACCGAAGAGAGCCATAGCTCCGAGAGCCTTAGCCTCGGCGATAGGTACATTACGATGCTCATCGAGAGCGATATCCTCACGAATCTTCTCATTTACGAGACGTTCAACCTCAGCGATCTCCTCATCAGTCACCTTAGCAAAGTGAGAGAAGTCGAAGCGGAGAGAATCAGGAGTTACATAAGAACCCTTCTGCTCCACGTGCTCACCGAGAACCTTACGGAGAGCCTCCTGCATGAGGTGAGTAGCCGAGTGGTTGTTAGCGATAAGCTGACGACGCTTAACATCCACTACAGCGTGGAACTGAGCTGATGGATTCTCAGGGAAACGATCAACGAGATGGATAATAAGACCATTCTCCTTGATAGTTTGTATAACATTGACAGTCTCGTTAGCAGACTCGATATAACCAGTATCACCTACCTGACCACCCGACTCTCCGTAGAAAGGAGTAAGGTTGAATACTACCTGGAACTGCTCCTTATTCTTCACCTTAACCATACGGTAGCGCATGATCTTCACGTCGGCCTCAGTTGTATCATATCCGACGAAATCCTCCTTATCATTCTCCTCGAGGACAGCCCAGTCGCCAGTCTCAATCTTACCAGCATCGCGAGCTCGGTTTTTCTGAGCCTGCATCTCTGCGTCAAATTCAGCGAGATTTACAGTAAGACCATTCTCACGGAGGATAAGTTCAGTAAGGTCGAGAGGGAAGCCGTAGGTATCATAAAGTTCGAAAGCGACCTTACCTGCGACCTCAGACTTCTTAGCAGCCTTAGTCTCGCCCATAATCTTATCGAGCATAGAGATACCCGTTGCGAGGGTACGAAGGAAAGAATCCTCCTCCTGCTTGATAACCTTAGAAACGAGATCCTTCTGAGCGATGAGTTCAGGATAAGCGACACCCATTGTTGCGTTAAGCACAGGGAGAATCTTATAGAGAGTAGCCTCACGCTGGCCGAGGAAAGTATAATAGTAACGAACAGCGCGGCGAAGGATACGACGGATTACGTAGCCAGCCTTGTTGTTAGATGGCTGCTGACCATCAGTAATAGAAAATGCGATAGTACGGATATGGTCGGCAACTACGCGCATAGCGATATCCACCTTCTCATCCTTGCCATAAGTATGACCAGTAATCTTACCTATTTCGTCGAGGATAGGAGTAAATACGTCAGTATCGTAGTTAGAAGTCTTATGCTGAACGGCGCGAACGAGACGTTCGAAGCCCATACCTGTATCTACGTGGTGATTTGGAAGGAGTTCAAGGCTATGGTCGGCCTTACGGTTGAACTGCATGAACACATTATTCCAGATCTCGATAACCTGAGGATTATCCTTATTTACAAGGTCACGGCCACTAACCTTCTTACGCTCCTCATCAGGGCGCATATCGAAATGGATTTCCGAGCAAGGGCCGCAAGGACCTGTATCGCCCATTTCCCAGAAGTTATCATGCTTATTACCTTCGAGGATACGATCTTCAGCGATATGTTTCTTCCAGCAGTCGTATGCCTCCTGGTCGCGCTCGAGGCCCTCCTCCTTAGCGCCCTCGAAGATAGTCACATAGAGGCGATCCTTATCGAGTTTGATAACCTCGGTGAGATACTCCCAAGCAAAAGCGATAGCCTCCTCCTTGAAGTAGTCGCCGAAAGACCAGTTACCGAGCATCTCGAACATAGTGTGGTGGTATGTATCGTGACCTACTTCCTCGAGGTCATTATGCTTACCACTAACGCGGAGACACTTCTGAGAATCAGCCACGCGAGAATTTACGATAGGTGCGTTACCGAGGATTACATCCTTGAACTGATTCATACCAGCATTGGTGAACATCAATGTTGGGTCGCCCTTAACTACCATTGGGGCTGAAGGAACAATCTTATGTCCCTTAGATGCGAAAAAATCCAGAAAGCTCTGGCGTACTTCTGCTGCAGTCATATAAAAAATTAGTCGAACGTTCTGTTTGAATTTACTGATATTTCGATCATACGGTCGTACTCTTCAGGGGTAAGAGACTCCTGGAAGTAGTAGAACTGTGGGTTTACCTGTTTATCCTTAACCTTCACCTCATAGTGGAGGTGAGGAGCCGTACTAGTACCTGTTGATCCCACGTATCCGATGACATCGCCACGTTTTACCTTCTGGCCTACGCGGCAGTGGAACTTAGACAAGTGAGCATAGAGGCTCTTATATCCGAAACCGTGGTCGATTTCGACGTGCATACCATATCCTGAGAAAGACGTCTTCACGGCAGACACCACGCCATCGCCTGTTGCGAATATTTCGGTACCAGTCGGTGCGGAGAAATCCATACCGTAGTGGAATTTTTTAGTCTTATAGATAGGGTGAATACGCATACCCCAACCAGAAGCGGTACGGTTGAGGTCGCGGTTATTCATTGGCATGATAGCTGGGATGCACTGGATCATCTCCTTGTTACGTTTAGCGAGGGCGATGATTTCGTCGAAAGAAACGCTCTGGACGTAGAGTTGCTTAGCAGCGACATCGAGGCGTTTAGCGGTAGCGATAACCATATCCGAGTTAGTCATAGACTCGAGGTTTTCATAGCGGTTTACGCCACCGAAGCCAGCCTTACGAACAGAAGTCGGGATTGAATCAGCCTCATAGATAACGCGATAGATATTTTCATCGCGCATATGGATATCATCGAGCACATCCTCGATCTGAGCGAGGCGGCGGTTCATAATTTCGTATTGAGAGAGAAGTTCCTGATTATCACGCTTCAGCTGTTTCTCCTTTGGGGAATCTATGAAGTGGATATACAGCAAGAAAAATATACCTCCCGTCACCAAGCCAACGGCACAACGTTTCAACACGAAATTTAAGTAGTACTTAAAGCCGTGTTCGATACGTTTATATGTCAGTGACTCTGGGTCGAATTTATACTTGTCTGCCATTAATTTTCTGTTTTAGTAGTAGAGTTAGTCCTTAAAAACGTGCAAAAGTAAGAAACCTTTTGTATAAAAACAAATTGACTGTCCACCAAGTGCCCTTTAAAGGGACATTTTTTCTTATCAAGATAATAACATTTATACAAATGG
The DNA here is from genome assembly GCA_024401395.1 of Bacteroidales bacterium. Lineage (GTDB taxonomy): Bacteria > Bacteroidota > Bacteroidia > Bacteroidales > Marinilabiliaceae > W3P20-009. Next base: position 17,926 of record JAKSLD010000016.1, read on the forward strand.
GGAACCAGGCTCTGTATTAAGGGAGCATTAAGGGAGTGTTAAGAGAGCATTAAGAGAGACTATAGAGAACAAAATAATAAGAAATCAATAGACCAGGCGCTGTTTCAGGTAGACAGCCAAACGTGCCAGACGGTCGTTCTTGAAACGGCGGTCGGCAGCACCTACAACCAGGTGGATACCAAATTCATTAGAAGCGACGAAACACTCAGTAGATTTAGAAAACAAATCAGCGGTAAGACCATCTATATAAACGACATGGAGGCCCTGCTGAACAGCTTCGAACTCGATCATATCCTTCATAGGGTCAAGAAGAGCGCCATATTTAGGGCTAGTGGTATAGATATCATCATCAATGAGGATATAGACATTACCGAGAGTAGACTGCACTACCCTATTCTGAGAATCGCGAAGAAGAGCGCCGTGGTATTTCAGTTCATTATTAGAGACATAACGCTCAGCCATATAATGAATCAGCGACGGGCGAGGGATGCAATTATACGGAGAATCAGGGAGACGCTCACGGTCGTAGTCGACCAAGAAAACAGGTTCGGTATTGATTTCGAAGACATTACGGTCCAGTCGGCACTGCTGCATAGAATAATGAGCCCTATCATCGTCCATCCACACAGAGAGAATCACCTGAGAATGACCGGGATAGTGGTTTTTAGCTGCTAGAAGTTCGATCTGACGATAAAGCACATCCCACTGAGGGAGAGCATCTTCGGGCATAGAGAGGAGAGAAATGCACTGCTGAATGACGATACACTGTTCGCGCCAAAGATATGGGACAGAGCCCTTGAGAGAGAGAGTCAGTCGGAAACCGTAGCCATTAGCGAAGAAAGAGTTATTGACGCCCAACAACTTAGTATCAGGCTTATAGAACACACCATCGCAACAAATAACATAGAGCCAGCTCCGACGAGTATCCTCGACAGGAGCCAGCCCTTGTGCTATACGTATTGAATCTTCGATATTCATTGAGCCGATTAGGCCAAAGAAGAGACGCCAGCAGTAGCTACATCGCGGCTAGTCTTCTTGATGAGACCTTGGAGAACTGCGCCAGGGCCTACCTCAGTAAACGAATCGACGCCATCCTCGATCATCTGGCGAACAGTCTGAGTCCAGCGAACAGACGCTGTAAGCTGAGCCACGAGATTCTTCTTAATCTCCTCAGGATCAGTAACAGGCTTAGCCACAACATTCTGGTAAACAGGGCAAACAGGAGCTGAGAACTTAGTAGCCTCGATAGCAGCAGCCAAAGCTACACGAGCAGGCTCCATGAAAGGAGAGTGGAAACCGCCGCTAACAGAGAGTTTGAGAGCACGTTTAGCGCCCTTCTCAGTAAGTTTAGCGCAAGCCTCGTCGATACCAGCCTCAGAACCAGAGATTACGAGCTGACCAGGGCAGTTGTAGTTAGCAGGAACTACATCCTTGATACCAGCGCAAACCTCCTCAACCACTGCATCCTCGAGACCGATGATAGCAGCCATAGTAGACTTAGCCATTTCGCAAGCCTTCTGCATAGCCTGGGCACGCTGAGAAACGAGCTTCACGCCATCCTCGAAAGACATAGCGCCAGCGGCTACGAGAGCAGAGAACTCACCGAGAGAGTGACCTGCGACCATATCAGGCTTAAAATCAGCGCCCATAACCTTAGCGAGGATAACTGAATGGAGGAAGATAGCTGGCTGAGTAACCTTAGTCTGCTTAAGTTCCTCATCTGTTCCAGCGAACATAATATCTGTGATCTTGAAGCCAAGAATCTCATTAGCTTTATCAAAAAGGGCCTTAGCCTCTGCTGAGTTCTCGTAGAGGTCCTTACCCATACCTACGAACTGTGCACCCTGACCAGGGAAAACGTATGCTTTCATTTTTAATATAGTATTTGTTTTCTTAATCGTTTTATGTTGCAAATATAATCAAATTCACATTACCATGCTATTTAAGCTTCTCTTTTAGGAACTTTCCGGTTACGCTATCAGGGCAAGCTACAATCTGCTCCGGTGTACCACAAGCGACTATTTTACCACCGTGAACGCCAGCTCCAGGACCCATATCTATGATATAATCGGCACATTTTATGACATCCATATTATGTTCGATTACCACTATAGAGTGACCAGCCTCGATGAGACGGTTGAAAGCCTTCATCAGCTTATTAATATCGTGGAAATGGAGACCAGTAGTAGGTTCGTCGAAGATAAAGAGAGTAGGCTTCATACGTTCCTCCGCGATAAAAGCAGCCAATTTGACACGTTGGCTTTCGCCACCAGAGAGCGTACTAGAAGACTGACCCATCTTGACATAGCCCAAGCCGACCTCCTGTAAAGGGAGCAGACGCTTCACGATACGCTGTTCGGCAGGTCCCATTTGCTCGCTAAAGAACTCAACAGCCTGATTGATAGTCATATCGAGGATATCAGAAATATTTTTATCGCGATATTTCACGTCGAGAATCTCATCTTTAAAGCGTCGACCGTGGCAAGCCTCACATTCGAGGACCACATCGGCCATAAACTGCATTTCGATATGCACCTTACCCTCGCCCTGGCAAGTCTCGCAACGTCCACCCTTAGCATTAAAAGAGAAATGAGCTGTAGTATATCCATTCTGCTTAGAAAGCTGCTGAGCGCACATAAGCTTACGAATCTCGTCATAGGCTTTAATGTAAGTAGCTGGATTAGAGCGAGTGCTCTTACCGATAGGGTTCTGATCTATGAACTCCACGGCGAAGATACTATTCAGAGAGCCAGACAATTCGCCCATTTTACCAGCATGCTCCTCCACGCCCTCGCCCAGAGCCGCTTTGAGAGCCGGATAGAGGATACGAGTCACGAGAGTAGACTTACCGCTACCGCTGACACCAGTAACGACCGTCAAGCAATTAAGAGGGAATTTAGCATCAATATTCTGTAAGTTATTCTCATTGAGGCGAGTAAGCGTAATACACTTATTCCAGGCGCGACGGCTCTTAGGAACAGATATTTCCATCTGGCCACTTATGTACTTAGTAGTAAGAGTATCAGCCTTAGCCATTTCCTCCACAGAGCCCATAAAAACGACCTCACCACCCAGGCGGCCCGCTTCAGGGCCAATATCAATAACCTGATCAGCAGCCTTGATGATATCCTCATCATGCTCAACCACAACCACGGTATTACCCAGCTGCTGCAGCTGGCGAAGCACCTTGATCAGGCGTTCAGTATCAGCAGAATGGAGGCCTATACTAGGTTCATCCAAGATATAGAGGCTACCTACGAGGCTACTACCTATAGAAGTAGCGATATTAATACGCTGACTCTCACCACCAGAGAGAGAATTAGACAGACGGTTGAGCGTCAGATATTCCAGTCCGACATTACAAAGCACATCGACGCGCTGACGAATCTCCTTGAGAAGACGTTGAGCCACACGAGCCTCATAATCAGAGAGAGAAAGTTCGTGGAGCCACTGCTGAAGGTTCTCGAGAGACATCTCCACGAGATCCGTTATGCTTTTGCCATTGATTTTCACATATTCAGCCTCCGGGCGAAGACGCGTACCATTACAAGCAGGGCAAGTCGTCTTACCTCGATACCTAGCGAGGAGGACACGATATTGAATCTTGTATTGGTTCTCCTTCACCATCTGGAAGAAATCATCGATACCATACAATCCTGGGGCGCCATGCCATAGGAGATCGCGCTGAGCCTTAGTCAGATCCTTATAAGGAGTATAGACATCAAACTGCTTATAAGGGACACGGCGCATAAATTCAGTTTTCCATTCGCCCAATTTCACGCCAGACCAAGGAGATACGCACCCCTCGGCTACAGAAAGATTAGGGTCACGGATTACAAGATCAGGGTCGATATCGACTATTTTACCGAAGCCCTCGCAACGAGGGCAAGCGCCTACAGGAGAATTGAAAGTAAAAAGCTGTTCAGAAGGAGGCTCGAAAGTCATGCCATCAGCCTCAAACTTATTAGAAAAAACACTCTCAGAAAAAGAGCGATCAGGATTAAAGACACGCAAAATACAATAACCCTTACCCTCGTAGAAAGCCGTAGAGACAGAATCGGAGAGGCGAGTTACGGTATCAGCCTCACGATTAGCCACTACACGGTCGATGATAAGATTCACCTCATCCGATACCGAAGGAATATTATCTGGAGAAATATTTATCGTCTCACCTTTGATATCGATGCGAGTAAAGCCCTGGCTAACAAGACTCTCGTAGTCGGGATTCTTCAAAGGGGCGAGAATCATAGCCTTAGTACCCTCTGGGAGAGACGTTATGGCATCGACCACATCAGTAACAGTATGACGTTTCACCTCTACGCCAGAAACAGGAGAAAAAGTCCTACCTATTCGAGAGAAAAGGATCTTGAGATAGTCATATACCTCAGTAGATGTTCCCACGGTAGAACGAGGGTTGCGAGTATTGACCTTCTGTTCGATAGCGATTGCAGGCGGGATGCCGTGGATATAATCCACCTCAGGCTTATTATTACGACCGAGGAACTGACGAGCGTAGGAATTAAGGCTCTCCACATATCTACGCTGACCCTCGGCGTAGAGAGTATCAAATGCGAGAGACGACTTACCACTACCGCTGACACCAGTTATGACGACCAATTTTCCCAAAGGAATCTGAACGTCAATATTCTTAAGATTATTCACACGAGCGTGGTGAACATCAATATATTTCTTATTACTATCTGTCATTTGTTGCTGTCAGTTCTTCAAAAATCATATCTTGAGCTCTCATCTCCGGCTGATGCTGGCCGACTGAAGGTTTAATACCCTTAAGCATCTTATTAAGAATACGCGCCTTGACGTTATCCTTCAGCTGAAGGTCGAGAATTGTCTGTATTTCGTTTTTAATCAGTCTATCCTTAATTGGGAAAGCCAATTCGATACGTCGTCCAATGTTACGATTAAGCCAATCAGAAGAGGTGAGATACATTTTAGACTCCTCCCCTTTACCGAATACCCATACACGGCCGTGTTCCAGGTAACGGTCTATGATACGGCGGACCGTGATATTAGAGCTATAAGGCTGTTCAGGCACCAGGCATGAGACTCCACGGATAATGAGGTCGATTTTCACCCCTGCCAGGCTAGCCTCATATAGCATATCGATGAGCATATGGTTTTGCATACCATTCATCTTGAGGAGGATATACCCCTCGCCGCCAGTATTAACCTTAGCTATTTCACACTGAATGAGACGTCGGAGTTCGTATACCATATTAAACTGCGACATCAGCAAAGAATTCAGTCGAGGCAATCTACTCTGATCCTCCAGGAAATCAAACACCTCATGAAGTTCGGAAGTAATCTCCCTATCGGCAGTAAAGAGGCCATGATCGGTATATATTTCCGCTGTTTTCTCATTAAAATTACCTGTAGAGAGGTAAGCGTAAGTCAGATCAGAACCATCATCCTCCTCACGTATCACCATAGCCATCTTAGCATGGACCTTCAGTTTTGGAAGAGAATAGATGACTTTCACCCCAGACTGTTTAAGCATTTCACCGACATCGAGGTTATTATGTTCATCGAATCTGGCCTTTAGTTCGATGAAAGCCGTCACACGTTTCTGGTTATGGGCAGCAGCTGCTATGAGCGAGTTGATGATAGCCGAATTATGGCAAACGCGGTATAGCGATATTTTTATCTCCTTGACCTTAGGGTCGATAGCCGCCTCGCTAAGGAAGCGGATGACATAATCGAACGACTGGTATGGGTAATGTAGAATCTGGTCACGTTGTTTTATTGCGGAGAAAATAGAATTACCTACGTGCATACGCTTTGGACGCAAAAAGACACGTTTTTCCGTTTTATCCTCCTTAAGGAGATGGCTAGGGAACTGCTCGAGCTGATTAAGAGAAAGATAATGCCCCACATTGACAGTCTCCATAGAAGAAAAGCAGAAAGTCTCCTCGAGATAACCAAGCAAATCGGGAGCGATATCAGAGTCGACATAGAAACTAGACTCAGCGCCAGTATTACGTCGGGAAGAAGAGTGTCGCACCCTATCCACCAGTTCTTGTCCTGCCAGGTCAAGGAGCCCGAGGTCGGCGTCACGTGCCACCTTCATACACCACACGCCATCCACATCATACCCTGGGAATAGAGTATGGACAGAGAGACGGATAATATCATCCAGGAAAACCAGATGATGGAACCCGTCGCCTATATCAGGGAGTTGGACGAAGCGAGGAAAATTATGAATAGGGAGTTTAACGAGGGCATAGTGTGGAGTTAAATGCTCCACACTATTATTGTTCTCGTTTTTAGGATAGACTTTCAAGGCAAAGTAAGGGCGGTCATTACGCAAGAAAACGCGAGTAGCCTTACTTAGCACCAGAGGTTGGAGATAAGGAATTATTTCACTCTCGAAATAATCCCTCATAAACTGGAGGTGCACCTCAGAATGAGGCATTTCTCCAAGATGGAAGCGTACGCCCTGTGCTTCGAGAGCTGGACGGATCTGCGAATAGAGGATATCATCGACCTCACGCATCTGATCCGAGACGATCTGATTAATCTGGGCGAGAGTAGAGAGAGGATCTATTACATCCTCGATAGACTGGTTATTATTAGCCGCCTGTCGGTACTCAGCTACTCTAACGCTATAAAATTCTATAAGATTAGACGAATAAATCGATAGGAAACGTATACGTTCGGATACAGATATATCCGTACTCCTTGCCTCCTCGAGCACACGGAAGTTGAACGCTAGCCAGCTAACGTCACGATTGAAGTATGCATATTTCGACTGTTTCGCCATAACTAAGTGCAAAGATAAGCAAAAATTACTTGCTCATCTTCCACCAGTCGAGTTGGAATAGCTCATCAGAGCCCTCGCCCTTAAAAACAAGGTAGAGATTATGCACGCCGTTAGCCTTAGCGTTAAGTTTAGCAGAGAAAGACTTCCAAGCATCAGGCTTACCCTTGATATCCACTGTACCAACGAGTTCGCCATCGACAGCATCCAGTCTCAGTTCCACCTTACCACCCTTCTTAGGCATAGCAGATACGCTGACAGACTTAGCGCCTGCTGCCATATCTACGCCACGGAGCATTATATAGTCACCATTCTCGATGTTGGTTACGATTACGCCCTTATCAGACTTAAGAGTCTTAACCCACTCAGCCTTAGCCATTGTCTCAGCCTCAACGCGAGAGAAAGGGTTGAGCCACTTAATCTGCTTTACGCCAGCTGGGTCCCAGTAGTCGATTTTCTGTATTGTACCATCGGCATTGAAGTTCATTTCAGCTACAGATACAGAGCGGCGTTCAGCGTGGCGATACTCCTTACCCTGTTCCTTGAGCTGAGTAGCCCACACGTCATAGTTAAGACCAAATATATACCACTTTCCACCAAATTCTACGATACCAGGGTGGTTGCCACGGCTCTTCTGAGTATGAGGCATGATATCACCCTTAGCCTCCCATGGGCCCTCGATAGAATAGCTCATAGCATAACCTATACCCTCTGGGCAGCAAGTAGAAGCGAAAGCCATATAGTACCAATTATCCTTCTTAAAGATCCAAGGTCCCTCCTGGTAATCCTTAGGAGCCTCGAGGCGAACGATACCGCCAGAATAAGAGATCATATCACGATTGAGCTTACAATAATAAGGACGAGGGTTACCCCAGTATAGATAAGCCTGACCATTATCGTCGATGAATGGAGAAGGGTCGATATCATACCAATGCTCCTTCTGCCATACCAAAGGCTGACCTACAGGGTCTTTGAAAGGGCCATAAGGAGTATCAGACACCAAGACACCGATACCGTGACCATGAATAGGGCAATACATATAATACTTACCATTACGCTTGATTACCTGCTCGGCCCATGCGCCATTCTTATTATCATACCACTTAAAATCATCGAGAGAAGCCACAGCGCCACGATCAGTGAAATTAGCCATATCCGTTGTAGTATAAAGCAACCAATCGTACATAGCGAAATTCTCTGCAGTATCTGCATCGTGAGTTGTGTAGAGGAAGAGAGTATCACCCTCTACGTAAGGTGCTGGGTCAGCGGTAAATTTAGTCCACACCACAGGGTTCTGTGCTGTGAGCGCACCTGAGACGAAAAGAACAAGTGCTGGTAAAAGGAAATTCTTAATCATAACTAAATGTGTGTCAACATGTTTTTACAAAAGTGCATATTTCTACGCTAACTATATTATTATGTATATATATAACATAATACAAAGCTAACCATAATAGTGTAAAATCAAAATTTTCCACCCAAATAAACCATAAACAAGCCTCCAGCGATGGTAGCGGACAAATATAACGCCAGTAAAAACCACTGACCGCTATTCAACATAGAGAGGCTTTCGTTGCAGAAAGTAGACATTGTTGTAAAACCGCCACAAAGTCCGACTGTCAGCATAGGTTTTAGATCCTGAGGGATATGTTTACCTACAGAGGCATTAAAGAGGCCTATCAAGAAGCAGCCCAATAAGTTAGCAATGAGAGTACCTACCGGGAAACCGCAGAAGGAGCCCGCAGGCATCATCTTACCTAAGAAGAAGCGCAGGACAGAACCTACGCCTCCACCTATAAAAACATAAAAAAACTGCATTAATCTAGAGTCTCCAAAGCGTCCAACCACAAAGCGCTAGATGCGTCACTAGGCATACGCCAGTCGCCGCGAGGAGAGAGAGTCACGCTACCCACCTTAGGTCCATCCGGCATAGCAGAACGTTTAAACTGCTGATTGAAGAACCTTCTGAAGAAAGTAGAGAGCCACTTCTTGATGAAAGGTCGGTCGTACGTCCCCTTGAAAGCGTTACAAGCCATATGGAGCAACACCTCTGGGGAATAACCGAAGCGCATATAATTGTAGATAAAGAAATCGTGCAATTCGTATGGGCCTACCAAGTCCTCAGTTTTCTGAGCTATTTCGCCCTTCTCATCAGCTGGGAGCAGTTCTGGGCTGATAGGAGTATCATAGATATCCAACAGATAAGGTTTAGCCTCTGCCATATCAGGCTGTTCGGCAACATACTTAACGAGATACTTAACCAACGTCTTAGGAACAGAAGCGTTGACGCCATACATAGACATCTGGTCGCCATTATAAGTAGCCCAACCGAGAGCCAACTCGCTCAGGTCGCCAGTTCCGACGACCAATCCGCCATCGCGGTTAGCGATATCCATCAAAATCTGAGTACGTTCGCGAGCCTGAGAATTCTCGTAAGTAACAGAACGGTCCGTCTCTGGGAGGTTGATATCCTTGAAATGCTGTATGCAGGCATCCTTAATACTTATTTCGCGTATTTCCACGCCGAGAGCCTTCATAAGGTTGATAGCATTATTATAGGTACGTCCTGTAGTACCGAAGCCAGGCATAGTCACGCCGATAATTTGGCTTCTATCCCAACCTAGGACATCAAATGTACGAGCAGTCACGAGAAGAGCCAAAGTAGAATCCAAGCCACCAGAGATACCCACTACGGCGCGTTTAGAATGAGAAGCCTCCATACGTTGAGCCAATCCCCACACCTGGATATTAAATATCTCCTCACAACGCTCCTGTACGCTACGTTCGTCCTTAGGGATAAAAGGATGAGGGTCGAAGTCGCGACGTATATCATCCACATCGAGAGAATCTCCGAGACTTAAATTCACCAATTCATACTGGTTGATATTGTACGAATTAAAAGAAGTCGTCTTAGCTCGCATAGCCTTAATCTTATTGAGGTCGATATCAGCTACTACGAGTTGGCTTTCTCTGCAGAAACGTTTAGCAGAAGCTATCAGCTTACCATTTTCGAATACGAGGCCATTACCTGCGAAGACGAGGTCGGTAGTTGATTCCCCTATACCGGCAGAAGCGTAGACATAGGCGCTGATTGTACGAGCGCTCTGCTGGCTGAGCAAAGAGACGAGATAATCGTGCTTACCCACCATCTCATTAGAAGCAGAGAGATTGAAAATCACCTCGGCACCTGCCTGAGCGAGGGCAGCAGACGGAGGGTTTGGAGTCCAAACATCCTCACACAATTCGACACCGAAGAGGAAATCCATATCGTTACCGAAAATCAGATTAGTGCTGACAGGAGCATCAAAACCTGTATCACGAGCTCCGGCAGGGATTTCGCGGCCACTCTTAAACCAGCGAGATTCATAAAATTCACCATAGTTAGGAATATACTGCTTAGGTACGATACCCATGACATTACCCCTATTTATTACGAAGGCGCAATTATACAAAGCACCTCTATAGTAATAAGGTGCGCCGACGATGATAACCAAATCCTCCATGTGTCTAGTGTCATCCATGATTTCAAGGATGCCCGACATAGCCTCGTTCTGGAAATGTGGTTGAAGGAACAAATCAGCGCAAGTATAACCCGTAACACAGAGTTCTGGAAATACTACGACGTTAGCGCCTTCTTCGTTAGCGCCATGAATTAAGGAGATAATCTCCTCGACATTAGTTTTGATATCGGCAACTGTTATACGTGGTATTGCAGTCGCCACTCTGTAAAATCCTGACATTTGTTATGTGATTAATTCATTTAATGTGATTAACCTCGGTACGAAGGTAATTACAATTTCATATAATTCCAATTCCTAATTCCTAGTACCTAATTCCTAAATACGGAAATAGAGGGTGACTAGAAAAATCACTGTTTTCGGAAACTTTCTCAATTACTCTTAAAAAGTGGGTATGGAGGTACTATGAGAGTGCTTTGTGGTTCCTGCGTTGTTCCTCTGTAGTCCCTTTGTAGTATAAGGGAAGTCCCTTGTTCATCGTAAATTTTTATTTTAAACCAATCCAGATAGAGAGCAAGAAACCTGTTAGTGAGGCAAAGCAATCTAGCGATTGGCAGAAGAGTTTTTACAAATATTCACGCGGCACGAACCGTTAAGACATTGATAATCAACACCGGCAAACAACACAATATATAATTGAGGTTAATAAATACAAAATACGTGCGCACAAGGACAAGCGATATATTTATTGGAGTTAATTTTGTAACACAATAGACCTCCAAATAGAACAATATCAACAAAAAGAATATGGCTGAAAATGCGACAACCGCATGGAGCGGTTTCAAGGGGCAAAGATGGCGTACAGAGATAAACGTACGAGACTTTATTCAGAACAATTACACACAGTATGACGGAGACGAGTCGTTCCTTGTTGGACCGACAGATGCTACGAACAAGCTTTGGGGCAAACTCAAAGAGCTACAGAAAGAAGAGCGTGCCAAGGGCGGAGTTCTTGACATGGAGACAGAAGTAGTATCGAGTCTCACTGCATACGGAGCCGGGTACCTTGACAAAGAGTTAGAAAAGATAGTAGGACTCCAGACAGACAAGCCACTCAAGCGAGCATTCATGCCATACGGCGGAATCAAGATGGCAGAGCAAGCGTGTACGACATACGGCTACACCCCATCGCAGAAGATTCACGAGATATTCACGAAATATTGCAAGACACACAACGACGGAGTATTCGATGCCTACACAGCAGAGATGAAGCTCGTTCGTCACAATCATATACTCACCGGACTACCTGACACATACGGCCGCGGTCGTATCGTAGGTGATTACCGTCGTGTAGCGCTTTACGGTATCGACTTCCTCATCAGAGAGAAGCAGAACGACCTCAACAAGATGGGCGACAGAGGCATGATAGACGACGTGATACGCCTTAGAGAAGAGGTAGCGATGCAGATAAAAGCCCTCAAAGGCATGAAAGAGATGGCAGCCATCTATGGCTTTGACATTTCAAATCCAGCTACCAATGCACGCGAGGCTGCGCAATGGCTCTACTTCGGTTATCTTGCTGCTGTAAAGACACAGAACGGAGCTGCCATGTCAGTAGGTCGTGTCTCAACATTCCTTGATATCTATATCAACCGTGACCTTGAGGCAGGTATTCTCACGGAGTCAGAGGCTCAGGAACTCATAGACCACATGGTAATGAAGTTCCGCATGGTTAAGTTTGCGCGTATACCTAGCTACAACGAACTCTTCACAGGCGACCCAGTATGGGCTACACTTGAGGTAGCAGGCCTTGGCACAGACGGCAGACACATGGTAACAAAGAACGACTACCGTTTCCTCCATACACTACAGAACATGGGACCAAGTCCAGAGCCAAACCTCACCGTACTCTACAGCAGCCGCTTACCAGAGACCTTCAAGAAGTTTGCTGCCATGATATCCGTTGAGACAAGCTCCATCCAGTATGAAAACGACGACGTAATGCGCGTAGTATGGGGAGACGACTACAGCATCTGCTGCTGCGTATCTGCGACACAGACAGGCAAAGAGATGCAGTTCTTCGGTGCTCGTGCCAACCTTGCCAAGTGTCTCACATACTCAATCAGCGGTGGTGTAGACTCAAAGACAAGAGAGCAATGCGGACCTAAGATGCGTCCTATCACAGGCGAGATACTTACATACGACGAGTTCCTGCCACGCTTCGACATTATGATGGACTGGTTGGCAAGTGTTTACGTCAAGACACTCAACCTCATCCACTACATGCACGACAAATACTTCTACGAGGCAGCAGAGATGGCACTCATAGATACAGACGTACGTCGTACATTCGCTACAGGCATTGCAGGCTTCAGTCATGTAGTAGATTCAATTTCAGCAATCAAGTACGCTACAGTCCACGTCAACTATGACGAGACAGGTTTCCCTGTAGACTTCAATACAGAAGGCGAGTTCCCACGCTACGGTAACGACGATGACCGTGCTGATGAGATAGCAGTATGGCTTCTAAAGACATTCCTCGAGAAGATCAAGAAATACCATACATACCGCAACAGCGAGCCTACTACATCAATCCTAACTATTACATCAAATGTAGTATACGGCAAGTATACAGCTGCCATGCCAGACGGACGTAAGGCAGGCACACCACTTGCGCCAGGTGCCAACCCATCGTACGGAGCAGAAAAGAACGGACTCTTGGCATCACTAAACTCAGTTGCGAAGCTTCCATACGAGTACGCCCTTGACGGCATATCGAATACACAGACAATCAGTCCAAATGCGCTAGGTCATAACGACGAAGAGCGTGCCAATACCCTCGTATCGGCAATGGACGGCTACTTCGACCGTGGAGCGCACCACCTCAACGTCAACGTATTCGGACTTGACAAACTCCGCGATGCTATGGAGCACCCAGAGAAAGAAGAGTACCAGAACTTCACAATCCGCGTATCAGGTTACGCCGTTAAGTTCATTGACCTTACACGTGAGCAGCAGCTTGACGTTATCGCACGCAATGCACATGAGACACTCTAACAGAGTGACAGATAGAAAACAATAACCAACGAAAGAGAAGACGCACCACCAATGCGTCTTTTCTTTTATCTTTACCTTCAAGAAAGAAAACGACATATGACAAAAGGCTACGTACACTCCACAGACAGTTTCGGTTCCGTAGACGGACCTGGGATACGCTATCTGATTTTCCTGCAAGGCTGCGATATGCGTTGCAGGTATTGCCATAATCCTGACACATGGACACACGGTGCCGTAGCCAACAACGTCACAGAGATGACTGTAGACGAGATACTCACCAAAGCAGAGAGATATCGCAGCTACTGGAGACAAAACGGAGGAATAACAGTCAGCGGAGGCGAGCCCCTGCTACAGATAGACTTTCTCATAGAACTCTTTGAAGAGGCACATAAGAGAGGCATCACTACATGTCTTGACACCTGCGCTCAGCCATTCAGAAGAGAAGGCGAATTCTTTGAGAAATTTGAAAGACTAATGGCTGTGACAGATACTGTTCTTCTTGACATAAAGCATATTGTATCAGAAGAGCACAAGGCGCTTACGGGGCATAGGAATGAGAACATACTTGAGTGTGCCAAGTACTTATCAGACATTAACAAGCCAGTATGGATAAGACACGTACTAGTACCAGGCATCACAGACAAAGTGGAACATCTGAAAGAATTGAGATTATTTCTTGACACCTTGACCAACGTAGTAAAAATAGAAATTCTGCCATATCACTCTATGGCAGAATTCAAGTATGAGCAACTAGGCATAGAGTACACCTTGAAGGGTGTGCTGCCACCAAGCAAAGAATCTGTAGAGGAGGCCAGGCGGATATTACTCGCCTAGTATCCTAAAACCCCTCTTTGGGATATTATATTTCCTGAATCAGAGATTTACCAGACTCTCCATTCTCCCATTGCCAAGATTCATGGAACCTTAGTTTCCCATTCTCCAGGAATTCTGGAGAAGAGTCACAGTGACCCTTTTTGAACTCGTTATGGACATTGACGTGCTGATAGTCGAAATGCAAGCAACCATTCTCGTCCATATTGCCGAATAAGATTCCCTTAAACACCATACCTCCGGAATACTCCGCCCAGACAATATTATCTTTCTGGTGATAACTGAAGACAGTCTGACCAGACACCTCACCAGAGTCAGAGTTCTCAATAGCGGTGAAATATCTATCATCTACAGAGAAATGGGATTCAGACTTATTGAAAAGATTATAACCTAGAGAATATGCCTTAGCCAGATGAGGGTCGCTATTAAGCGCACGGCTTTCAGTAGATTTTGACATGCCATCAAGTACTACGAACTTCTTATCCTTCACTCTATTGAAAAGGCGATCGCCCAGCATAACCTTCTTCATGGCATATATCAAGTCGTAGCACTCCAACTCTGCCTGCGAATTACCAGCTATACACAACACCAATGACTTTTCCAGCAACTTCATATGCAAAGAGTTCAACTTCTTCTCTTTTGTTCCGTACGCGAACCCATAACGCCATACTCTATCAAACCAACCTTTCAATTTAGCTGGCACATCGGTCCAAAATACAGGATATATGAAGACAATAGCATCACTAGAGTTGATCTTTCTCTGCTCTTCTAAAATATCTTCTGCAATGTCATCGTTATTGATATAATTGGAGTCGCGTAGATATTCAGACTCTATCATATCCGATTTGAAATTCATCTTATACAAATCAGATATTATATACTCATTTCCTGACTCAACAATACCCTTAATAAAAGAATCTCTAACTAAAGACGTGAAGGAATCTTCTGATGGGTGGCAATAAACTACAAATACTTTCATTTTATTTATGGATTGAGGAATACACAAATGTAATACTAATTTTTAACAATCCTACCATTTATAGAATACAGCAACAATAATAAACCTTAAAAACACACAATTTATGACCATAGCAACTAGTTTTCTACTACTTTTGCACCGCTTTTCGCCATAAAAACGAAGAGACTCTTATTTAAGCGCTAGTATACAGACATTTGCGATGACAATAACAAACAACAAACTAATTAAAGAGTTCGACGCATAGGTGTAATTACTCTTGCCGCCCTTCTGATGGCAGAATTCAAATATGAGAAGCTAGGGATACAATACACGCTAAAAGGAGTAGAAGCGCCAAGCAAAGAGAGAGAAGAAAAAGCAAAGAAGATATTAGGAATAGAACAATAGAGAAAGACCTATAGAATACCTACGGAGGTACTATGAGAGTCCTATGAGCATAGTTGTTCATCGTAAATTTTTAATAACTCGCGTACTTCCAGAGGAAAAAATTAAGCCCTGCATCGTTTCGCAACGGTACGGGGCTTGCGCTATTTTTATATATTAATACCATGAATGAAGAGGCAAAACTTAACGCATTGGTGGGCCCATCATCATCATTGGAGGACGTTGACCTCCACCTTTACCGCCGCGATTCATCATAGGGGCGAATGGGTCTACTTGTTTTTCACCAATGGTTTTAAACTTATAAGTAAATGTCAACATAGCATACTGCTTGAGGACATCAGTTGTAGTAACAGTTGTCGAGTTAGCGCCAACCATTTTAGATACACTCTTAGTGTTATCGAGAAGGTCGTTCACCTTCAAACGCAACTCAGCGCGACGATCGTCGAAGAACTTCACACCGAGAGAAGCATTCCACAAGAGGTAGTTATCATCATAGTTCTTACCGCGACCACTAGAATACTGGTGAGACAAATGGTTAGCGAATACGAGACGATTATTGAACCACAAGCATGTTACGTCGGCACCCAACGTATGGTTATAGACATTTACATCCTGGCTATTCTGTCTTGTAGAACTCTGCATTGAGTATCCACCATTATAGCTAATAGTAAAGTCGACACTCTCAGAGATATTAGAAGCCAATGTAGCACCGAAGTTGAGGCTATTATTCTTAGTAGTAACCTTCTCACCATTATAGATAGAAGGGCTCTTAGACAAACTAGCACCCAAAGACAAGTTACCAGTACTCTTAAGGAACTTGATAGGAGTAGTCAAAGTAAGATGGAGACGACCAGTGAAGTAGCCATCCATATTGACAGGCTTGCTGAAAGATGTATTGATAGGGATGATAATCTTAGTATGTTCCAGCTTACCATCATTACCACGAACCAAAGCTTCAATCTCACGCTCCTCAGTCTCACTCAAAGAGACATCAGAAGAGATATAATCAGTAGCGAAATTCAATCCAGCCATTACGAAGACACCTCTTGAAGTCTCAGGATTATTTCTAGCCATGAAGAGGTTGATATTATGGCTATACTGCTGGCTCAGATCCTTATTACCTGTAGTATACTGCATAAGGTTACTTACGTCCACTACCTCCTGCAACTGGTTGATACTTGGAGCAGAAGTGCTAGTACGGTAATCGAATCTACCATGCGACTGCATACCATTCTGCAAGCTAATGCGGACAGAAGGGAGAAGGCTATTGTATGAAGTAGAAGTCTCCAATTCATAAGGATACTCCTGATCAGTTTCCAAGATAGCCTTTTGGAAATCGAGGCCGAAAGTAGCGTTAAAGCTCTTACCCTTAAAGATATTCCAACCTATACCACCCTTGTGCTGAGTATAAGTACTCTCCTTCTTGTTGGACAAAGTTGGAGAGAAGGTATAAGTATTGAAAACAGACTGAGCATCTACTGCGACTGTATCAGCATTTACCTGCTTATCAGAGTTATTGATACGTACGCTAGGGCTGTAGTTGATCTGCAAAGCCATATTTTCTCCGAAAGGCTCAGTATACATAGCAGTAGCGTTGAAAGAATTATTCTTAGTCTCGTTATCAGAGAGGTTAGAAGTCTTCATATTGAAGATATTCGACGCATCGCCATACTTATTGGTCATTCTAGAAGTATTGTCAGAGTTGTTCATTGAGATAGAGAAACCACCTCTAACGGTCAATGTACGTCTAGGCAAAGAGAACTTATGACGCCACATGACGTTACCAGAACCTGTTACACCACTTGACTCGCCATCGGCATCCTGAATACGCTTCTGCCAAGACTCATTCTTAGCCAAAGCCTCCTCGATAGTCTTAGCATACTTAGTATCATTAATGCTAGCCGAGTTAGACTCGCTGCTCTGCCATGTAAAACGAGGAGTAAGGATAAGGCTATTATTCTCGTTGATAGTCCAGTTGAGGCGGAGAGTAGCTCTATTATTCATTGACCTAGACTCGCCATTGCTAGAAGAGAACTCGAAGTGAGTAGTATCGACACCCTGACGAGCGAAATACTCCTCCTCAGATATAGTCTCCGAGATATTTTTACGGTTATCGTAGCTATAACTGAACTCCACCTTGATTTTATTCTCCTTATCCAAGCTATAGTTTACGCCGAGGCTTCCTGTACGGTTCTTGCCGCCGTTGGAATTCCAACCGCCTCCGCCCATCATCATGCCACGGCCACCACCGCCATTAGACATCATGCTAGACATATCCTCGAAAGAGAAATTCTGCTGGTTGATATTATTGAGCATACCGATGAGCGATATTCTATGGTCGCCGCGGAAATAGTTCATATTACCGCCCAACTCATAGCGGTCGTTTGTACCATAACCAGCATATACACGACCGAAGCGGCCCGACTTGATACCCATCTTAGTGAGGATATTGATGGTACGTTCATCATTACCATCAGAGAAGCCAGTAAATTCAGCCTGATCGCTCTGCTTATCGTAGACCTCAATTTTAGACACCATATCTGCAGAGATAGTTCTAAGAGCAGTCATTGGGTCATCACCGAAGAACTCCTTACCATCGACGAGCACCTTTTTCACTGTCTCGCCACCATTCTTCACCTGACCGCCCTCTACCTGCATACCAGGCATCTTCTTAATAAGATCCTCTGTTGTAGCATCAGGATTAACTTTGAAGGCATCAGCATTAAATACGGTTGTATCGCCTCGCTGTTCCTGACGAACCATTACGCCAGCGACCTTAACCTCATCGAGTTTTTTATTCTCGACTTTCAGTTTAATAGTACCGAGGTCGATATTTTCACCATTTACATCGATAGTCTTTTCGAAAGAAGTGTAACCGACGAATGCGACCTTAACAGTCCATTTGCCATTATCGAGTTTGATTCGGAACTTACCATCAAGATCCGTACTTGTGCCAACCGACTTACCGCCATTAGCTGGAGTGAATGCAGCCTGGGCTCCTGGCAATCCTTGATTATCTGCCCTATCAAGCACTGTTCCCGAGACATAAGCCTGAGAAAAAGCGTTGATTGCAGCCAACATCATGGTGCCGATTAATAGAATTATTCTGTACATGTCTACTGTGGATTTAAAAAAATAGCTCTATGTTCTAATTTTGATATTGCAAATATAATACACCATTATTTTACTGAAAAACAATATCTACAAACACCCCCCAATTATCGACAAACACGTATATTGCGTTCTTACGGCTAGGTATACATACGACGAAACTGCCTAAATGACCGACGAATCGGTATTCAGGCAGTTTCTTGTAGTCTAAAATCGTATCGCGCTTATTACATCATTTCTTCTTAACAGGGGCTGCGTTACCCTTCTTATCAGACTGCTTAGCAGTAATATTGTACTTATACTTAGGTACGCCACCGATAGGTACAGAGTAGAATGGGAGCAACTCACCATATTGGTTTTCCAGATAGAATACCACATTATTATTCTTCAAAGGCTTAGCCTTAGACTTAATCATCTGGATATCCCAAGAAGTACCGCGTTCTCCTTCGTCAATCTTGAGAGTACTCTCAGCCCAATTATCATCACCAGAAACCTTTACAGGGATACCATTCTTTGTACAAGAGATAACACGTATCATACCATCGCTATCCCAGTCGAAGTTAGACTGCTTGATAGAGATTACAGACTTATCGATGAATGGGTAGATATGGCTCACCTGATCTGCAGTATCATAGAGGCGGAACTTATACTTGAAGTAAAAAGCGAAGCCACCTTCTACAGCTGCGTTATCATTAGCCTTGCTAGACATAAAGAAACGGTACATATTACCATCGTCACCAGTCAGGCCCTCAACGACAATCTTGAATATACGTCCGCCGAACTCAGGAAGATTCTCGCCTTCAGAAGGGTTAAAAGGTCCGAAAGTGTACCAGTTGTTATCGTACTGGGCATCCTCACCGAATACCTTTTGAGCCAACTGAGTACCCGAGTCGTAATCGCCATCCCTGTTGCAACGTTGAGCATCCTTATTACTACAAGCACCAACGCCGCCATAGATAGAAAAACGAGTTTTAGAGTTCCAGGCGCCATTCTGCTCGTCATTCTTACCGCCATTATCTGGGTCGAACACACGAAAATAGATAGGCTTAGTATGTTCTACAGGCACTGTAAAAAATATTATCTGCACGCCATTATCATCACCCCAAGAAGTCAAAGTCTTGCTACTGAACGTCATCAAGTATGGTATATTCTCATCTATACCAGGTACAGGCTGCGCCTTAACAGCCGATGCCAATGCAAAGAAGGCAACAAACGCTACTATAAAATTCTTCATTTCCATCCGTTTTTACTATTTCCATAAACTCCGGTACCAATAATCGTGCCAGAATTTCCAACTAACATATTCTTCTACGGAAAATAATCCCTTAAGGTTATTCGACATTCACCATAATATAAGTAGCCACATACTGAGACTTATCCTCCTCATTCATTGTGCCTACCTCCACCTTATAGGTTCCAGGCTTAGAGAAACGCACCTTAACCTTCTTACCCTTTATCTTCTGGCCATTACTGATAGTCCAGTAGAAATATTTAGGTTCAAAAGAAGTGACGTATGAAGCATCAGCATTAAATACCACCTCTCGGCCAGCCTTTATTGTTTCAGGACCGTCGATATACAACTGCTCAGCGTGAACCAATTCGAGGCTATATTCAGCGATATTAAACATCTCCTCCTTAGACAGTTTATCGAGGACACTCAACTTAATATCATAGTCGCCAGCATCGGCGAAGCAATGCTCCACCTCGAGGCCCATTTCCACGCCACCATCAGAGAAAGCCCACTTGAAGTCATATTGTTCGGCATCATAATACTGAGCGCTCTCCTCAGTGAACTCGTAGCAGAAATTATCCTCCTCAAACTCCGTAGCATTTGGGAATACAGGGAACTCCTGAGTGAAATAATAGAGACGATCCTTACCATTACGGTTACTAGTCACATAACCCCACTCCTCATTCTCGGAGATGAACAGGCCATAGTCATCCGCATTAGAGTTGATATCCGAATCCACGCGCTCAGGCTTAGCAAAGCCAGCAGGAGTACGATACGTATAATACAAATCGAGACGTTTACTATCCGAATGACCATTCGATGCGAAATAGATTTTACCAGACGGGTGAATAAACGGAGTAGTCTCGGCACCTGCTGTATTTACCATAGAGCCCATATTCTGAGGTTTTGACCAACCCTTCGACTTACGTTCGCAATAGTACAAATCACTCGAGCCCTGACCACCCTTCTGGTCGGACGCGAATACCATAAACGAGCCATCAGGAGCGAATGCCACGTAGGCATTACTACTATTACCATTATGAGCGACAGACACCACGCCCTCCACGGCACTCAGATCAGAGTAGGACTTAACGCTAAGCACCCTACCACGTCTAGAATCGATAGCCACATTATTTTCAGTCACGTAAGCCTTGCCCTTAGTATCGAAAGCCACAGCCACCTGATTCAGTTTCTTATTAGCATTAGGCATCAAAGGCTCGACAGAGCCACTAGGCTTTCTGTTTTTCAACGGCACCTTATATACATGATAGAGATCCTTACCCAACTCATTGATATAACGCACCAAGAAGTCGCTATTCATATCCGAAGAAAAATAGAGGACCGAATCCACTACTACAGGATTGATTACCGACTGTCCGCGCAAGAAGTTAAGTTGCTTAATCTTCACATCCTGAGCATAGAGAGATGCAGGAATGAAGCACAACAACAAAAGTGATATATATAATACTCTTCTCATTGCTCTATCACACATTAAAAGAATCTTGGACCCACATTCTTAACCCTATAGACGAAATCGTATGATATACTAATCTCGTGGCTTCCGGAATTGTAGCCGCTGAAGTCGCCCGTTGTTCTCTCATACGTATAAGACACATTAAGCTGCGAAGCCTTAGGAGGGCGGAAAGAGATACCACCCAGCATCACACCTGTAGTTCTGTAACCCAACTCGACATACAGCATACGATTCCAGCCCGGTGTGAGAGTAAAATCAATATCATTGCCATATCTCTTAGTATGCTGCACCATGATACTAGGCTGGAGAGTCATTACCTCACCCAGTTCGAATTCGACACCAGCCGTAGCATAATATGTAGCATCACCAGGAGCAAATTCAGCCTCCTTATTAAATTCATCCGACACCATCAGCGACTGAGTGCTGACACCCAAGAAATAATTATCGCCATACAGAGAGATACCCACGCCCACTGTCGGATTGATAAAAGACTCATTCTCAGCAAAGACATCATCCTGCTTATCGAAGTCATACACCTTCATATTTGTCCAATCAGTCTTTACCATCTTCATACCAGGCTGAATACCGAAAGCCAAAGTATTACCATTAGAGCCGACATCGATTCTGTAGGCTATAGTAGCCTGAGCTGCTGTTATACCAGTCTCGAGAATAGACTGGTTAACGACAGACAAACCTATAGCCACGCTATTAGTCCTCAATGGAGTATGAGTTGTGAACAATATGCTACGAGGGCTATTATCCACGCCCATCCACTGTTTACGGAAACTAGCGAAAGCAGTAAGGCCCTCACGAGAACCAGCAAAAGCAGGGTTGATAGCGAACTGATTGTGCATATACTGGCTCATCAGTACATCCTGTTGAGCCCTTGCACCACATAGAAACAAGAATACAGTCGCGAACAGTAGTGATAATCTATAAATCTTCATCTTCATTCCCTCCATTACTTGTTAGACGTTCTCTTTATTGCCAGCATCTGCTTATAAGTCTCACCGCCGACCTTCACCACATAAACATAATGACCATCCTCCACATCATCAGCCGACCAGGTATTGCGATAATTCATCTCCTCATACACCAGCTTACCCTTCATATCGAAGACATAGAACTCATTCTCAGGGATGATACCCTCGATAATAAGCACATCATTCACCCCATCGCCATTAGGGCTAATAGCACTAGGCAAGTGGAACTCCACAGTCGGGCGGATATATAGGCGCTTATCAACCTCGCAAGCCACGCCATCGGTATTAATCTCCGTATAGTCAAGAGCGAAGAGTGCATTGATAGAAGAAGTCAGCTTACAAGTATACTCATTGATATTATCTACGATCATAAGGCCATACTTGCCAAGCAACTCATCATATTCAGTAGGGATACTCCACTTAGTTGTGTTATCCTCAGTATAATTATCTATGGCGATATTGAAGTATCTGCTATTACGAGACACCGTTACCTGCACCGTATCCTGAGGGAACCTACACACTGGGGTACGGTCGAGCACATCAATATGACCCGACACATCAGCAGGCTTACTATGGCAACCATTAGCATCGCTCACATAAGCAATCTCCAATTTAGCAGCCTTTTTCTGATAGATATCGACAACAGACTCACCCAGAGGCAGATTATTAACGACAGAACCATTAGTCAGCTTCAAGCTAAAAGGAGGATAATCGCCCTCCACTGAGGCATTTGAAGAAAAATGCATTGCAGGGTCCTCAATGATAGAGCATACCCTTACAGTCTCAGGTCGTCCATTTTCATCGACATTCTCGATAAAACCCTTAGGAGTAGTATATATATGTACCTTCTCAGAAATTTCAGTTGAGCAACCTGGCCCACGAGTCTGCAGCAGACTAACATTCAGGTTAGCAGGCTTAGGAGCCTTGACATTATACCTATTACCATCAGCGCCGGCGCTAAGAAGCTCGATATCAGACGTCACTGTCCAGTCATATATATCCCCAGCCACATAGTCGGCCACCATCACCGTATCCAGCGAGCAGAGTCGGCCCTGACCATTTATCCTATCGAACTGGAAATGAGGCTCCGGGTATTTATAGACATCCAAGAACAAAGTATCCTTACGGTCGTTATAATACTCAGAGGTACCAGTCTTATCGGCACTGATATAGACACGCTCCAGCACATACGGTATTCTACGGTGTATACCCTCAGTCACCTCAGGTATTGGGAAAGTAGTACCACCTATTGTCTTACCCTGTTCAATTTCTATAGGGATACCAGCCTTAGTTTCATCCTCCGTACTGGTACTATTATCAGTAATAGCTCTGACCCTCACCACGCAAGAAGCAGGATAAGGGTTAGATATTCTTACAGCGACCTCAAAAAAAGACTTAGTCTCGCATCTCTCCTCGTGATGAGAGATAAACTCAGCCGTAAGGTCATCGACTTTCTTGGGGGTATTCTGTGCAGACAGGTCTACTCCACCACCTAAAAGAGTAATCAGAGAGAACCCGAATATGCTAGTTATTAGTTTTTTGACTGCCATTTATGGAGAAATTTCCCACTGATACGGCAATCGTAAAAAAATGTTACAATACGCTCAGCTAGTGCCTCCTGCCCTTTCTGTAATCCTGAGGCCTAACAGACACGCTATCCCTCCAAAGGCCCAACCTACTGTTTCTAGCCAGCACCTCCGCTATGGCATAGTTCTCGTCCTTGTTATACTCCTTATAATGCCAAGCATAGCCAGCCTTAATCATTTCATAATTCACATCAGGTATACTATCAGTAGAGACCTTTGCTACAGAGCGACCATACCTATCGTTTTTCGTCACGGTTATAGTGACAGGGACACCCCATATCATAGACGAGAGATACTCCTTAGCCTTATTACCAAACGGCTGTTTCTTTTCAGGTGCATCAATACCATCCATACGCACCTTTATCTGGTCGTGCTCATTCACAAGCAGCGTAAAAGTATCGCCATCGGCTATTTTCACCACACGTCCTGTATAGACACGCTGAGCCGACAACGCCATAAGAGACAGCATTGGCAATATCAACAATAAAAAAAGACTCTTCATAATTCCTAATTCCTAATTCGGGGGTATTACCAAATACTCTTACGGAGGGACGTAGTGGTAGGTTGTGTATAGTTTGAGGACAGTTTGATGGTCCTTTGTAGTATAAGGGAAGTCCCTTGTTCATCGTAAATTTTTAAATTAAGCGTCAAGGCATAGTTACACGAGGGGAAAGATAGCTAGCAAAAAAACACTATCTTTGTCGGGCTAAAGATAAGATATGACAGACAGTGAATTGATAGAGAAGCTGAGGCCCTTCCTCACTGAGAAGCGAATGGAGACACTAGAGTCGATGCTTGCGAAGCGAACCAAGCATATGACTGTGGTATTAGAGAACATATTCCATTCACACAATGCCTCGGCAGTGATGCGCACCTGTGAATGCTTTGGCATACAGGACCTTCATGTGATAGAGAACAACAACCAGTTTCAGATACATCCAGATATTGTAAGGGGGGCTACCAAGTGGCTCAACATAAACCGCTATTGCAATTCGACAGACAACACCCCTGTATGTATAGACGCGCTGAAGAAAGACGGCTATCGTATTGTGGTGACCTCGCCCCATGGAGAAGGAGTGACCAATCTAGAAGATTTTGACGTTACCAAAGGCAAGTTTGCCATTATGATGGGCAGCGAGAAAGTCGGCATATCCGACTATGCGTGGGAGCATGCCGACGAGCGACTCACCATACCCATGTGCGGGTTCACCGAGAGTCTGAACATATCAGTATCCACAGCCATCATACTACATACATTGAGGGCCAAGATAGATGCTGCCGGTGTCGAATCGGACTTCTCAGAAGAAGAAAAGCGCTCTACGCTAGTACATTGGATGGTAGAGAGCATCAGCAGCGGCAAAGAAGTATTGAGGCGTATTTTGGAAGAGAATCTAGACTAATGGACTATCAGCAGACAGCAGATAGAATAGACAGCCTGACCGGCTCGTTTGCAGTAATGCGAGAACCAGACACAGAAGAAGTACTATGGTTCACAGGCGAAAACCGCAAACAGTTCGTCATGCGCCCATACTCCGAGGGGGCAGTTGGCCGCAAGCCATACAAAGCAACTACAGAAGCAGAATACAGAGAATCATTTGCAGAAGTAAAGAAAGCCCTAGTTTCCGGCACGGTAGACAAAGTAGTGCTATCCCGCGTCATTATGCACCAAGGCTTTGCGAAGAACACCCTTGGGCAGCTATTTGCGCACGCCTGCAAGATATACCCACACCAGATGATATACCTATCCGTAGACGGAGACAGGATCTGGCTAGGCTGCACACCAGAGCTACTACTATCCTACGATTCCAAAGAAGGCGTGGGAAAGACTATGGCCCTTGCCGGGACACGACCAGCGTGCGGCTCAGACGTAGTATGGGACGAAAAGAACATACGCGAGCAAGCCGTAGTGAGCAGATGGATAGGCGAGCAACTCATCAAAGAAGGGATAGACGTCAAGATGAGCGAAGCATACACCACCCAGGCAGGCGGGCTAGAGCACCTACGCACCGACATAGAGATGCAGATAGCAGACGGCACGGTCGCGGAGAAAGTATTGAATATACTCCACCCTACCCCAGCCGTATGCGGTCAGCCGCGAGCCAAGGCGATGGATATAATCTCCAAGGTAGAGAAGCACGACAGAGAATTCTATTCAGGCTTCATAGGCTACCATGACGAAAACGGCATGCGCATATACGTCAACCTTCGCTGCGCTGCGCTTGACCTCAAGACAGACAAAGCCTACATATTCGTAGGAGGAGGCATTATGCCAGACTCACAATGCGACTCAGAATATCAGGAGACAGAATATAAGGCAACTACTATTAAGAGAGTGCTAAAGAGGGACAATTAAGAAGCCAGTTGCAGTAACGCATCACGATATTTCTGGGGGGAGTCGAATTTGACCCAGAAGAAAGTCGTTCCATTTTTGAACAGCCTCATATCGTGGGCATTAGAGCTAATATTACTGCGCTGTGCAGAAGGCAATATATAGTGCACCGATTGAGGAGAGCGACCAGCGGCAGATTTCTCATTGGACAACACCTGCAACTTATTGCCATGCTTACGGATGAGGCTATAGTAATACGACACAGCGGCGCGATAGGCGCCCAGTTTATGGTGCTTACGAGCATATCTCCTCCAGTGGCGCAGGCGGTTCCAGCGAGACATATCATCCTTTGCCAAGGCATTAGCATCGGCAAACATATCACGCACAGCACGTTGCTTATCTGTAACGTGAACCATGATGATTTTGAAATTATTTCCAGGATACCTTTTAATAAAGGTGCTACGACCATCGATGCGAGCGGTAGAATCATTTCGAGCGACTCTGCGGGCGTGTGTTATGTGTTTTTTCAGAATGGTTACTGATGCCATGTGTGAATGATTTGTTGGATTAAACATTTACCTTGTACGCGGTGTTTCATGAAAGGTTACATTATTTGCGGTAAAATTCAGAATTTTTAGAGTCGATACGGGACGACAGTGAAGGCAAGGCAATATACAAGGAAGAGCCTTTGCAGGTAGCTGGGAGTATAATGCTAGTAAGAAGCAAGTCAGTTGTTCATCGTAAATTTTTTATTTGGGAATGAATAAGAGTGAGTAAAATCAAAGTCAAAGAACATTTATTTCCTTAACCCTTGATATAATGGAAATATGTTATTAAACTTGCATTTGAACATAAATATATTGCACGAATAAAAGATAATCATACTAGTATACTATGAAGATAATCACGATAGTATTATTCCTATTAATATCACTTAATTGCTTTTCACAGAACATGCAAGTCATTGATACGGTTAAGATTCTGTGCAGTTATAAATACGTCAAACAACTAGATACTATAACAGGAAGAACAAACGACGATTTAATCTACTTACAAGTAGGAACAAAATGTTCGAAAAGTTTCAGCTACTATACATTTCAGTGTGATTCCCTCAAATCGACACCACAAGGAGAGAAAAGGTTCAAGCAACTATTTAAAGAAGCATACGAGAAAGGAGGTGCTAAGGAAGTTATAAAAACAGTTCCAAATCGTCGATCGACTATGTATGTATTTAAAAATTACCCAGAGGGGACAATTACGGTCCTAGACAATATATTGGGATCATATTATATCTATAATGACAATCTAGAGTTACAGGACTGGACATTCAACATTGATTCTGTAAAAACAATTCTTGGGCATCAATGTCAGATAGCGACTTGTGATTTTAGAGGAAGACACTGGACAGCATGGTTTGCCTTAGATATACCAATATCAGATGGGCCATGGAAATTCAGAGGGTTACCAGGATTGATAATGGAAGTTTATGACCGCAATTATCAGCACCATTTTTGCATTAACGGATTGCAAGGTACAGTAGCAACCCCTATGCATTTTGGTATATATCGCAAGGATGTAATATTTGAAAAAACAGACCAGTCATCATTCTTGAAAGCACTATATAACTGGGACAAGAATTATAATAGTTTTACAGAAGCGATGACAGGCATTTCACTGGGCAAGTCAGAGTCAGAGCCAAGACGAGATTTTTTGGAAAGAGAAGAAAAATAACTTGTCACGGCGAGAGCAAAGATCAATCAATCATACCATTATAATAAATTCATACAACATGAATTTCCATCCGTATTATAATCTCATACCATACATATTATTAGAATTATGTATGATTCATTCACAAAAGCAATAGTCATGAGAGGATTACTATTCATAATTGTCATGCTGAGTATTATCTCGGCAAACGCTCAGAAGATTACGCTATCTGGCAAAGTAACAGAGCAATCTTCTGACAAGGCAATGGCAAACGTGGTAGTAACAGTGAGGCCTAATGGGCAAAATAAAATAATAAAGTTCGCCACGACAAAGGCAGACGGAAGCTACACCCTCATGCTTAACGCTATGCCAGAGGGGAACCATGTACTGCATTTCTCCATGATAGGTTATGCCGTAAAGACTATACCATTGACAAGCGGACAGACGATATACAATGTCGCGATGGAAGAGAAAGCGACTGAACTGAAAGGCGTCAAGATAAAGGCACCGAGTATTCGGCAGAAGGGAGATACCATATCATACAGCGTTGCAAGTTTTGCAGATGCAAATGACAAGAGCCTAGAGGATGTATTGAAGAAGATGCCTGGAGTAGAAGTAGAAGAGAGTGGCAAAATAAAATATAACGGCAAAGAAATCAACAAATTCTATATAGAGGGGCATGATATGTTGGGAGGGCGTTATTCTCTAGCAACCAACAATATACACCAAGAGGATGTAGGCACAGTGGAGGTCATGACAAACCATCAGCCAATAAAGGCATTGGAAGACATGGTCTTCTCTGAAAATCCGGCTATTAACATCAAACTGAAAGAAACTGCGAAAGGGCGCTGGGCTGGCACTGCAAAAATAGGGGCAGGTGCTGAAGATAAAGACATAGTGTGGAATGGAGAGTTGGCATTGATGCGATTTGCGAAGAAGGTACAGTCGCTCAATACTCTCAAGAGTAACAACACTGGAACAGATATTACACGCGAGATAACCCTAAAATTTGATGACTTTGATGGAGGCTCTCTTGGCAACACCTATTCGTTGCAAAACTACATAAGTGCCACACCCGACAGACTTACTGAGATTTCAGATTCCCGAGTACGAGATAACCAAACACACACAATTACGACAAATGACCTATGGGCAATAAGCAACCGAACAGACGTTACTACACAAATTACTTACATAAAAGACAAACTTACCTCATCATCGATAAGCCGTACGCAATATTTTCTGAACGACACGACAATAATAATCGATGACTATGAGAAAGCATTACAAAAACGAAACGAGGCGTCAATCAATTTAACGCTGACATCAAATGGAGATTCGGCATACATAACCAATAAGCTTTCTACAGAACTCAAGTGGAATGACGTCACGATGGATATTGTCCAAAATGGACAACCACTATATCAAGTTGCCGAAGTGCCTAAGTATCAGATTTCGGATAATTTTGAGATACTACTAAGAAAAGGTCAAAAAGCTTATTCCTTTGATACATACAATGTTTACATGAGGAATCCTCACACACTATCGACAAGCGATGCAATACAGAATGTACGTTCCTCTGCCTATTTCAATCATACCCACACTTCGCTAGGCTTTTATCTCAATCCATTTACTGTTTCCATGGAAGTTGGGATTCAGATATTAAACCGCTTGATGGAGAGCGATTTGACAGGGGCGATAGATACAAGTTTGCACAAGAACGACATAAAAATGGCATTTGTACGGACATACGCTACGCCCAAAGCAGAATACAATAATGGAGGATGGCATATCAAATTCAAGATACCATTAACATATACGCCATACGTATTCAACGACAATCTATCAAGAGAAAAAGACAGAGCATACAAAACACAGATTTCCCCTAGTCTGCACGTTAGCTATGATTTAAACAATCACCTAAAATGTGGATTATCTGCAAGAGTTGCGCAACGAGACATAAACGAGAAAAATTTCTACCATGGGATTATAATGCAAGACCATAGAAATATAAACATAGGATTTGTAGATTATACAGAAGACAAGAGTAAAATTGCAAGTTTCAACGTAGACTACAAACGACCACTTCTGACAATATTCATGAATGGGTACATAAGCAAAAGCTGGACCGACATGCATCTGACAGCCAAACGAGACTTCATAGGCGACTATGTAGTAAACTCATATTACTCAGACAAAAGCAAATCGGAATTCACAATGGCTGGAGGAGCGATAAGCAAAGGACTAGGATTCATGAGAGGTCTTATCAGAACGAGTTTTGACTACATAAAGAGTAACGGCACAATGCGGCAAGGAGAGACGACATCAGACTACCAATCAGACAACTACACATGGGGAGCGAAATTGAATGGTCGGCCACTACTATGGTTCAATTTCACGTACGAGATAAAAATGAATAAGAGTGTAATGACGATGAAAGAGGTTGCGATGGAGACGAAGACTACCGACCAGTCGCAACACCTTACTATCAACTTTTTCCCGACCGAACGATGGCAAATAAAACTTATTGGAGACTACTTCCACAACCAAGTAGCTGAGGGACAGCACAAAAACCTATATCTAGCAGATGCTTCGACAAGTTACAATCTGAAAAACGGAATAGAATTCACACTTACTGCTCTAAACCTTTTTGACCAGCATACATACGGATATACGACTGAAGGAAGTTTGACACGCATGAGCAAGGAGTATAAGCTCAGGGCTAGAACTATTATTGGGTCGATGTTCTTTCATTTTTAGCATTTGAAGACAAAGGACTATACTACAATTTAGTGAAGAATCAACTTGAGTTAGGAGATAAATACTAGAAACAATATGATATTTTTAGATAGAATCAACACCAGTAGATACTTTTAACAATAATTGGTATGATTCACACATACTTCCTGTTAAGACAATGGCATGCTACTAGTAAGAGGCAAGTCCGTTGTTCATCGTAAATTTTTTAGGGAATGGAAGGAAAAGAGGCTGTGTCGGAAATTTGACACAGCCTCTTTATCTGAGTATTTCAATTTATTTGTCGGGCTATTGGCTGTAAAAGATTACTACTTACCATAAGCCATTACAAGCTATGACAGTAGCATTAGTTACGGCCGAATCCGAAATTAACGCCGAATGAGAACATAGGCTTCATTTTATCGGTGTAAACGAACTGTCGCTTATTAGAAGAGAACAGATTGTGACCCTCCACGAAGAATTCAGCGCACTCCTTCAGACGATAAGCTGCGCGGAGATTCATAGTGAAGAAGCCATCAACCACCTCCTGTCCGAAAGTAGAATCGATGTTACGCTTACCAGCGAAATAGCCCATTGTAGAGAACGAAAGCTTATCCATTGGGCGGAAGATAAAGCCTACAGATCCATATACAGAAGGAGTTGCCTTATGCTTGAAATTATCTTTACGATTCTCCTTATGGTCGCCAGGATTATCTACATCATCAGCGCCGATATAATACTCCTGCTTAATGTCGTTGCTATAACGCACACCATACTTGAGAGCATAATAAAGTCCGAGAGGGCGCTCGATACCTGGAGCAGTCTCATTGCTCTGATACATAGCTAGAAGCTGCTGTTCGAAGGCAGCCTTATCAGCATCACTCATTTTCTTGTACTTATCAGCAAAAGCAGAAATAGGAGTATAGCCAAGGCACGCATCCAACACGTCCTGAGGATTGCCCCCCTGCATAGCAGTACCGACTACACGGCCAACGATATCCTGGATAAGGCCAGGATTAGACTGACCATCGCCAGCCAATTTAACTTGGCAATCAGCAAACTGCTTAACAAACATATCAGTCTGCTCATATACATAATAGTCATCAATCTTAGTCTGCTGAGCATTAACATTAAACTTAGCGATAAGTTTAGGAGAGATGATCCAGTCCACGTTCAAGCCCAAACCCTTTTGATATACTGTAAAAGGCATACTACCATAACGTACAAAAGCCTTAGTACCAAGAACATCCGCCAAAGCAGAAGAAGCGGTACCCAACAGCGCTGGAAGTTGTGACGGGTCGGTCTGCAATTTTTCCATCACCTGCCCCAAGAGACCTTTCAAGTCCTTTTCAGCCAAAGTAAGCATAGCAGAGTGAGCCTTGAGAACGCCATAATCAGAGCTAATAGAATAGAACGACTCAAAATCGACGAGCAAGTTTCTAGTCGGCTTAATACGGTATCCGAACTCGAAATTATCTATCTTAACCAGAGGAGACTCCTCATTACCAAGGAACTGGATATAATTAGGCACGCCAGAATTATGCCAGTTATAGTTAGACGAAGAGTGGAAGAATACGGTAGAACGGCGAGCGTGACCATAATTTACACGTACGAAATTCTTGTCATTAATCTGGTAAGAAGCGACGAACTGCCAAGAAGGATTCAAGTCATCCGGAATACTAGTCTTATCGATACGGCCAGCACCCACGAGACGCAAGCCATCGCGCTTATAGTCAAGTCTCAAAGACGCCTCAAAGTCGTCATTCTCAGCAGAAATATTACCCTCGCTACGGTAGCCCAAGAAACCAGAAGTCTCGACGGCGCCCTTACCATCGCCATAGTCGATAAACTCAGGTTTATGGTCCTCGATATACATCTTCTTATAACCCACGGCAGGCTTCAGAGCCAAGTCGCCCAAATGAAAAGTATACTCAGCAGAGACCTGAGCCAGTTTCTGATACATCTGGAAGCCCGGAGTACCCACGCAGAAGTGGTTACAGCCACCATAGTAGTTAGCCAGAAGCTTAAGATCCTTAATATCAGCATCGAGAGCCACGTAAGCGGTAGAGAACTCACGGACACGATAGCCCACGTTATCCTGACCCACCTGAGTGTTGAGGTTAGACGAATACTGATAACCACCAGTAAGATTCAGACGGATACCATTAGCAGGAGTGAACGTCAGATAGCCATTGACGCCATCATTACGACGCGACATATAAGGATCCTTATATTGAGTAGACGGGTCCTCGATGCCAGTAAGCGACAACACCACGCCTTCATCATTAGCGGCAGAAACATTATAATAATACTTCAAGTCATCAATATTAATATAAGCGCCACCACTGACATCCTTGATAGTTCCATTCTGGAGGCCCAATCCCAATTGAGTTTTAGAGACTGGTATAGCGCGACCACCCTCCACGCCAGAGCCAGGATAGCAGATATACTTATTAGCAGACGGGATGAGATACAACTCACCATTATCACGCCAACGACGATTGACATTATAGGTAAGACCAGAGGCAAACTTAGAGTTAAACCTATGACGGAGAGCAATCTCACCCTGGACATTCTTGTCTCCGGCGCGTAGATTACCCGAGGCAACATATCGGCTCTCGTCAGGCTTAGTCGTGATGATATTGATAACACCCTGAACAGCATTAGGACCGTAGAGAGCCGAAGTAGCGCCACGTACGACCTCGAGACGTTCAATATCCTCGATAGAAATAGGGAGATTATCGAGGTTTGGGGTACCGATAGCATAACTATGAACAACGCGGCCGTCGATCATTACGAGGATATTCATACTCTCGGCATACAACAAGAAGTTGTTATCAGGGATATTATTCAGGCCACGCATCTGAACGTCATAAACGCCATTGAGCTTTTCAGCGACGATCATACCAGGCACGAGACGCAGAGCCTCCTCAATGGTAGACACTCCATAAGTACGAAGTTCGTCATGAGTAATAACCGTACTAGACAAAGGAGACGTAAAACTACTCTCCTCCTCCTTCGAGGCAGAAGAGACATTCTTGTTCATAATGAGAGCGAACAGCTCGTCGACACTTTTAACTCCGAGAGTCTCGACAGCTTCCATAAGCTGTTCAAGAGGTAAATCAGACAACTCCTCGGTTGTCATACTTAGAATCTGCTCTCGTGACAATTTCCCGTATTCCTGTGCTTGGGTGCCAAAAGACAATGCGCAAAAGAGAGCGATAGTGTAAAAAAGTCTTTTCATAGACATCTATTTTAAGGTATATTCCAGTTGGTTTTTTTATCAAAGGCAAAGATAGAATAAAAAAATTAACAACAAATAACACAAACTACGCATTTTTTGGAGAAAACAAGAACAATACAACAAAAATATCCATTTGTAACTTTTATTCTTGGAGAAGAAAAGAAAACACGTAACTTTACGTCCAAATTACACAGATATGAACGAAAGAAACGTCATAACACTCGAGAATATAATTCATCAGGTTCTGAACGAATCTGTGAACTACAAGAATCAGGTGATGATATCACATATCAAAGACCTGAGTCTATTCAAGACGCCATGTCATCTAAAGGCGATCAGCATACTAGTCTGTCTTAATGGAGAATTAGAGTGTTCGATAAACCTACATACATATAAATTAGGCAAGAACTCAGTATTGATTATTTTCCCAGAGAATATCATACAGCTCAAGAGCACCAAGGATTTGGAAGCCTTTGCTATAATACTCTCATCAGAATTTGTACGCAAGCTCTCCTTAGACCCGTTATCAGTTTCGCATCTTTTGGCCTGGGAAGTAACCAGGAAAGCAAAGCTAGAGTTACCCGAGAAAGAAATAGACCATCTGTCGCACTATCTGGCGATATTAGAAAAGACCATGAAATCGCCGTTCAACGAGACGAGCGACAATCTGATGATGTATATAAGTTCAGCCTTTATGGCCGAGATAATACAGCTACACCATCACTACCAGCCTGCCATAGCAGAAGATATCAACGGATCGAAGAGAAAGCTGAATATCCTTGACAAATTTGTGAAACTAGTCGGGATATATCACTCACAAGAGCGAGAACTGAAGTTCTATGCAGACAAGATGTGCATAACCCCCAAATATCTAGCAGACACTGTGAAGAATATAAGCGGCAAGAAAGCTACGGAATGGATCTGCGACTTTGTCATAATGGAGGCGCAATCACTGTTAAGATATTCAGGGTTGACAGTTCACGAAATATCCGAGAAGTTGAATTTCTCGTCGCAGTCTGCATTCGGCAAATACTTCAAGTACCAGGTAGGAGTCTCGCCATCAGAGTATCAGGGAAGAGGTCAAGACGAAGAAAAGTAGCTTAGAAGATAGTCCAGCGTACGATGATCGTATGAGACGATACCCTGTTCATCGTAATTTTTTTATATTTTGTAGGCTATGTGTACACTCTGCCTATACCCTGTCTAGTATAAGGGAAGTCCCTTGTTCATCGTAAATTTTTTATTTGGGGAAGAGGGGGTGTACGGTGTGGAAACACCCCTGACGGGACAGCAAAAAATGTCGTTCGTCACAGATTAGATGCAGTTCGTCAAAAAGTTTGCGCTGACGGTAAGGCTGTCAAGATTAACTATATGACGGCTACAAATGAAGGTTTGATGTCAGATGTGACTTCGGAACAAGAACTCGTAGCACTTATGCAAGGAAAGGACTTTGCGGACCCAAACACGCCATTTATAATCAATTTGCAAGGTGGTCATATAAACCGCT
This sequence comes from Bacteroidales bacterium, assembly GCA_024401395.1. Taxonomy (GTDB): domain Bacteria; phylum Bacteroidota; class Bacteroidia; order Bacteroidales; family Marinilabiliaceae; genus W3P20-009. Next base: position 53,318 of record JAKSLD010000016.1, read on the forward strand.
CTTACGGACATGGTGGTTTTAAGCGAGATAAGGCTATCAAGACCATAGAGAACGGCAAGGTAGTGATTATACGCGATGGCAAGAAATACAATCTATCGGGCATGAGACTCAACTAATCAGGAAGTTTCTGGCGAGAAAAATTATAGAGGCGTTGCTTAAGAGCAGCGCCTCTAATTTTTTGCGGCTATTATTTTTTGCCTTGGATTTTTTACCAAAACGTCAAGTTTTTGCCTTGGATTTTAGTTTTTGCCTTGGATTTTATGCCAAAACGCGATATTTTTGCCTTGGATTTTTTACCAGAGAATAAATTTATGGCATATTTCAAACGACATATTGACGAACAATTACTCAAATGGAAAGATTCTGCCCAACACAAACCATTATTGATCAGAGGTGCTCGTCAGGTTGGCAAATCGACTGCTGTCAGGGAACTTGGAAGAACATTCACATATTTCGTTGAGATAAATCTCGAAAAACAGCCAACGATGCGACAGCTATTTACTGAGGATATAGATGTAAAAAGAACGTGTGAGAAACTTAGCGGAACACTAGCAGTACCCATTATCCCTGGAGAGACATTACTTTTCATAGACGAAATACAAGTATCAAAAGAGGCGATTATGTCGTTGCGCTATTTCAAGGAAGATTATCCAGAGCTACATGTTATAGCTGCAGGATCGTTGCTTGAATTTGCGCTTGAGGAACTGCCATCGTTTGGCGTAGGAAGAATCAGATCGCTCTATATGTACCCATTCTCATTTGATGAATTTCTTATGGCGCAAGGACTTGATATGCTTGTCGAGTTCAAGAAGAAAGCGACATCAAGCAATCCCTTGCCCGAGGTTACGCATAATCAATTAACTGACCATCTACGAACATTCTATTTAGTCGGCGGAATGCCAGACGCTGTATCGCAATGGATAGAGACGCGCAGTTACATTGACGTCACAAGAACACACAATGATATACTAGACACATATCTTGATGACTTTTCAAAATACAAGAGGCGTGTTTCACCTATTGTATTACAACAAGTGCTTAGGTCCGTTGCACTACAAGCAGGAACAAAATTTGTATATTCACAGGTATCGACCGACACTAAAACGAATATCATAAAAGATGCACTTCATCTGCTTACGCTGGCAGGGCTGACAGTACCTGTAAAACATAGTGATGGTAATGGGGTGCCATTAGGTGCAGAAGAAAATGACGCCTATGTAAAATATCTGTTCTTCGACTTAGGACTCATGCAAACAATGCTTGGTATTGCAGCATCCGAGATAATTACATCGTCGGCAACAGACTTTGTAAACAAAGGTTCGGCATCAGAGATGTTTGCCGGGTTAGAATTGCGCAAATATCAAGATAGTTTTCAGAAGCCAGATATTCACTATTGGCAAAATATGTCGCGTAACGGCAATGCAGAAATAGATTATCTTATTGCCAACAACGGGAAAGTTTTACCGATAGAGGTGAAAGCAAGTACGCAAGGAGGGATGCAAAGTTTATGGTTGTTCATGCGAAAAAAGCACTCAAGCAATGCTATAAGGACATCGCTTGAGAACTTTGGTGCGTTTGACTATTTTGACAAAGAAGATGCTGACGGTATGCGTCATGTAGAAATTGTACCACTATATGCCCTAAGCAACATATAGCACGAAACAGTTTATACAACAGCGTTTTTCTTCTTGTTGTGGCGATGCCAGAGGGTGAGAGCGATGGTAAGGACGATGGTGATGGCGCGTCCTACATTAGTTATGGTATTACCCGTAGCGCCATAAGACTCGTCGCCGACAGGGAAGAGAGACCAAGCGGCATCCATCATAGCGTGGAGGGCGATAGGAACCCAGAGGTTGAAATCCCATTCCACGTAGAGCCAAGCGAACAATAAGGCTCCGATACCTGTGACTGCGACGGTGAGCAGCCCAGAAATGAAATCGTGCGACTGATAAAGATGACCCGATGCGAATACGATTGTAGGGGCGATAATAGCCAAGAAGAAATTCCACTTACACCTACGGTACAGCGGTCCGAAAGGGAAAGCTCTGAAAGTGACCTCCTCGAAGAAACCCGGCCAAAGAGCAGAGAAGAAAAGAGTCTTCCAAGAGAAGACGAACTGACCTGCTATAGCGTTGGTTACAAACATAGGGATACACAGAGCGATACCGATGCCCCACCCCTTAAGGAAACCCTTCATTCCGAGGCCCAATTCGCTCCAAATCTTACGGACAGGGCAAATGAGAGCCATGGTGGCAGCTATGATGATGAAAGCCATCAAACCTCTCCAGAGAGGTTTATATTCGGGGTACTCTTCAAAAAAAGCAGGTCTGATTAACGCAGCGAGAGTATATCCGCTACCCTCGGGGCCATCGAACAGACCGATATTACAGACTATCTGAAGAAGCAAAAAGCCTATCAAAATGATGATGACTGTGATGACGTTTTTTTTCATGGTTTCTGACATTTAATGCTATGTGTGGGCAAATTTAGGATATTTCAACAATACGAGTCAAAAAAATATTATGAGATTATAGGTTAAGGCGGTATCTTTGCACCCAAGAAGACAGACAGCGAATGATTAAAAATATAACAACATTCATATTGACATTAGCAGGGCTAATTATCCTGTTCCTTGCATCGGCATTGATTCCCCAAGATGCGATAAGAGAAAATACCATAAAGAGTTCCCTTGAATACAAGATGGTAAAGCCACAAGAATTCAACAGTGGCAATAAGTTCAACTCGCTGAGCGACAACTATGCAGACGTCATTGAGCTAGGGGTAATGTGGAATATGACAGACGAGAACCCCATCAAAGCCATATTAGACAGCAGATACTACGACGGCAACACGGAGAAGAGAGATTACGGAGAGAACTACGGCTTCTATGCCAGCGTCAACAAAGGAGTAGAACCCAATACCGACTATACCAGATATTGGCATGGAGACGTGATATACCTAAGAGCACTACACGTTTTCACAAACATTGTAAATATAAGGATTATATTAATGTCGGTATGTATGGCACTACTAGCATGCCTATGCTGGGTACTATACAGAAAAGAGAGGCGAGCCATAGCGATGATGACCTTAGCTGCACTAGCATGTGTACAAATATGGAATATCAGATTAGCCGTTGAATATATACCAGCAGTATTAGTAGGACTTATAACAGCCATATACTGCGTCAAGAATCACGAAAAAGTGATGACCGACATGAAGATCTGGATAGTAAGCGGCGTATTGATAGCCTTTTTCGACATACTCACCTGTGAGCTACTCACCATAGCCCTACCGCTAGCGATAGTATACGTCATGCGGCAGCAAGACAAGAAGATAAGAGAGACGAAGCAAGAGATTATACAGATGGCAAAGATATTCACGGCATGGGGGGCGTCGTATTTAGCTACATTCCTCAGTAAGTGGACATTAGCCAGTCTGGTATTAGGAGAAAATAAATTTACGGCAGCCATATCCGCAGCGGGAGTCAGGATAAACGGAGAGACCGATTCAGACTATACCCCTATGGAAGTATTCTTCAGGGCGCCGGCAGCCAATATCTCCACGATGATGGGAGGCGAAGAGACAATAGCGTGGAAAGGTGTATTTATCTTTCTGATTATCACAGCTATTGCTGTGTCATTGATTTATATTTTGAAGCGAAAAGAAGACAAGACATTCCTGGCAATAATGTCGCTACTAGCAGCAATGCCTATAGTACGCTTTTTCGTACTAAGCAACCATTCGTATTTACATGAATACTTCACATACAGGGCATTAGCTGTAACAGTATTTGCGCTTATTTCGATGATATACGTAGTGACATCGAAGGAGAAAGGCAGCAAAGCTGCAGTAAAGGCACAGAACAAGAACAGAAAGCGATGAAACTATCCTTTGTCATACCCTGCCTTAACGAAGCTAGCACTCTGCCCAGCGTCATATCAGAAGCCCGAGAAATGGCGGGCAAGCTATACGAGCGGACAGAGTATGAGATAATAGTCGCAGACAACGGCAGCAGCGACGGCTCCATAGAGACAGCAGAAGGAAACGGTGCCAGGGTGGTAGCCGTTGTGCAAAAAGGCTATGGTGCGGCGCTACGTGCGGGGCTATCAGCAGCCAACGGAGAAGTGATAGTCATGGCAGATGCCGACGGGAGCTACGACTTCAGAGAAGCCGACAAGATGGTGAAAATGATAGAAGAGAACGGATACGGCATGATAATAGGAGACCGTTTTGGGGGAAGGATAGAAAAGGGAGCCATGCCGTGGGCACACAGATATATAGGAGTACCCATACTATCGGCGTTAGGAAGAATCAGGTACAATACAGACGTAAAAGATTTTCACTGTGGGCTGAGAGCCATCTCCAAGACAGCCTGGTCGGCAATAGCCAAAAAATGCGATGCCGACGGCATGGAATTTGCGACAGAGATGATAGGCAAGGCAGCACAGAACAGAATCAGCATAGGTCAGATTCCCATTACGCTAAGGCGAGATTTACGTCCCCGAGGACAGAAACCCCATTTGAGAACTATTCCTGACGGATTGCGGCATCTAAAAGAGATATTTTATGACACCAAGTGAACAATTTGGCAAAATAATGATTATCTTTGTGCCCTGAAAAACAAACAATAAGACATTATAGACAACATAAGAAATGTACTAACGAATAACTACTATAAAAAAACTACTAGTTGATTCATACATTTCTTAAACAAACAGACAATAACAAATAATCAATAACATGCTTAAACATTTATTTTTTGTACTTATCAGTGTGCTCGCTTTGTGTGCTCCTGTGACTGCGTATGCGGAGGAAGCGCCTACTAGCGAGGATTTTCCGTTCTATAAAGATATCATAGCCACCGTAAAAATTGGTGACAATGAGTTTTTTTACGAGGACCCAGTACCCATAACAAACGCTCAAACAATCACTGTTACCTACGGTGAAACAACCGTACAAAATATCATAGATCAAACAACATCTCCAGACTCCCAAAAATACAGAAGAGTGGGACCTGAGGTAGACGACGAAGTAGGCTGGTATTTTTGGCCTAGTCATAGGTCTGGCTGGAGAAACCGAACAACAGTAAAGTCCAGCGACGTAATCACTACGGAGCTTTTTGGCGGCGACAAAGGACTTAAAGGAGTGGGTGCAGTATATGAATATATTGGCAAGACAACCATCAAGGTAGTCGATAAAGATGGTATGGAAGTGAATACAGTAGACCTCGCCGAAGAATTCGACATCCCATACACTTCAGAGTATCCTTGCTGGTGCTATGAGCAATATAAAAATGGACAATGGGAAATTTCATGGACAAACAGAACTAGTTTGCTGCGTAAATTATGTAACCCTATGGATAATTCCTTGAATTTGGATAATTACCGCATCAAGCTTACCAATCACGACATAGATGACGAGTACTTTTCGTGCAATTATTGCTACAAGTATATCGTCACCAAGGCTAGTGACTTTGATACCCTATGGGAACTATACGAGGACGAAAAACTTTGGGACAACGAAATCAGCATTGAGAGTGACATAGATTTATCTAGCTATACACCAACACGTGCTTTGCTGCCATTCGATAATTATACAGAGATGACAATAGATGGTCACGGTCATACAATATCAAACTTCAAGGGCAACTACCCTTTTGCGAGTGATTATTGCGCATACGGTAATCAGACTATCAAGAATCTGACTATTGATAATTTTGATATCGCACTCACACTCTCTGACGGACGCTGTGACACAAAAGAAGGCGAAAATGATGATGTATACGTATTGATTATGGGTGACAATAACGACATCAGCAATTGCAACTTCACTGGTAAGGTAGCCATCGAAGGAGAGGAAGGCAAGAACTATATCCCATGCTTAGGATATGAGCATCTTAACCTCAGCAATACTACCGTTTCTATCAATGGTAAAGTGGAAATATCTACAGGCATTGCAGAGGTAGAAGCTGACGGCAGTATATATGTTCGCGGTCGTGAGATAATCGCTACAGAAGATGTACGCATATACAACCTCATGGGTGAAGATGTGACAAGACTCAACGGCATGTTGAGCAAAGGTGTATACATTGTAAAGGGAAGCAAAGCCACAAAGGTAGTGGTTCGCTAATACATTAATGACATCACAATACAGGGAGCTCCTAATTTTTTAACAGGAGCTCCCTCTTTTTGTCGCTATTGAGCTATCTTTGCACAACAAAAAGAGAAAGGTTCATGCTGATAACATCATTATTATATAGGTTTGGCATTAGACATGTGGTAGTATGTCCCGGCTCACGCAATGCACCTTTGGCAGATGCGTTTGCCAGATGTTCCGACACATACACGGTACACCCAGTGACAGACGAGAGAAGTGCAGGATTTGTTGCCATTGGCCTGTCAGAGATAACAGACAAGCCAGTAGCAGTATGCGTAACAAGCGGCACTGCCGTTGCCAATGTATACCCAGCCGTAGTAGAAGCGTACCATAGGAATATACCCCTTGTAGTAATATCAGCCGACCGACCAAAAGAGTGGATAGACCAGATGGACGGTCAGACCATGACACAACCCGGCGCGTATGGGAAATATGCAGAATACTGTGACATATTGCCACACGTCGAAGAAGATGAAGAGCGAGAGTGGTACAACAACCGTGAGATGAACCGGGTATTGGGGTACGTTATAAATTCCAACAAACCAGGGCACATCAACATACAGCTGAGAGAGCCACTATTTGACTTTGAGTCAGACAGCGAGCTGATATACGAAGGCGAGCGGACAGTCAGACAGGCGCCCCCAAAATGTGCACCATTAGAAAAAGAAGCGTTACAAGAATGGGCAGATGCCAAGCGCAGGATGGTAATAGTGGGACAAGGATATTACGACCTTGCCCAAGAGCTGACAAAAAGGAAAAACAAGAGAGAGACTGTTGTCCTTGCCGAATCGCTCTCCAACCTACCAAGACGTTGCGTCACGGGAGAAAAATATGACATAGACCCCACAGAAGAGGCAATAGCGCCAGACATGGTCGTTTATCTAGGCGGGCATATCATCTCCAAGAAACTGAAGCAATGGCTGCGGCAGCAAAACATAAAGAATGTCTGGAGGATAGACCATTGGGCGAGCAGAGAGATGCCAGACACATTTATGAAACTAACGCGGCGCATACTAGTAGACAAAGCAGAAGAATTCTTTGCCTTACTGCCGTATGCAGGCGAGGGGCAAGAAAGTGAAGCAGAATACTATGCATCGTGGGAGAACAGGAGATACAATTATCCCCACAAGAATCAGCAAGAGATAGCAGACAAGCTGATGAAAGCGATACGACGCACAGACGCGCTAGTCCTTGCCAACAGTTCGTCGGTACGCTATGCCCAAAAGAGCGAATTTCACGATGCGGGGAAGACACGACTGACCACATGCAACAGAGGAGTAAACGGCATAGAAGGCACCATATCCCAAGCTGTGGGGATAGCACTTGGAAGTGAAAACGGGCGCGTAGTATGCATTACAGGCGATCTAAGCTTCTTTTACGACCACAATGCGCTATGGAATACACACTTACCCAAGAACCTGAGGATAATGCTGATAAACGACTACGGCGGAGAGATATTCAAAGGGCTCAAGGGGCTGGGCAAATCGCCAGTAAGCGACACATATATCGGAGGGAAGCACCGCACGAGCGGAGAAGGATGGTGCAAAGACTGCGGAGTGAAATATATGAATGTGAGTATCAGCGATGCCACAAAAGGGGTAAGATGGCTGATGAACCAAGAAACAGACGAGACGAGATTACTAGAAGTGACGGTATGGGTATAAACACCCATTTTGCACCAAAGTGTTCCGTAATTCAGAAAAAAGACTGAAATTAGCATCGGATAAGAAGGGCTAAAACCCTTTTTGTGGAGTATAATTAATTGATAACAAACAAATTCACTATATTAACCCATTATGGAAAAGAGAGTAGTAATCACGGGTATGGGCATCTATTCATGCCTTGGTACAACCCTAGATGAAGTAAAGAATTCACTTTATAATGGCGTATCAGGTATAATTTTCGATCAGGCACGCAAGGATATGGGCTTCCGTTCTGCCTTGACAGCTAATGTACCTGTACCAGATTTGAAAGGTATTGTAACCCGTCAGCAGCGCAACTTCATGGCAGACGAGGTTAAATATGCTTACCTAGCAACACGCGATGCATTGGCACACGCTGGCATTGACCAAGATTACCTTGACAAGCACGATGTAGGTCTGCTCTACGGTAATGACTCATCGGCAGATGCTGTTGTAAAGAGCGTAGATACAATGCGAATCAAGAAAGATACAACACTTGTAGGTTCGGGTGCTATCTTCCAGTCGATGAACTCGACAGTAACAATGAACCTTGGCTGTCTCTTCCACTTGAAGGGCATCAATATGACAGTTTCTGCTGCCTGTGCTTCTGGTTCACATGCTATAGGTCTCGGCGCGCTTCTCATCCGCAACGGTCTTCAGGACATGGTAGTCTGCGGTGGTGCGCAGGAGGTAAACCCATTCTCTATCGGTTCATTCGACGGTATCTCGGCATTCTCTACAAGAGAGTCAGAGCCAACAAAGGCCAGCCGTCCATTTGACCGTGACCGAGATGGTCTTGTACCAGGTGGTGGTGCTGCTACAGTAATCATCGAGTCGTACGAGAGCGCGGTAAAGCGTGGCGCTACAATCCTCGGTGAGATATTGAGCTACGGTTTCTCATCAAACGGAGACCATATCTCTTCACCTAACGTAGAGGGTCCAGCTAAGTCACTTGAGAATGCCATCCGTCTTTCGGGCATCAACCCTAAAGAGATCGGCTATGTAAATGCTCACGCGACATCTACACATATCGGCGATACAAACGAGGCTAAGGCTATCGCGCAAGTATTTGGCGACCACAAGCCATACGTTACATCTACAAAGTCACAGACAGGACATGAGATGTGGATGGCAGGTGCATCAGAGGTTATCTACTCTATGCTCATGATGAAGAACAACTTCATCGCTGCCAACCTCAACTTTGAGAATCCAGATGAGGATACTGCTAAGTTGAACATTCCTGGCGCACGAGTAGACAATGTTCATTTTGACACATTCCTGTCGAACTCATTCGGCTTCGGTGGAACAAACTCGACATTGATTGTACGCGACTTCAAGGGATGATTAATTACAGATTATATTATCAGGGGCGCCTCATACATAGTATGGGGCGTCTTTTTATAGTATAAATCCTGATTTGCCATTCTGCAAAACAATATCTAAGTTTGCACTCACAAACAGAACAACAGACGACATGGGAAATCCACATAGACATCAACCTCGACAGGGGACACAGATATCAGTAAAACAATCGTGCACAATCGAAGAGCTTCTCGGCAAGCATATGCAAGGCAAGAGCATCACAGCCATCAAGCAGTTGCTCTCGAAAGGAGTAATTACCCTCAATGGTAAGCCTATCAAGAAGCTCGGCGTCATGCTAGAGCCTGGGATGACCATACAGATGCTTCCGAAGGCAGAGCCACAATTCAAGATGCCACAAGGAGTGCGCATAGTATTTGAGGATAAGGACATCATTGTGGTCAACAAAGATTCCGGGCTACTCACTATGGCGACAGACAAGCAGCAGAACAAGACAGCTTACGCCTTCATATCGAGATACCTGAAATTCTACAATCCAAACGACAAAGTATTCATTGTTCACAGAATAGACCGAGACACATCGGGGCTACTGCTTTTTGCGAAGAGTCAGGCTGTACAAGAAGAGTTACAGCGCGACTGGAACGAAACAGTCCAGCAGAGAAAATACGTTGCCATTTGTGAAGGTTACCCAGAAGAAAAAGAAGGTGTGATACATACCTACCTACGAGAGCATCCAAAATCTCTGAAGGTAAGCGTATGCGAGAAAGACGATGAAGGGGCGCAAGAAGCCATCACCCATTATAAAGTCATCAACAAGAAACACGGCTATGCCCTACTCGAATTGGAACTTGAGACCGGCAGAAAAAATCAGATACGAGTCCACATGGCCCATATAGGGCATCCACTAGCAGGCGATGTAAAATATGGAGCCAAGAGCAATCCTGCAGACAGGCTCTGCCTGCATGCCCAGCAGATAAAGTTCACACATCCTACGACAGGCAGGACGATAGAACTAAGTTCCCCATTGCCACAAGAGATGAAGATTATCTTCGAAAGCTGATACAAAAAAAACAAAAGCCATCGATCATCTCGATGGCTTTATTGTTTTACATTAGCTCTCACTCGTTCTTGATTACCTCAGCAGGATTCTGCTTAACCGCCGAATTGATACACCCGATGACGGTAAGGAAAATGATGACAGCCACTACGATAAGAATAAGCGGCATGAGCCACCACGCTATCGGCACCTGCTGGACATATGACGAAAGCCACTCCTTCATAATCATATAACCTAATGGGAATGCAATGACAGCACTGACAAGAAGAGGAACAAGCTGCCTTTTAAGGAACATGGTCAAAACCTGACAGACTGTTGCACCATGCACCTTACGGAGCGCTATCTCCTTCTTACGTTGCTCCAACGAGAGCGAGAGCAACGAAAAGACACCAAAGAGAGAGACTATGAGAGATACCACAGCAATGACGATGAGAACATCGAGCAACAACGACTCCTTGTAGAGCAGTTCATCAAAACGCTGCTCATTATCAACAAATCTGTATACCTGATCTTCTATACCCTCTCTGGCCATGAACTCCTCCATGCCAGAAAGAAAATCGGACTTGCTGCCTTCAGCTACCTTAAACGTTATAGCGACACCTTCGTTCGGGTATGAATTATTGCTATACAACAATGCACCCGGCTCTCCCGTCACAGATAAACAATAGATATTCTTAAGCACACCAGTAATGGTATAGCTCACTGCTCCATGATAGTCAAGAATATCCAATGTGCTACCTACTATACTATCTCTATCAAGCATCTTGGCCATGGTCTCGTTGATGAGTAATTCATGGCTATCTGCTCTTGGAGCACTACCCTCTTTCAATTTCAATCCCCAGAAATCTATCTCTTTGGGGATAATATCAACCATGGATACATCTATCTTCTGATTAGTCTTACTGTCGGGACTAATCTTAACTGGCTTTAGCATATCCATAGGGAGAACCGGATACGAAGAGAATACCGTATCGACTACCAAAGGCGAACTCTTTACGTAATCTATCAATGACGGTGGGCAACGAAAAATGCTCAATACGTTGTGTCTTTCATACCCTAAGTCGCGCGATGAGCTGAGATACCTTACCTGCATTATCATTACTGCGACACAGAAAAGAACACAAAGGCTTAATGATATTTGCACTACGTTGCTTACCACATCCAAAACAGCAGAGGAATGGTGCGACTGGTGTCCATAAAGGATACTTCTCTGCGTTACCTTCATGGTATAAAGAGTGGTAACCACCGTGAGTGCAACACAACCTATCAATACTACCACACAATACATCACAACCTGAGCAATGAAAGATGCCGTAGCCATAGCAATCTCTGCATACTCCTCAAAAAATGGTTTGACGAAATATATGATAAGGGCTCCGATAAGTGCCGACATGGAAAATATAACCAGAGTCTCAACGATATTCATCCAGACTATTCCCCATTTGCCCGATCCAAGCATACGTCTGATAGCCAATGCACGACAGCGAATACGCACCTGGATAATCATCGTTATATAATAATTACACAAGGCGCTGAAAATAACCAATAATCCTATCGCGCAGAATAGCAGGACATAGTTACTGCTGAAACAATACTCGGCATCTGGATAATATACACGCAGTTTACGAAGAGGGAGGAAATCAAATTTCAGGTTAACATCCTCAGTCACCTCACTTGTCACAAAATTGGAGTAATACGACATAGTAACTTTCGTTTCGGCAGCTCTTTTGGACACTACATCCACGTCGACTCCTTCGTATAATTTTGCCCACAATATGACTCGATATACACTTGGCGACATACCGTTCCACAATCCAAAGCACTTGTCAGGTGTAAACAATGCTGAATTGCCAGGCATATCCTCAAATACACCTACTATCTTAACCTCCTCCACTGGTCTATTGCTCCAATCCAAACGAGTCAATGACCTGCCTACTACATCCTCTTGTCCTAGCTTATCTATTGCCCATTTACGTGGAACCAGTATTTCATTTGGCGCAAGAAGTTCACCTCGACCTGACAGAATCTTGAGATTGAGTATTTTGCTGAGATTCGATGGTCCATAGTCTATTTGCATATAGTCATCCACATCCTTGAATTTGACTCCATCAGGATGCCATACGTACAATTCCTCTATCTCAGGACAGTATTTCTTAAGTGCCTCAATTTTTTCTGCTATAGCATCTCGGACTCCATAATCTGCACAATCAGGCTGGAACTTTGCACTACCTTCTGATAGAAGGTATGTTCTGTCTGCATCTTCTATGAAATCTTCAAACGAATTGATATAGCTAAGCCATAGAGAAGAAAGGGCAAAGCAAGTCATGCCTACGGAGAGACCGACAAGACAAATTACCGTCTGGAGGCGGTACTTACCAAGATTACGGAGAGCAATTTTCAGATAATGAGAAAACATAATGAATATTATTTTTGCCTTATTGCAATGTCAAAAAGCATGCCAAATACACAATGTTCTGATTATCTGAATTTTACACCCGCACATATATAAATAGTCAACTGTGCGAATCCGCACACATGTGCGAAAACGCACATCTATACCGTGCGAATCCGCACATCTCTCATCTCTCTTATGCTAGCGATCATGTCTACGACGTTCACGATACCATAGCAAGTGAGTAGAGAAAGGGCTACTGTAACTATAAGTCTGGAATTATTTTCTATGAAAAGAAGCAAAGCACTCTCGGAATTGAACGAGAAGAGTGACACCTCTGCTGGCATAGAGAATAACAACGCTATAATGACTCCCCCACAGAGGATGCCGAGAATAAAGGCAACTAGCATTATATATCTATAGCGACGAATGGTCGCCTCTTCGTGCTGCTTGATATACTCAACGGCATCGAGGCGTTTGTTTAATGCCTTCATGAAGTCGTCTGTATCATCAAAGGTAGGTTTGGAAGCGAGGAACAGATCCTCCAATGCTTTATCTTTCATCATATCTTCAGTTTTTCTTTTAGTTTATCACGACCGCGAGAGAGTTGCTTTTTTACAGCATCCTCAGAAGAATCTGTGATACTGGCTATTTCCTTTATGCTATAGCCATTCATGTAGAACATTACTATTGAAGAGCGCTCTTTGGCTGGCAAGGTAGACAGTGCCATATATAACCCCTGATGCTCAAAGGCGGAGTCGGCCTCTGCCGTGCCCATTACACCTCGCGCAGTATCAATATCTTCTGATATCTTAGTGCTTGCCTTATGGTTCAAGAATGTATTATGTGCAATCTTGAATATCCACGATCTGAATTTACCTTGTTCCTGATAGCCTGATGATGAGAGATAAGCCTTGACGAGGGTGTCTTGTGCGATATCATCGGCTTCTTCCCGATTTCCTCCGCACAGGGCCAGCAAGAAACCACGCAGAGCTCCTTGTTCCCTCTGTACCAATGCTGTGAACTGATCTCTAGTCATCGTTATTTATTACACTTTTCTTTCTCTTCAGCTTCTATCTCCTTGGCCAACATCCTTTTACCTATATAATAGCTGATAAGAAGAGCTATGCCGACAGCGGTACAGACAATACCTCCCATGATACAATTGAACAACATCCATCTAACGCCACCTACAGTTGACGCCAAGCAAGCTGCAATCAACAACCCGATTCCAATGAACAATGTGATGAGACCACCCTCGAGTTTGCTGATTAACTTCTCTTTTAGGAGTTTCTTCGACTCATTCATCTTATTTACCAACTCCTTTACATCTAAGTTGGCATTCTTCTCAAGAGAAGCAAGGATAATCTCCTTTCTAATTCTCTCTGAAGCCATTTTGCGCCTAGATACGATGAGGACAATGCTGATAGGAAAAATTACAGATGTCAGCAATACGATGATAATACCTGCCAAATATGTTTCGCTCATATTATTGTGTTTTTATAAGTTATACTTTATTGTTGTTTTTATTCTTTTTGAACCGATTCATCTATATAACAAGACGAATCGCGGAAAGGTGACATACTAAGGTACTAAAACATATATCATTTCAGCAATAGTGTCAGCCAAAACAAATACTAGTTCGCCGATTATGCCGACCATTACCATTATCATTTCAATGATGCTCATTGTTCTTGATTTTTTAGTTACTGTTTTTGTTTTTAGAACCGATTCATTTATAAAACAAGTCAAACGAGCAAAAAGTGACATGTTGCTGTAAATATTTTTTGTTTCTTTTTCAAACTAAAAAGGGTCGGCTCTTGTATAAAAGAGAAACGTAAAGATAAAGAATATGCTATTCGATATAGATAAGAGATTCAAAAAAGCGTTTGACCTGAAGCATATCAGCACACGATTGACGCTTTTTATTACCATACTTACTACGGTTATCTGTATCACCCTTACCTTGATTGCCCAGATAAGGGTGTATTCACATCAGATAGCCCAAACGGAAGAGGTCCTTTTGCGAGATGCTAATATTCTCTCGCGAGAAATACGCTCGATGATTAATATGCGTCAGTCAGAAGCTTCGGTATTTGCTGCGTCGGGAGATTTTAAGAAGCTTCAGAGTATAGACGTGAATGACAGCAGGATAAAGGCTATCATCGGGTCTATAAATAATATGGTGCAAGGTGATGCTGTGATACGTAATTTCTTTATAGCCGACACAGAAGGCAACTGTATATCATCGACACTTGAGCAATTTGACATCAGCGACAGGGATTATTTTCAGAAGTGCATAGAGACTCGAGCCGCTACTCAGCCTCAACTTGTAAAAAACAGGCTTACTGAGGATAATACGCTTGTATATTCGGCGCCAATCATAAATCAGAACGATGAACTTATAGGTGTCTTTGTAGAAGGACTCGAAGCAAAAGAGATGTCGTATCAGATGGCGCAGATTAAATTCGGCACGCAATCTCCTTTCGTAATTCGTCGTGACGGAGCTGTCATAGCTCACGAGGTACCAGATTTGGTAATGATATCTTGCAATATGCTCAACGATGAGTTTCTGCACGACTTTATTGTAGAGGCTATTGCCAATGAACAGGGAAACGGTTTCTACACATACCAAGGAACGGAGATCATTACTGGCTACTGCCCTATTGCCGATACGGACTGGATTATCTCTATACAATGTATAAAGAGCGAAATATTGGTTGAGTTCTGGAATACGGCCAAGATGTTGTTATGGGTAGGTATACTTATAATAGTCATATCTGCATTTATGGCATTTGGAATTGGCAAATTGATAGGCAATCCAATAAATATAGTGACTAAGGCGACTAAAGCTATGCAGTCTGGCGATCTGACTGGCTCATGGCTTACCAATAAATATCGCAAGTACCTTACCAAGCACGATGACGAGGTAAGTATGCTGGGTAAGTCGTTCATTGAATTGTCTGAACGTTTGCACGAGGTAATCAAGAACATACAATACACTTGTTCAGAGGTACTGGACACAGCATCGCTTATCAACGAAGCTAGTAAGAGTGTATCTTCTGGGTCTAACTCTCAAGCTGCTTCGGCAGAGGAAGTGGCTTCTACTATTGAAGAGATAGCGTCTAACATCAAGCAGAATGCTATGAATGCGAAACGCACTTCACAGATAGCAGAGCACTCGGTAAAGAACAGTCAGAATGGTCTTGAAGCAGTAAATGGCACGATAGAAAAGATGCATGCCATAGCAGAAAAGATAACTATAGTAGAGAGCATAGCCAAGCAGACAAATATCCTGGCTCTCAATGCTTCTGTGGAGGCGGCTCGCGCTGGTAACGCCGGTCAGGGCTTTGCTGTCGTAGCTGGCGAGGTACGTAAGTTGGCGGAAATCAGCAAAGAATCGGCTGATGAGATTATGTCGCTTGTCGGCGAGAGTTCTCAGGCTTCGGAGAAATGTGGAGAGGTAATTTCAGCACTTGTGCCGGAAATAGAGCAGACTGGCTCTCTGGTAAACGAGATAGCAGCCGCCAGCCAGGAGCAGGATGTCGGCGCTCAGCAGATTAATACTGCTGTATCTGAAATGAATCTGATTACACAGCAGAACGCTGCTGCTGCGGAGCGTTTGTCTAGCATGGCTAACACGCTGTCAGAATTGGCCAACAAACTGGAGAAAGCTGTGGGCTACTTCAGCATATAAGCATAACGACTTTAAGGGGGGCTTTTAATTGACAATCATAATATACGAGTCGGCATCCAATAGATGTCGGCTCGTTGTTTTATTGCTCCATTTAAATAAAAATTTACGATGAACGAGGGACTTCCCTTATACTAGACCGAGTGTAGACAGTGTATACACATGACCTACAAAATAAAAAATTTACGATGAACAAGGGACTTCTCTTATACTAGACCGAGTGTAGAGAGAGTCTATCGCGAACCCTCTATATAATCGTACTCGCTCTAGCTTGTACTTTTTATGATGCTCTATAGAATGCGTGGAATAATCATTCTTCAAAATGGGCGTTTCGCAATAGTATATGGAATAATATTCTACAACAACTAATGTATCAGATAGATAATTCTATTGTTTTGCGTTTCGTTGGTAGAAGTATACAACTGCCGTAGCTTTGCAATGTCAAATAAAAAAAGAAGAAAGAATGACAACGAAAACAATTACACAGAAACAATGGACGACACAGAGTCAAGAACATAGTAGCAACAATATGCATCGATGTTGCGGACGAATGTGTTGCTGAGGGAAAGCGACAAACACGGTAAAGAATAAATCAAACAGACAACAACAGAATAACAGTAATAACAACACAAAACAATAAAGACATGAAAAAGATATTCATCACCATATTATCAGTAGTATTTGCGGCAAACGTATTTGCACAGGAGACAAAGACAACTATCACATTGAGCGTATCAAAGTTCAGCAAGGGTTTGGTAGAGCGTTGGATAAGTGACTACGAGAAGCAGAATGAGAATGTAGAGATTCGCATCGTATCGGGTAAGGCTGCTCAGAATGCAGACCTCGTGGTAACGGGCAACGAAGTAGCAGCTGACAGAGATGCCGTAGCAGTAGCAAAATATGCTCTTCTACCTGTGACAGCTGCAGAGAATCCTCTCTATTCTGAGCTTCAAGACAAAGAACTTGGTGAAAAAGACCTTAAGCACCTCTTCTTTGAGTTATCTGCAGAAGAGAAACTATACAGAAGAGGCAAGGCTCTCTGGACCGACCAGTTCAAGGTTGTCAGTGGTTCGGGTAAGAATGCTGGCGCTGCTATCTATGCTAAATATTTCGGTCACGAAGCAGCTGACTTCAGAGGTAACAGGATTGCAGGTGACGACCTCTATCTCCTTAGCGCCCTCAACGAGGACAAGGAGCAGATTACAATCAATAACCTCACATACATATACGACCTTGAGTCTCGTCAGTTGAAAAGCGACTTGACTATACTTCCATTGAAGTTGAAGAAACGTCAGGAGGTAGCATTGCAAAGCGGTAACCTTGATGCAATAATAGAATTGCTCGAGGAAGAAGATGTAGATCTCATTCCAGTAGCTAGACTCAACGTAGTAGTAGCTAAAGCTAGCACAGAAGCCAACAACTTCCTCTCATTCATCCTTGGCGATGGCCAGCAGGCAAATCACGATTTCGGCTTCTTACAGCTCGACTATAAGTTGGCACAGGTTCAGAGCACATTGATAAGCACACGTCTTGCTTCAAAATAAAGCTCAACATACACCACACACATCATAAAATAGTTAGAATAATAATATGAGCATATCAAAGATATTGATTGCTGCAACAGTCTGGATTGCAGCGATAGGGGGAGCATACGCTCAAAAAACAACCTTAAATGGTAAGGTTACAGACGGCGCGACTGGCGAACCTATCATAGGAGCCACTGTAGTAGAGGCCAATACAGTAAATGCAGCAGCTACAGATTTCGACGGCAACTTTACAATCACAGTAAAGAATATACCTGCTACACTGACAGTCGATTTTGTAGGTTACAGACATCAGGAAGTCAAGGTATATGACCCTGAGGAAGAGGTAGAGATTTACCTGAGCGACAATGCCGATCTTCTCAGCGAGGTGGTTGTAACAGGCTATTCTCAGGTTAAGCGTAGTTCGTTCACCGGAGCTGTCAATTCTGTAGATGGTAAGGACCTCAAGGCAACAGCAGCTACTAGTTTCACAGAGCAGTTGCAGGGCCAATCTGCCGGACTCATAGTAACTGGCTCATCTGGTGCTCCTGGTTCTGGAGTATTCCTTAGATTAAGAGGTTCAACGTCAATCAATGCTGGTAACGACCCTCTATACATCATAGACGGAATACCTTTCAACTCTCAATCGTTGCAGACTATCTCCATAGGTGGTCAGACAACAAACCCTCTTTCTGATATCAACCCAAACGATATCGAAAAGGTTGAGATATTGAAAGATGCAACGGCAACAGCTATTTACGGTTCTAGAGGTGCCAATGGTGTTATCCTTATCACAACAAAGCGTGGTGAAAAAGAGACAGCTACTAAGATAAACGTCACAGCGGAATATGGTCTGGCTAAAGCTGCTAAGTTGTGGAACCTAGCTACTGGTCCTGAGACTGCACAGATAATCAATGAGGCTTGGATAAACGACGGCAAGGACCCTAACTTAGTACCCTACCGCTCAAAATCGGAGGGCGGACTAGGCACACCACAAGAACAGCCTACATACAATCGTATAGATGTTCTCTTCCGTACAGCAAAGCAACAGAACTATAGTGCATCTATTTCTGGTGGCAACAAAAATACGACTTACTTTCTCGGTGTAGATTTCAATAGCCAAGAAGCTATAGTAAAGACACAGGATTTCCAAAGATTCGGATTCCGTTTTAACCTCGACCATGAAATCAATAAATATGTAACTATCTCGACTTCGAACGCATTGAGCAGAACAAGACGTAGTCTGTCACGCACAGCAAATAGTCCTAAGGGTATTCTTCAAGCTGCAGTACACCAGTCTACGATTCTGAATCCTTTCAACGAAGATGGTTCTTATGCAAGATATGGTATTTTCGACAATATATATGCGATTATAGAAAATAACAATCACCACGCATACGGATTGAGAGATATCAACAATATCAATATCAAGTTCAAACTGGCAGAAGGCTTGTCGTTCAAATCATCATACGGCATAGATTACAACGACTATCATGAAAAAAGATACTTCAATACCGAACTAGCAGATGGTCAGCCCGACGGCAGTGCTACAGATGCAAGGACAAGCAACTACACTTTCACAGCCGAGCAGCTTCTCAACTTCTACAAAGATTTCACACCAAACCAGTTCTTCTCGGCATTCCTTGGCAACTCGGTACAAAAGAACGGCTACGCTACGACAACCATCAACGGTTCTGGTTTCCCTAGCGATAGTTT
The DNA here is from genome assembly GCA_024401395.1 of Bacteroidales bacterium. Taxonomy (GTDB): domain Bacteria; phylum Bacteroidota; class Bacteroidia; order Bacteroidales; family Marinilabiliaceae; genus W3P20-009. Next base: position 72,861 of record JAKSLD010000016.1, read on the forward strand.
CGAAGAGCTAGGTGCAGCATCAGTAACAAGCAGTTCTACCTCAAAATCGCGGTCGTCATTAATATCGTGGTTCCTCGGATTGAACTACAGCCTATTTGACAGATATTCTCTCGAGGCAAACGTCAGAGCCGATGCTTCATCAAGATTCGGTAGCAACAACCGTTGGGGCGTATTCCCATCAGTAGGAGCAGCCTGGGTAGTATCAAAAGAAGCTTTCGCAGCAGGATGGACAAGCATCAACGCATTGAAAGTTAAGGGAAGTATTGGTCTGACAGGTAACCAGTCAATTGACGATTTTGCAAGTAGAGGTCTCTGGGACGGTTCGGGTGTATATAACGACCAGGCAGGACTACTACACACTCAGCTGGCAAACGACGACCTGAAGTGGGAGACGACAAGGCAGTGGAATATAGGTATCGAGACTGGATTGCTCAACAACAGACTCTCGGTAGAATTCAACTACTACAACAAATACACAACAGACCTTCTTCTTGAGACTCCTATACCAGCAAAGACAGGATTCTCGTCGATATACAGCAACTTAGGCGAGATAAGCAACAAGGGTATAGAGCTACAGATAAGTTCGACCAACATCAAGAATGAGGATTTTGAGTGGACTAGTTCTTTCAATATAACACACAACAGCAATAAGATCGAGAAATTGCCAGTAGCATTCTCTCAGTACGACAGAGATTGGGTACTACTTGAGGAAGGCAAGCCTCTCTACTCATTCTGGCTCTACAAACAGTTGAGAGTCGACCCACAGACTGGTGACGCAGTATACGAAGACGTCAACCACGATGGTAAAATCAACACAGCAGACCGTCAGATCGTAGGAGATGCGTGGCCAGATTTCACAGGAGGCTTGAGAAATACCCTTAAGTACAAGAACCTTGACCTTTCGTTCCTCATCAACTTCTCGGTAGGCAACGATGTATTCAACATGAACCGCTTCTTCCAAGAGCATGGCGGTGTGAGAGGTACAAACTGGGGCTTGTGGGAAGGACAGATGGACAGGTGGACAAAACCTGGCGACATTACAGACATTCCTAGAGCAAAGACTATAGCCAATGCCGACGGCAGTCAGAACAACGGTTTCCAGAGCAGCAGATTCCTTGAAGACGGATCATTTGCAAGAATCAAGAGCCTCTCTCTCGGCTATACCCTACCAAAGAATGCTGTAGCAAAGGCAGGCTTCGAGAACGTAAGAGTATACTTCAATGTCACAAACCTTGTCACCTGGACAGGTTACTCGGGAGCAGATCCAGAGACTAATGCGGCATCAGACTATTCACATTCTACAGTACAAGGTCTTGATTTCGCATTGCCTCCACAACCAAGAACATTCTCGTTCGGCATCTCAGCTAACTTGTAATACTTATCAACAAAAAAAGGAATACAATGAGAAATACAATAAATATACTACTTATAGCTGCGGCACTCACCTCGTGCGAAAATGCACTAGAACTTGAGCCATTTGATGCAGTATCAGATGCGGGAGTAATCGTAAATGAGAAATCAGCTACAAAAGCATTGAACGGAGCATACCATCAGCTTACGACTGACGAATATTACGGTGGCCGCTACTTTTTGGCAGGAGCCTATCTTTCAAGTGACAATGTGACTTGGACAGGATCGTTGAATTACTATTACGATTTTGACATACACAGTATAGCATCAGATAATCAGTTACTAAAATACTCATGGAATGGTATTTATGCCACAGTAAACCAAGCCAATCAGGTAATTGACAGAACCAACAGCCTGACAAATATCTCAGAAGAGAGCAAGGCTCGCATAGTGGCAGAAGCTACAGTCATCAGAGCATTAGCATTCTTTGATCTGGCAAGAACCTGGGGCAATGTACCTCTGGTATACGAAGCAACAACCTCGCCTACACAGTTCGACGGTGTAAAGCAGACAGCACAAAAAGAGGTCTACAAGGCAATAGTTTCAGATCTGCTAAGCGTGAAGGACAATCTCTCAGAGACAAGCGACAACAACCATATCAATCAGTCGACGGTAGACGCATTCCTTGCAAGAGTATACCTCTATCAGGAAGAGTGGGAAAAAGCAGAAGCATCGGCAACGGCAGTGATAAGCAATAAAAACTATGCATTGGTAGATTACAATACTTTCTACAATATCAGCAACAGCAAAGAGAGTATCTGGGAATTAGCCTACTCGGCAGCAAATACAAACCAACACAGTCAGTTCTGGCGCTCTCCAAGTGACGGCGGCAGACGAGAGTGGGCTCCAAGCAAAGAATTGGTAGAATTACTTTCAAATCCCGAGATTGGAGGCACACGAGCAGCATTGTACAGCGACATATCGACCAGTCAGGAGCCAGACAAGTATGTAGGTAAGCTTTACCACCGTCCAACCAACGACGATCCAGCCTACATCTTCAGGTTGGCAGAGCAATACCTCATCAGAGCAGAAGCAAGAGCCAAGAAAGCGTCGCCAGACATTGAAGGTTCATTGGCAGACCTCAATGCTATACGAGCGAGAGCAGAAGTACCTGTTTATACTACAAATTCCGTAGAGGAGCTCATATCAGCAATAGAGTTAGAAAACAGAGTAGAATTTGCATTAGAAGTCAACAGATGGTACGACCTAGTTCGCACAGGAAAGGCGACAAAAGTTCTTGGTATTCCACAACATAAGACACTGTTTCCGATACCATACAGCGACATATCGGCAGACAAAGATCTGAAACAAAACGAAGGTTACTAAAATAAGAAAAACAAATACAAAATACGTCCATTACATCATTGTTTCTAACCTCTGTCAGCATATAGACAGATATATGGCTGATACAAGGGAAGTATAAGGTTGCTCGCAATTTTTTTATTACGACACACAATAAAGAGTCACAAATTAAACACAGTAGGAAAGATGAGAAAGACAATTTTAGTGATAGCTGCACTAGCACTGACTATAGGTGCTGCAGCACAAAAGAAATCGAAGAAAAACGACAATAAAAGCAATATCTCTATAGAATATATTGATAAGTCGTTTTGGGAATATGACGTCCTACAGAAAAAGATATGGCGTCAGGCAGAGCTTGGATTCAAGGAAGTCAACAGTTCGGCACTTCTACAAGAGCAATTGAAGGCACATGGCTTTGAAGTAAAGAACAATGTTGCAGGAATGCCTACCGGTTTCGTTGCATCATACGGCAGTGGTTCGCCAGTAATCGGTATACTTGCTGAATTTGATGCGCTACCAGGATTATCACAAGATACAGTACCATACAGAAAGCCAATTGTAGAAAACGGCACAGGACACGGTTGCGGACACAATATTTTCGGTGTTGGTTCAGTAGATGGTGCTATAGCCATCAGCAAGTGGCTCAAAGAGACAGGTCATGAGGGCACAATCAAAGTATTCGGTTCGCCAGCAGAAGAAGGCGGTGGCGGTAAGGTCTACCTTGCTCGTGACGGCTTCTTTGAGGGTACAGACATCGTACTAGACTGGCATCCAGCAGGAGGAAACGGAGTAAGCGTAGGTAGCGGTACAGCAATGCAGATGGTCGACTACCGTTTCTACGGCAAGGCAGCACATGCGGCAGGCAATCCTTGGAAAGGCAGATCGGCACTAGACGGCGTAGAGGCATTGAACTACATGGTAAACCTTATGAGAGAGCACGTTACAATCCAAAGCCGTATCCACTACGTGATAGCAGACGGCGGAGAAGCGCCAAACGTAGTTCCTGAGTACGCTAGAGTATCATACTACATACGCCATCCAAAACGTGACGAGCTAAAGAAACTCACAGAGTGGATTGATGCAGCAGCACAGGGCGCAGCAGCAGGCACACAGACCAGAGTAGAAAAAGAGATTGTGTGCGGTTATTATGAAAGACTCGGCAACAGGACATTGCAAGAAACCGTTCAGAAAAACCTAGAGAAAGTCGGTGGTGTAATCTACGACGAAAGAGAAAAGGCATTTGCAGAGGCAATTATCAAGACATTAGAGAACCCTAGCGATACCCTACTAGAGCTCGCTGCCAAAGTACAGCCACTAGAAAAAGAGAAGCCATCACTAGGCGGTGGATCATCAGACGTAGGCGATGTATCGTGGGTAGTACCAGTAGCCAGCTTCGGCACAGCAGGTTTCGTTCCAGGCAGTGCAGGACACAGTTGGCAGAACACCGCAGCAGACGGATCGACTATAGGCACCAAGGCATTGGTCAATGCAGCCAAGGTATTTGCGCTAACAGCTATTGACCTTTACACCACGCCAAAGCTAGTTGCCGACGTGAAGGCAGAATTCAACAAGCGCAGAGGTCCGAACTTCAAATACGAAGCATTACTTGGCGACAGAGCGCCAGCACTTAACTACAGAGACTAAAAATACTCATAATTGAGACTTGTTTCTTGTTCCTTTGGTATGCGATAAAAAGCATATCAAAGGAATTTTATTCTTTGTCAACCTGAAATCAAGTCATATTATTCTTTATATACGAGTCAACTTGGAAGAACAACTATCATATAGCTAAATTTGCAATAAGAAACAAGAACAAGAATCATGAGTAAGACAAACAGACAGACAATAATATGGATAGGTGCGCTGATAGTCGGCGCATTGGTCGGGTATGCCAATATAGAGATAATAAACAACGTGACATGGTTTGTAGCCAGTGCGTACACCAGGCTATTTCAGTTACTAGCCATTCCTACCATAGCACTGACAGTCATCTCGACCATGGTATCGCTGGGGAAGGAGAGCAATGGAGGCAAGCTATTCAAGCATACCATATCCTATACCCTATTGACAACAATCATAGCCACAGTTGTAGGTGTAGCAGTATTCTTCATTGTGGCGCCAGATAATCTGCCAGATACCACTTTAAGAAGTGCCGAAGGTGATGTGCCTAAGAACCTTGAGAATATATCTTATGCCGACCATCTTCTAAATGTAATACCAAACAACATACTAAAGCCACTGCTGGAAGGTAATGTTCTATCGGTATTGTTCTTGGCCTTTGCCTTTGGTATTGGGCTATCCAAGCTACCAGAAAGTACGGGGAGGACAGCGGTAGTAAATCTCTTTACTGGCTTGCAAGATCTACTTTTCCTACTAATCAGGGCATTAATATGGACTATGCCAGTAGGTATTTTTGCCTTTGCGGCGCAACTGATGGTAGAAGTGAGTGCCGACGTGGTGGTCAGCTCGCTTGGCAAGTACACCCTGATAATCATCTTAGGCAACCTGTTACAGATGTTCATAGTTCTACCCCTTCTGCTTATTACGCATAAAATCAATCCTATAAAAGCGATAACAGCAATGAGCCCTGCCCTACTCACAGCATTCTTTACTAAGAGTTCTGCCGCTACATTGCCACTGACAATAGAGACAGCAGAACAAAGAGCAGGAGTGGCACAAAAGATATCAAGATTTGTGTTGCCGATATGTACCACGATCAACATGAACGGATGTGCCACATTCATTGCAGTGACATCACTATTCGTCATGCAAAACAGTGGAATAGACATTACGCTAGCGCAAGTTGCAGGGTTGATACTAGTATCAGTAATATCAGCTATAGGCAATGCTGGAGTACCTATGGGATGCTATTTCCTCACATTGTCGCTGGTGTCGGGCATTGAAGGTGCGACAGGAGTCATGGGAGTGATACTACCGATATACACCATAATAGATATGGTTGAGACCTCAGAAAATGTCTGGTCAGACTCATGCGTAGCAATGCTGACCAACAAAAAGCTAAAGGACATATAAACAACTTGACACACGAAAATTTATGGAAAAACAGACAAAAGCAATAGATATACCATTTAACAGACCAGATGTATATGGAGCACTAAGCATACCAGTCTATCATACAGCAGCATACGAATTTGATACGGCAGCCGATATGTCGGATGCCTTTACAGGGAGAGTTGCTGCGCCAGACTACTCGCGAGTAATGAACCCTACAGTAATGTACCTAGAAGAAAAGATCAGGGTCTTCACGGGAGGCGAGAAAGTATACGCATTCAATTCGGGCATGGCTGCGATAAGCAATACACTAGTAGCGCTTGCGGGCAGTGGGAAAAACATAGTGACCTCCAGGCATCTATTCGGCAATACATACGCATTGATAACCAAGTCATTAAAGAGATACGGAGTAGATGCGAAACTGATAGACCTGACAAATCTGAGAGAAGTAGAGCAAGCCATAGACGAAAACACCTGCTGTGTATTTATGGAAGTAGTTACCAATCCACAGTGCGAGGTTGCCGACATAGAGTCATTAGCCAAAATTGCGCATAAAAAAGGAGCAGTATTAGTGGCAGACACTACGGCGATACCATTTACCGAATTCAGTTCACACTCGCTAGGTGTGGATATTGAGGTATTCTCCAGCACGAAATATGTTTCAGGAGGAGCAACGAGCATAGGCGGCATAGTGGTAGATTACGGAGCGACAGAAGATTTTGGCAAGACACTATTCAACGAGATGCTATTCAACTTCGGCGCATACATGACCCCACACGCGGCATATATGCAGTCGCTCGGGTTGGAAACCCTAGATGCGAGGTATAAAGTACAATCGGCCAACGCCCTTGAGCTAGCCAAGCGTCTTCAGCATTTGCCACAAGTAAAGAGAGTCAACTACATCGGGCTGGAAGATAACCCATACTACAAGATTGCGAGAAAGCAATTCGGTCCAACCAGCGGGGCAATGTTCACTATCGACCTAGCCGACAAAGAGGCATGCTTCAAATTTATAAACAAGCTAAAACTAGTACACAGAGCCACAAATCTGTTTGACAACAAAAGTCTGGCGATACATCCAGCCAGTACGATATTCGGCAATTTCACCGAAGAGCAAAAGAGAGAGATGGACGTACTAGATACGACAATAAGATTATCCGTAGGGCTAGAAAATGTGAAAGACATATACGAAGACATAAAGCAAGCTCTAGAAGAATTTTAAAAAAGGAGGTAACAATGTACAATTTTGACGAAATAATAGAGAGACAGGGTACCAATGCCCTAAAGACCGACGTGCTGGAAGAGAGATATGGCAGAGCCGACCTCACACCACTCTGGGTAGCAGATATGGACTTCAAGACGCCTGATTTCATTCTTGACGCATTAAGAGAGAGGCTAAACCATCCTATCTTGGGTTATACAGTTGAGCCAAAAGAATATTGGGAATCGATAATAAACTGGGTACGAGACCATCACCAATGGGAAGTCAAGAGAGAATGGCTGACTTACATACCAGGAGTAGTAAAAGGCATAGGAGCAGTAATAAACGCAGTCACAAAGCCAGACGAAAAAGTAATAATACAACCTCCAGTATATCATCCATTCAGATATACGACACTTGGCAATAAGCGTCCTATCGTATATAATCCGCTAAAAAAAGTTGGCGAAGGATACGAAATGGATTTTGAAAACCTTGAAAAGGTAGTCGATGAGAAATGCCATCTTCTGGTGTTGTCCAACCCTCACAACCCAGCCGGCATAGTCTGGAGCAAAGAGACACTGGTGAAATTGGCCGATTTTTGCTACGACCATAATATAATAGTCATTTCAGACGAGATACACTGCGACTTAGCCTTATGGGAGAACAAGCATATACCATTTGCCACTGTGAGCGAAAAAGCAAACAAGATAGCCATTACATTCGCTGCGCCCACAAAGACCTTCAACATAGCAGGAGTAGTCAGTTCGTACGCTATAGTGCCCAATGACGAACTACGCTCACGCTTCTTCGGGTGGTTAATAGCCAACGAACTCAACGAGCCACACCTATTTGCCCCTATAGCCACTACTGCAGCCTTCACCAAGGGAGAAGAGTGGAGAAAAGAGATGCTCAGATATATCGAAGGCAACATAGACTACGTCATAGACTATCTGAGAGACAACATACCTGCGATAAAGCCATTGAGGCCACAAGCATCATTTCTGGTATGGCTAGACTGCAAGGCATTAGGCTTGAAACACGATGAACTAGTAGACCTATTCGTCAACAAAGCACATCTAGCTCTTAACGACGGAGAAATATTCGGCATCGGCGGAGAAGGACACATGAGACTAAACGTAGGCAGTCCGAGAGCGATACTAGAAAAAGCGCTCAAGCAACTCAAGGAAGCAGTAGAACAGACAGCAAGCAACAAGAGCAAGAAATAACGAGTCAATTCGACATTTGTAGATTCGGGCTACACTATGCCTAGACTCGGGCTAGATACGGAGAAGTCCCTTGTTCATCGTAAATTTTTATTTTAGACGTTACTACATCATGTTGGTATCAGAAATAAACAAATCATGATTTTAATAGACAGTCACAATGATATATATATAAAAGAATAGTTTTACCTTTCAATAATCAAGAGACACTGTGAGAAGATGATTATTCCCGCTAAATATTCTATATTTGCAGTCAGAATAGAATAAAAACGTAACACAATAATTACCGATCACAATGTTCAAAAGACTAGCAAAAGGAGTCGGGGCATTAGCCATAGCATCAATATGTTCCATAGCTACGGCATTTGCGCAAGACACATACAGAAATCCTATCATCAATGCCGATGTACCAGACATGTCGCTCTGCAGAGTTGGGGAATACTATTACCTCATCAGTACGACTATGCACCTTATGCCTGGTGCGCCAATCATGCGATCGACAGACATGAAGAACTGGGAGACCGTATCGTATGTATTTGACAAGATAAACGACGGAGACAGATACGACCTCAAAGACAACAAGACAGTATACGGACAAGGACAATGGGCATCATCCATCAGATACCATAAAGGTAAGTTTTATGTATGGTTCACAGCCAACGGAGCTCCGGGCAAAGGCTTTATCTATACAGCAGACAAAGCAGAAGGACCTTGGAAACTGATACAGAGACCAAGACATCTGCACGACGGCTCACTATTCTTTGACGACGACGACCGCGTATATATCTTCTGCGAGACAGGACATCTCGTAGAATTAAAAGAAGACCTCTCCGACGTCAAAGAAGGCGGAACAAACATGATACTCTTTGAGCGCGATGCAGAAGAACGCGGGGCACTACTCGAAGGCAGCAGCGTATTCAAGCACAACGGCAGATATTACCTCTGTATGATCTCCATGAAATGGGGGGTACCAAACAGATACCGCAGAGAGGTATGCTACAGAGCAGACAAGATTACCGGTCCGTACGAGAAGAAAGTTCTTGTAGAGACACCATTTGAGATATACGGCGGTGTTGGTCAGGGTTGCCTTGTAGACAACGCAGACGGCAGTTGGAGTTCGCTTATCTTCCAAGACAGAGACGGCATTGGCCGTACACCATGTCTACTCCCAGTAAGATGGGAAGACGGTTGGCCTATGCTCGGCGATGCAGAAGGCAAAGTACCAAACGACTACAGCAAGTCATTCCAATCGATGGAAGGCATAACCTCATCAGACGAATTTGACGGCAACGGCAAGACATACGGCTATGCAGGCGAGAAAGAGAGTCAGCTCAAGCTATGCTGGCAATGGAACCACAACCCTATCGGGCTATTCATCAACCAATACGGCATTACAGAAAATGCGTGGAGTGTCACAGAGCGTCCAGGGTACATGAGGCTACGCACAGCCAGAATAGCACAGAGCGTATTCAATGCGCCAAACACATTGACACAGCGCATGACAGGGCCAAAATGCAATGGAGCCATTAAGATGGACATCAGCAAGATGAAAGACGGAGACAGAGCAGGCATCAGCGGTTTCCAGAGCGACTGCGGCGTATTGAGTGTAAAGAAAGACGGAGGCAAGTGCAAGATAGTCCTTACAAAAGAATCCATGAAGCTCCAGCAAGGCAACAGAGTAATAGACCATGTTGACGTAGAAGAAGTAGCCACGGTAGACATCAACGCCAATACAGTCTACCTGCGAGTATATGCCGATTTCGACCAGAAACGCGACATGACCTGGTATGAGTACAGTCTTGACGGCAAGAAATGGACAAGAATAGGCGGTGAGATACCAGTCAAGTTTGACTATACACGCTTCTTCATGGGCACCAAGTTTGCTGTATTCAACTATGCGACCAAAGAGCTTGGCGGCTATGTAGATATCGACTGGTTCCGCTACGAAGCAGACTTGCGATAGTTATTTTCTACAAAATTTAACAATAGGAGTAAAGAAAAATTGTAACCAAGTTTTTCTATTGGGAGTAAAATTGCGTACTTTTGCAAAGTTTTAGGCATTTTATGCCCAAATTGAAAAATAAAACAAAACAAAGACGATATGATTTATTCACACGAAGTTGAACACATGTGTGTCGTTCAAAAAGGTCCAAAGCACGGTCCTGCCCCAATCCCAGAAGAGGGTAAGTGGGTAAAAGCAACTGAGATCAAAGATATTTCAGGTCTTACTCATGGTATTGGCTGGTGTGCTCCACAGCAGGGTGCTTGTAAGCTTACACTTAACGTTAAGGAAGGTGTTATAGAGGAGGCTCTCGTTGAGACAATTGGTTGTTCTGGTATGACTCACTCAGCTGCTATGGCTGCAGAGATTCTCCAAGGCAAGACACTTCTCGAGGCTCTCAACACAGACCTCGTTTGCGACGCTATCAACACTGCAATGCGTGAGCTCTTCCTCCAGATCGTTTACGGACGTACACAGTCTGCATTCTCTGAGGGTGGTCTTATCATCGGTGCTGGTCTTGAGGATCTTGGCAAGGGTCTTCGTTCACAGGTAGGTACACTCTACGGCACAAAGGCAAAGGGCGTACGTTACCTCGAGATGGCAGAGGGTTACATCAACCGTATCGCTCTCGACAAGGACGACCAGGTTTGCGGTTACGAGTTCATCCACTTCGGTAAGTTCATGGAAGAGGTTAAGAAGGGTACTGACGCTAATGAGGCTCTCAAGAAGGTTACAGGTACTTATGGCCGCTTCACAGCTGAGGCTGGTGCAGTTAAATTTATTGACCCACGTAAAGAGTAATAATAGGAGGACAGAAAAATGGCAATACGTGAAGTAAAATTCGAGTCACAGGACCGTCGTATGAAGCAGATCCTTGCTGCCCTCAACGAAAACGGTATTAAGTCTATAGAAGAGGCTAACGAGATTTGCGAGAAGTATGGTGTTGACCCATACGAGACTTGCGAGTCTACACAGCCAATCTGTTTCGAGAACGCTAAGTGGGCATACGTTTGTGGTGCTGCTATCGCTCTCAAGAAGGGCTGCAAGAACGCTGCTGATGCTGCAGAGGCAATCGGTATTGGTCTTCAGGCTTTCTGTATTCCTGGTTCAGTTGCTGACGACCGTAAGGTAGGTCTTGGCCATGGCAACCTTGCAGCTATGCTTCTCCGTGACGAGACAAAGTGTTTCGCTTTCCTCGCTGGTCACGAGTCTTTCGCAGCTGCTGAGGGTGCTATCAAGATTGCAGCTAAGGCTGACAAGGTACGTAAGGAGCCTCTCCGTTGTATCCTCAACGGTCTTGGCAAGGATGCAGCTCAGATCATCAGCCGTATCAATGGCTTTACATACGTTCAGACACAGTTCGACTACTACACAGGCGAGCTTAAGGTAGTTAAGGAGATCGCTTACTCAGACGGCCCACGTGCTAAGGTACGTTGCTATGGTGCTGACGACGTTCGCGAGGGTGTAGCTATCATGTGGAAAGAGGGTGTAGACGTATCTATCACAGGTAACTCTACAAACCCAACACGTTTCCAGCACCCAGTAGCTGGTACTTACAAGAAGGAGCGTATACTCGCTGGTAAGAAGTACTTCTCAGTAGCATCAGGTGGTGGTACAGGTCGTACACTTCA
>JAKSLD010000017.1 GCA_024401395.1 Bacteroidales bacterium
AAAAAAATCCGTACGAATCCGTATAAATCCGTATGAGATTAAAAAAAACGCAAGAACTAAAAAAATCCGTACGAATCCGTATAAATCCGTATGAGATTAAAAAAAACGCAAGAGCAAAAAAAATCCGTTGAATCCGTTGAATCCGTATGAGATTAAAAAAATCCGTATGAGATTAAAAAATCCGCAAGAACTAAAATCAATAAAACAGAATGTTTTCAAATACCCCAAAATATGCAATCCTACGCTCTACAGCAACCCCACCATCTATACCTATCCCTGTTAATACTCTTTTGCAGGAGGAACTTAACGCAGGTAAAGATTCTATTGGTTATCATTACTATATTCGTCGTGACGGTAGCCTGAGTGCGCACCGCCCCTTGCACCAGAGGGGCAATCACACCCCAGGGTACAACCGTTGCTCGGTCGCTATTCTCTATGAGGGTGGTCTCGACAAAGAGATGCTTCCGTGCGACACAATGACAATGCAGCAGTCTGCCCGCCTGAAGCAGCTGCTCGAGTGGCTGAGAGGCGTATACCCAGCTCTAGAGTTCAAAAGGATAGAGGGATAAGCTTAGTTCGCTTCGCGGGTACGAAACTGATCTTTGTATCCACAAAGTCAAAAAAAGCACTATATTTGCTCATGTTAACATACAAAAATAGCACTCACGTGTCATGAACAAAAAACATCTATTTGCAGTAGCTGCCGTAGCTGCCATTGCTCAGCTCGGCTTCGCACAACAATCTAATGTCAATCTGACATACTGTCCTCAAAAGGATACTGAGGGCCTCATCCCTTTTAGCGCTAATCTTAACTCTCCTGACGTGCAGGATGATAATACGGTTATCTTCCGCATCCGTGCCCCAAAGGCTGAGTCTGTTAAGCTCTCTGGCGCTATGCTGACTGTTTTGGATATCAAGGAGCCTGTGCCTTTTACTAAGGGCGAGGATGGTATCTGGTCTCTCAAAATCGGTCCGCTCCCTGTCGATATGTATCAGTATAATATCATTGTCGATGGCGTCTCAATGGCTGACCCTAATAATGAGTATGCCGCTTTTACGGCTATGCCTCCTTATAGCGAGCTTATCATCCACGGCAGCGGCCCTCAGTGGTATGACGCTAAGCCTGATGTTGAGCATGGTACCGTTACTCGCCAGTTCTATTATAGTAGCGTTACCGAGGGTATGCGCGATATGTATGTCTACCTCCCTCCTAAGTATAACCCCGATGTGGCTTACCCTGTTCTCTACCTTATGGGTGGCTCGGGCGAACTTCCTTCTAACTGGATGTATGATGGTCGCGTCAATTTCATAATGGATAATCTTCTCGCCGAGGGTCAGGCTAAGCCTATGATTATTGCTATCGTCAATAATCAGGTAGTGCACCGTAATCACCCTAAGCACGCGGAACTTACTTTCGATATCTTCAACCGTGAAATGCGAGAGTGTATTATTCCTTTCGTGGATTCTCACTATAAGACTATCGCTAAGCCTGAGGGTCGCGCTATCTCTGGCCTCTCTATGGGTGGTCGCCACACTATGTTCGTCGGTCTTAATTCGCTCGACCTCTTCGCTAACTTCGGGGTCTTGTCAGCAGGTGATACGGATTGCGAGAATACTATAGGTAAATTCTTGAACGACCCACAGGTCAATGAGAAGACTAAGTATTTGTTCATCGGTCAGGGCGCTAAGGAGCAGTCTAGCTTCTTTAATGTGCGCGTAAAGGGTCTCATCGATGCCCTTAATGCTCATAATATCAAGCACGAGTATTATGTAGGTGGATATGCAGGGCACGACTGGTCGACATGGCGTCACTTGCTCTACTATCGTTTCCTTCGCGAACTTTGGAAGGATTGATCAATTCTGATTCGTAGGTCTCCTACTCCATCCTTATAGCACTGGCAGGGCGTATCTTCGCTACTACGTACGATGGCCCTATCAGTGCTAAACTTGTTATTACAAGGGAAATGACATTTATCCCTATCAGGTCGACCCACTCAAAGGTGATAGGCACATGGTCCAAATAGTAGTTCGTCGGATCTAATGGCATAATGCCAGTGAAATATTGTATCGCACAGATGCTTAGACCTGTTATGTTCCCCCAAAGCATGCCTTTGCCTATGATGCTTATAGCCATGCGTATGAAAATATGACGTATCAGACTGTCTTTGGCTCCCATGGTCTTTAGTAGTCCTATTGTCGTCGTATTTTCTAATATCAATATCAATAGCCCGGATATCATGTTCAGACTGGCTACTGCAATAATGAGTGCCAGGATTACTAATATGTTCATATCTAATAGGTCAAGCCAGGCAAATAGCTGTGATTGGGTGTCGCGTATAGTCTGTATGCGTAACATCAGATCGTCTATCTTTTCATCTGGCTCGTGTGCCTCACTGTACCACATTGCTGTATGTAGTACTTCGGTGGCTATGTCGTCTAAATCATCGAAATTTTCAATTCCTATCTCTATTCCGGTGGATTGCCTCTCTTCCCACGCATTGAGTTTTCTCAACTGACGTATGTCTACAAATGCGTATCTGTCATCAAATTCGGTGAAGTGTGAGTCGTATGTGCCTATCAATGAGAACTTTCTCGCTCTGATGCCGTTTTGTACGAAATATATCCTGACAGGGTCTCCAAGTTTAAGCCCCATAATATTGGCAATATGGCTTGATAGCATTATGCCGTCTGTAGGAGTCTCTGATATCGCCGTACTGTCGTGTAGTATCTTGCCTTCTTGTAGTATGCTTCTCACAAATTCTGAGTCATACCCATAATCAACGCCCTTTAGTGCAATACCTTGTACCGCATCTTTGGTCTTTATTATGCCGGCCTTGATGATGTAGGGTGTGACTCGCGTCACTCCTTCTAGCTTTTCAAGTCTGTCTGTCAGCAGACTCTCTACTACTATAGGGTTTGTCTCATAGCTCTGATTGGTATCGTACTGGGAAATTACAATATTGCTGCCAAATCCGACTATTTTCTGTCTTATCTCTTTCTTGAATCCCGTACCTATGCAAATGGCAATCGTCATTACCGCCATGCCAAGCGCAACGGCTAGGGTGGATACTCGCACAACAGGTCCAGAGAGCTTGCGGTTCTGCAAACCCTCTTTGCTTTGCCCCATAAGCCTTTTGGCTATGTGCGATACTATACCCATTAATTCGTGCGTCCTGGATATGCCTTGAGAGCACGTGCCAATAGATCAAGTGCTATCTCTAGATCTTCAATCTTTAATACGTATGCTATACGGACCTCATTTCGTCCGAGTGTACGATTGCTGTAGAACCCGGAACCAGGTGCCAGCATGACTGTCTGGTTGTTGAATGAGAAATCTTCCAAGAGCCATGCACAGAATTTGTCGGCATCGTCAATCGGTAGTTTCGCCATAGTGTAGAACGCACCGCTTGGAATAGGTGAATATACTCCAGGTATCTTGTTCAAGCCCTCAAGAAGGAAGTTTCGGCGCTTGCGGTACTCTTCATTCATGGCTTTGAAGTACTCGTCTGGTACGTCTAGCGATGCCATGGCAGCAATCTGACCGAATGATGGCGGACAAAGGCGGGATTGCGCTATCTTCATAGATGCCGCTAGAACTTCTTTGTTCTTTGTCGCTAAAAGTCCTACTCGAAGGCCGCACTCACTGTATCTCTTTGATACTGAATCTACCATTATGACATTGTCTTCTACGCCCTTGAGGAACATAGAGGAGTAATGCTTGGCACCATCGTAGCAAAACTCACGATATACCTCGTCCGAAATAAGGAAAAGGTCATACTTCAATATGAGGTCTCGTAATTGCTGGAATTCTTGCTCGGAATATAGATATCCAGTAGGATTATTCGGATTGCATATAAGAATAGCCTTGGTCTTATTCGTGATTACCTTTTCAAACTCTTCTATGCTAGGAAGCATGAATCCTGTCTCGATAGTGGACGTAATAGGTGTCACACAAGCTCCTGCAGCTGCCGCAAATGCCTCGTAGTTGGCATAGAATGGCTCTGGCACAATGACTTCGTCCAATGGGTCTAGACAACTCATGAATGCCATCTGTACTGCTTCCGAACCTCCACAGGTAACCAGCATATCGTCTGGTTCAATGTCTATGCCCGCCGCCTTGTAGTACTTCGAGAGCTTACGACGATACTCTGGCATGCCCGCCGAATGTGTATACGACACAATCGGTAGCTTGGCGTTGCGTATCGCATCAAGAGCTACTTCAGGAGTGAGAATATCTGGCTGGCCTATGTTCAGGTGATATACCTTGATGCCGCGTCCCTTGGCAGCATCGCTAAGCGGTACAAGTTTCCTGATAGGCGATGATGGCATGATTACGCCACGTTGTGATATTGCAGGCATAGTATGATACTATATAATTTGTGTAGTGATTGCAAAGGTAATACTTTCTTGCTTAAACAAAAAATAACAACTACCTTTGCGTGTATGAAAAACGATATCAAAAAATCTTTCGCTACGCTGGGCTCTAATAAGTACGCTATGGCGGTGCTGGTTTTCGTCATCTGGCTTGTCGGTATTGACGATAACAGTATACACCGTAGGGTCTCTTTGCACCGTAATGTTATGGAACTCAAGGAGCGCAAGGAGCAGCTGAAAAGAGAGATAGAAGAGGATTATCGTAAAATGGAGGACCTTCGCAGTGTCGAGACTTTGGAAAAGTTCGCACGTGAGGAGTATTATATGAAAGCTCCAAATGAAGTAGTATTCATCGTGAAATAGAGCGTTCGGTTACCCTGTCCGTTATGAAAAATAATCTCAACCTTATACAAAACCTCTTAATGTTTGTCTACCTGATTGGTGTCATTATGAAGGTTGTCGGGTTTTATGAAGCGTGGATTCCTACGCTGGCTGGTGCAGCTCTCTTGGCTTTTACCCGTATATATCAGCGAATAAAGTTCGCCTCTAAGTCTTCTAAGCCATCGAGATTGCCTGCAATAATGCTCTTTTCTTCAGGTCTGATGATATATTCGGCATACCTTATGTATAACCTTAAGGGATACTGGGTATTGCCTATTCTTATAGTGGCTGTACTCGAATTTTATATTTCATACCGAATTCCTAAGGAATAATACTTCAGCCCGCAACAATGCGTACGTTTTTGGTAACGGTCATAATACTTTTGTTCAACTTCTTGCAAATCGCTAAAGCTCAGGATATACGCAAGGCTTTGCAGGAGGCGGATAGTATTGTACATGTTCTGAAAACTACTAAAGACCCTTATTTTTTCTCTGCAACCATTAATGATTGGATTGAGGATACTAAGGAACTTATTCTGGCAGCCTCTCCTGAGGATATAGATTCTGTCAAATTTAAGGATTTCGGTAAGGTTAATATCCCTCTGGAGCGTAATGATAAGGCGCAGGTTCTCTATTTTATCCACAATCAGGCGAAGACTGGTCCCCAGTTGGTGTGGTTCATGCGTCTTCAGCATACTTATTCTCCTGATGTCTCTGAATATTACGAACCCTCTTGCTTTGCATTCCAGGATGCAATCAGCACTACAGCTCTAGACGGCAAGTCTAAAACGCAATCTCAGCCTCAGACTAATGTCAATACTCTGGAGTCTACTCTCAGAGGGTTCGAGGTGGTGGATAGTGTCACTTCTCATACTTATTATTGGGTGCCTGATGTGATGCTTCGTGTACACCTTGAGTCGCTTGCGGATATCAATGTCGATTTTGAAGTCAAGGAGTATGCACTGGATATCGTTAAGCATAAGATGGACGACCTATACGCTCTCCCTGATATTCTTTCTAAGGATTTGCGTGGTCTTACCAGGGTGGTGACAGTTTCTGATCCGGATAATAAGCAGTTCAAGGTTTCTACCTATTGTGTCTCGTATCCCGATTTTACTACATCTTTCCACGGTATAATGGCTCATGATTCTGAGGGTAAGCATTATGTCGACCGGTTGGAGGATAAGACTGATGAGATTCTTAGTCCGGAGAGAGGCGTACTTAGTCCGGCTAAGTGGTATGGCGCTGTGTACTATAATGTCATACCGTTTACTATAGATAAGAAACAGTATTTTACCCTATTGGGGTATAAGGCGTCTGATGGTCTGGTAAAGACTCGTGTTATTGAGATTCTCTCTTTCAAAGGTAAGAAGGTCTCTTTTGGTGCTCCTCTCTTCTTGCACGAAAAGGCTACCTACCATCGTCGCGTAATGAAATATTCTGCTCAGGCTAATATGATGATGAGATACGATGACCGTATTTCGACTCTGGTTATGGACCATTTATCTCCTCCTAGCAGTATGTTCCGTGGTCAATGGCGCTATTATGGTCCTGATATGAGCTACGACGGCTATAAACTTACCAAGACTGGCTGGCAGTTTGCTGATGACCTTGATGTGACGGATTGAAAGGGTAGTAGGCTCTCTCTCTATTTTTTTTGAAAAAAATATGGCTTTAGGGGTATTTGAAATAATCCCTGAATTTATTTGCTGTATGTCGCATTTGTTATACTTTTGCCCCAGTGATAATTTGATTTGCAAGACAGAATATTACTAGTTCATATTGTTTTATTTATTTCTTATGCTTATGAAAAAGTTAAAATCAATAATGCTCAGAGTGACGAATATGATTCTAGCAGGTGCCATTGCCGCCTTGGGTTTTAGTTCATGCGATAAGGGTGATGATGAGGATGAGGAGCGCTGCTTGTATGGTCCGGCTCCTTCCTCTTATTCAGTCGTAGATGACGATATAGAGATTTCAGAGTAGTGGAAAATTACTTCTGAAGATTTAAATATTGAGACGTATAACTATGTCTTTATCTATAAAACAGAAAATAGCGCTTGAACTTGAGCGTATCAGACGCAATAATCTCAAGGAACTCCATCCACTCCGTCAGTTATTCTGGGAATGTACGCTGAGATGCAATCTGAAATGCCGACATTGTGGTAGTGATTGTAAGGTGCAGTCGGAAAAGCCAGATATGCCTGCTGAGGACTTCCTTAGGGTGATAGATTCCATATTGCCCCACGTCAACCCTCATAAGCTGATGATCAACGTGTCAGGTGGAGAGCCTCTTATGCGTAAAGACCTGGAGTATGTAGGCAGCGAACTCTACAAACGAGAGATACCTTGGGGCATGGTCACCAATGGCCTGATGCTTAACCAAGACCGACTCCAGGGTCTTATAAAGGCGGGACTGCGGAGTGTTGCTATCAGTATCGATGGTCTTGAGGAAGACCATAATTGGATGCGCGGACATGAGGAGAGCTTCAAGAATGCTTTGAATGCAGTTCGTCTTCTAGCAAAGACAAATCTCGTGTGGGATATTGTTACTTGCGTCAATGCCAGAAATATAAAGTATTTGCCGAAACTTAAAGAGGTGCTGTATGATGCAGGAGTGCGAGACTGGAGACTAGTCACCATTTTCCCACAGGGCAGAGCTAAACAATACCCTGAGTTCAAGCTTTCAAATGAGGATTTCCGCTACTTGCTTGATTTCATAAAGGAGACGAGAAAAGAGGGGAAGATACAAGCTAATTATGCTTGCGAAGGATTCCTAGGAGCGTACGAAGGAGAAGTCAGGAAAAATCTATATAGATGTAATGCCGGTATCAACGTAGCATCTATCCTTATAGATGGTAGTATCTCGGCATGTACCAGTATCCGCAGTAATTTCAATCAGGGCAATATATACGTGGATGATTTCTGGGATGTCTGGGAAAACAGATTCCAAAAGTACAGGTATAGAGACTGGGCAAAGAAAGGAGAATGCGCTGATTGTAAGATGTTCCGCTACTGCGAAGGTAATGGGATGCACCTGCATGGCGACAATGAGGAGTTGTTCCTATGTCATTATAAAAAGACGATAGAGTAGTAGTCTATTATAAATAGAGGTATATAAATTTGAGGGACAGACGAAGTGGATATATTCTGCTTCGTCTGTTTTTTGTTTGTGTAAGATAAAGCTATTCTTACATTCAGCCTACACTCGGTCTAGTCTCGGGGAAGTCCCTTGTTCATCGTAATTTTTTTATTTTTTACTATGTAACAAATACGGCTTTGTGTCGTATAAGATTTAGTTCGAAGAAAAACTGTATCATTGTTGGGCATGTTTCGATTGTTAGTTGTAATACTATTATGTTTGACTTTCTATCCTGCAGAGGTAAAAGGGCAGTCAGGTAAAGACAAGTATAAGTTGCAGTCGGATATGCCGTATCTGGAGCCATGTACGATGCAGTTGCCCTCAAATTCGATAAATGATATCATGGAGGATGATGAGGGCTTTGTTTGGATGAGTACAAAAAATGGCGTGGCAAGGTATGATGGTATCGCTTTTACGTTGTATGGAGATAAGCCAGGTGTCCGCAAAAGACAGGGTAACTTTTATACTCGTCTAATGGATAATGTAGATAAGACGGCTATTCTGGCGATAAATAATTCTGGCAGTGGTTTTATTACCATAGATAAGAAAGATCATCATATTACCGAGCATTTTTATCGTATGAAGGATGGCTCGGATATTAGAATAGGAGCAAGTCCTTCTATAGTTAATTTCAAGGATTCGTTGTTTCTTGTGTATTCAAATCGTTCGCTGAGAATGATCAGGAAGCAAGATGCTGTGATAGTTTGTTCCGATTCTACCTATCAAGGTGCTGTGAGGTTATGTCCCAAGGAAGATGGAGCATTTTTGGTATTTAAAAATGATGTGTTCGAAGTAGTTTATGATGGAGAGAAGATCTTGTACAATCGGTTGCCAATAGATTTCGAAAACCGAGTGATATCGGTGTATGAAATATCGGATGATGATTTGTATGTAGTACAGATGAATAATGGTCTTTACGATTTTCATAGAGTTAATCTGAAAACGAAAGAGAGATCGTATCATTTTTCCACGAAAAAGCCGTCAAGGGGTATTGCGATAATGGGGGATGGAGTATGGGTAGGAACAAATATAAGCCTCGATTTTTATTCATATAAAACGAAGCAGGTTCGTTCATTTACGGTACAGAATTCAAGATTATCAAATCCACATATCACATCGCTTTGTAAATCCAAGCATCAGCCTATAGTATGGATAGGAACAGAAGATGGCCTTGTGAAAAACGATTACTATTCGTCGAAATTCTTGTATTTTGATTTGTATCAATGTACAGATGCCATGACTGTTAGTTCTCGTTTAGTAGTGAAAGATTCGCGAGGTGATTATTGGTTGTCCAGTGGAGGATGTTTATACAGGAAGAAACAATCAGAGGCAAAGTTCGAAGAGTTTACTTTGGAAGGCGTTTTGGATAATAATAATCGTTCTATCAATATTGTTGAATCTTCGGATAAAGATAAACTGTATATAGTGCTAACAAAAGAAGTCTATGAGTACGACCTCGCAACTGATAAATACAGATTACTGCATAAGTCGGTAAATAATAAATCAATAACCTCTGTTCAGATGCTGGGTAATGGTCTAGTATGGTCAGAGGGGGTGAAAGGTTTTTGCCTTTTGGATTTGGATAGGCTTCATTATAAACATATAAAATATATCGAGGAGTACGATAATAAAAATCCTCCTATAGTAGACATTCGAGCAGACGGTGACTCATTGTTATGGATATTGAACAATAAGTATGGGTTAGCTGCTTATGATATTAAGAAAGATGAATTCAGAGAATTTCCGTCTTTTGCTGAACAAGCAAAAAATACTACAGGTTTTAAGGATTTGCGAGTTTTGTATAGACACGGAGAGTGCGAGTTGTGGGTTTTGAGTGGATATGGTCTGTATTATTATCTGCCCAATAGAGGGAAATTGGTAAAAGTTGAATATTCTCCATTTTTTACTTCGTCTGCGCAATCCATAGCGACTGACAGCTTGGACAATGTGTGGATTGGTTCGGAGTATGGTATAGCTTGTATAAACAATACGGATGGTCGAGTATATGAGTATTCCAATCAGGCATACAATATTCCCAAGGATATACAGAATAAGGCATCCAGCGTATCTTCTGATGGACATGTAATAATGACTGGAGGCTCTAGCTTCGTGGAGTTTTCAATTGATAATTTTTCTTCTAACGACTATTTCCCTATGCCTACGATTACGCAGTATCAGTATAGGGATGCTAAATCGGGTGACTTTGATAAGCTGACTCAGGTGTGGAATGATGTCGTTGTGGATAGTATTGTGACTGTGCCTGCAGGTGTGAGGTCGGTGAGCCTGAATGTGAGGGTACTTAATTATTCCAAGTCGGAGTATAATACCATTCAGTGGCGCAAGGAGGGAGAGGCGCGGTGGAGAGAGAATCACACTATGATACCATTGCTGCTGACCAATCTAGACCCTGGAGTGACAAAATTAGAGTTGCGTACAGTCCCTATATATACTAATGAGGCGGTAGATATGCCTATTAAGAGAGTGTATATCAACAAAGAGGTATACCTGTATGAAAAGCTATGGTTCAAGGTGCTGATGTGGGCATTCGGTATAGCGACTATCATCTCTATTTTCTTCATGAGAGCGAGAATGCAGATGCTGCAGAGGCTCAAATTGCAAGCGGAAGTTGATAGACAGACCAGTGAGTTGCAGTTGGCATACGCTCGTCTGACTGATTCTCAGAAGAAAGTGGAGAAGCAGAATATGGAACTGACACAACTAAGTGCTAACTTGGAGAATCAGGTCAAAGAGAGAACCGCAGAGCTAGAGAAGGAGAAGGCGAGAATTGAGGAAGGCAGTAAGCTGAAGTCAGTATTCCTTGCAAATTTGAGTCACGAGGTGAGGACTCCGATGAACTGTATCGTAGGTTTTGCCAAGTTGCTTGCCGACCCTACGACAACCAAAGAAGAGAGTGCAGAATTTGTTCACCTTATAAAAGAGAGTGCCAACTCGCTGTTGGCGCTGTTGGGAGACTTGCTAGATGTGTCGCGAATAGAGAGCGGACAGATGCGAGTGAATTTTGCTTCATTCCCTGTGATGAAAGATTTGAACGATATCTATAAGATGTTGTTGATAGAGAAGAAGAAAGCCAAGGTAGATTTTCAGCTGAATGTCACAGCCAGTGTTTCGGACGTCGTGCTTAATTCTGATAGAGATAGATTTAAACAGATTATTATCAATTTGGTGTATAATGCCTTTAAATTTACCGAAGAAGGTCATGTGGCTATAAATGCCAGTGTGGTCGAGAGCGAAGATTTGAGGCTTTATGATTACCCTAATACATTTGCGAGACCAACAGCAGAAAACCTGTTGTTGATTTCGATAGAAGATACCGGTATCGGTATGCCAGCAGATAAGTTGGACGTGATATTTGAGCCGTTCAGAAAATTGAACAATAACAAGACCCTTTATCCAGGATTAGGATTAGGCCTTAATATCTGTAAGAACTTGATAAAATTACTAGGAGGACAGATATGGGTAACCAGTATCGAGAATATGGGTACTACCTTCTTCTTCTTCCTGCCGATACCAAAGGTTGAGGATGTTGGTTAGGGAATATTTTACGATTCCGGTCTTATAAAAGGGAAACAGAGATGATGCATATACATTATATAAAGCAGTGCATTAGGCATTTCGTGAAAGCCAAGCATTGGCGTGGGTTCGGTATACATAGTCCGTATGTCTACCATTTACAGCGTCATATAATTTCGACAGATAAATTAAGCGACAGAGAACTGAGACAACGGGTAAGAAAGTATAGGAAAGAATTACTGAGGAACAAAAGCAGGATAGCTCTCAACGATTTAGGTACTGGAAATGCGAAAGACGGCATAGTCTCAAAAATTGTGAAGAGAGCTGCTGTGAGTGAAAAAAGCGGTATGCTGCTTTCCAGATTAGCTGCTGATTATAAACCGGATATGGTATTAGAGCTAGGTACGTCACTTGGCGTAGGTACCGCTTATCTGGCATTAGGGAGTGGGGTAGGAGTTGAAGTTCTCACTATCGAAGGCAGCCCAGAGTGCTCAAAAGTGGCACAATCAACGTTGGCAAAGCATGGCATCCAGAATGTACAGCTGCTTACAGGTGGTTTTGACGAAGTTTTGCCACAGCTACTAGACAGTATGAAAGGGAGAAGAGTGATGGTCTACCTTGATGGTAATCATACATACGAAGCCACGATGAGGTATTTTCAGATGCTAAAAGGAGTCTCAGAGCAGAATATGATGATAGTATTAGATGATATACATTTGCATTTAGGTATGTCGCAGGCGTGGAAAGAGATCTGTCAGATGACCGATGTAACAACTACTATAGACCTGATGAGAATGGGAATTGTTGTTTTCCGTTCCGGTGCGCAAAAAGAGCAATATGTATTGAGATGGTAAAAAGAAGAAAGCCTTGTTGATACCATCGCGGTCAACAAGGCTGATACTTTAACCAAATAAAACTCTGAAAATTATGAAAAAACGCATAACTTTGTATATACAACATCTGTGCCAAAAAATGGATATTATGAATAAAGGCCGCATAAGACATACGGTATTGTTGACAATAGTGACAGTTATCTGTTGCTTGTGGACTTCTTGTGATGGGGTAGGGAAAAGAGGTTTGGACAATATATACACAGCAGAGCAGAAGGCCAAGATAGAGAGCGGTCTGCGTCAGTTGAATGATCTTCAGCTTGATGGAGTGACAAAAGTATCGACTAAGAATGTAAGAGATTCGATATTTTTGCGGCATATGGTTGCCAATAGGCTTATGGCCCACAGAATGAGACATCAGGCTAATTTTCTAAGGGCTATAGATTATGGTCGTATAGCATATAATAAAGCAGTCCTGGTAGAAGATACGATTGAAATTGTGATGAATCTAAATGAGATCGGAACAAATTTCAGGCGTATAGGAGCATTGTCAGGAGCCTTGGAACATCATTATAAGGCATTAGCTATTGCGGGGCTCTATTCAGATACTGCAGATCTGCTTAATAAGCGAAATCTGACATACGCTTATAATGGTATTGGAAACATAGCTATGTCTATGCACAATAACAACGAGGCAAAGAGATGTTTTCAGAGAGGTCTGCAACTAGAAAAAGAAATAGATAGTAAGATCGGCCTTGCAATAAATTATGCAAATCTCGGCTCTATAATGCAAGATGAGTGTAAATATGACTCTGCATTGTATTATTATGAGTTGTCTTATAAAATGAACCAGTTGTGTGGGTCAACATTAGGACAAGCATTATGTCATAATCATTTTGGTTCTCTTTTTGAAGTCCAAAATCTATTGGATTCGGCAAAGGTGAGATATCAGAAAGGCTATACTATGCTGACATCCTTATCGGACAAGTGGCATTGGCTGGTAAGCTGTGTTTCATTAGGTCGAGTATTGCTCAAGATGGGGCAACTTGAGGAAGCAGAAAAATACCTGTTGAATGCCAGAGATATAGCTACGACTGCGGATGCAACAGAGTCTCTGGGTGAGGCTCACGAGTTGTTGGCAGAGTTGTATCGTAAGAAAGGTGATTTCAATAAGGCATTGGATGAGGTTGCAAAGACGCGAGAACTCAATGATGCTATACGTAGTGAAATTCTTACAAGTACATTCAATAATGCTCAGATAGCATACATACGAGACAAAGAGTCGCGCGAAGTAGAGATATTGAACGACAGAAAATTGTCAGAAGACAGGCAGAACAAGATGTGGAAAATAATCTCAGCTGTAATAATAGTAGTATTGCTGATTATTATTGTACAGATGTGGATTACATCCAGATTTGTGAAAAAGCGCAATATGTCTTTGAAAAAGATGCAAGCAGATAAGAATAAGGTCTTCGAGGTAATATCGTCCGAGATGAGGCAGCCTGCTATGGAGCAAAGAAATACATTGCAGTATATCATTGAGAATCAGGATGAATTGACCAGACAGGAGAGAAAAGAATATCTGATACAAGCATACGGAAGTGCGGTTAAGCAAGTAGATTTGTTGAGTAACTTGCTGACTTGGTCGCATATAAAGTTGGGTGATATGAAACCTAATGTTACACTGGTCAATTTGTGCCAGATTGTAACAGAGGCTATTGATATACTACATTTGTCGGCTAAGCAGAAAAATATATCCTTCGTGCTACCATACGACAATGGACTGATGGTCAAGGCAGATTCAGAGATGTTGATGTGTATTGTCCTTAATTTGATATCTAATGCGATAAAGTATTCATATGCTGGAGGAGAGATATCCATAAAATATAAGGAAGATGCCTTTACGAGGACGCTTTGCGTTGAGGACAGAGGAATAGGAATGGACGAAATGCAGTTGGCATCAGTATTAAAGCCTACACAGATAGATAGCGATGTGTCATACGATAAGATAGCGGGATTAGGATTGTGTATCAGTCTTGCGTTGGCTAAGAGTAATAATGGTAAGTTGACAGCAGAGAGCAGGCAGCACAGAGGGACAACGTTTATGTTGACATTACCTAAAGGATAATAAAAAAGCCGTGACTCTTTGTAAGGAGCACGGCTTTAATATTGGTATGTCGGTATAGGGGTATTTATTTAATGACCGATATTTTATCCCATGGCAGATTCTCTTCTTCGTATGGGCGACGTTGTTGGTCAGGGTGTCCGATGCCGATGACACATAAGACCTCAGATTGCTCAGGGAGAGAGAGAAGTTTCTTGATATTGGCAGAAGCATCATTACCGTCTTTATCCTTGCGGAGTCGCATCTGAGCCCAACAAGAACCTAGACCGAGGCTATGAGCTGTGAGCTGAATCATTGTAGCAGCTATAGAAGTGTCCTCAATCCATACATCGGTAAGAGTAGTATCAGCTGCTACCACTACGGCAAGTTGTGCACCTGCCAAGAAATCGCCAGTCAATTCTTTAGCAGAAGCAAGAGAAGTGATTACGTCGCGATTTGTAACAAAAGTAAACTGCCAATCCTTGCAATTCTTAGATGTTGGGGCACACAAAGCTGCTGTCTGGAGCGCCTTGATATCAGACTCACTGATAGGCTCAGTAGTATATTTGCGTATGCTACGGCGTGTCTTTATGATGTCTAGAAGATTCATATCTTATGCTTTTGTAGTCTTTTTAGTGCTAAAGAAACGGTATGCGAGGAATGCTACGATTGCTATTCCGAGGAACAGGCAGATATATTTGAACTCTGTGCTGTATTCTGTAATCTTTGCCATCATCTCCTCCTCAGAAAAGAGACTCTGCATATAATAGCCAGCAGCGGCAAGCACGGCGTTCCATATTCCTGCACCCAAGAAAGTGAATATTAGGAATTTCCCCATGTGCATACGAGCAAGACCCGCAGGAATAGATATCAGCTGGCGGACAGCAGGAATCAGTCGGCCAATGAAAGTAGATATTGCACCATGCTTGTCGAAATAATCCTCGGCAGTGCGTACCTTGTCACCGTCAAGAAGGCAAAGATGTCCCCAACGGCTGTCGGCGAACTTATATATAATAGGTCTGCCGATAAAATATGCCAATCCATAATTGACCAGAGAGCCAATTATAGCACCGATTGTAGCGCAAAGCCATAATACGAAGATATTCATTTCGCCCGTACTCGCTGCGTGATATGCTGCTGGGGGTACTACGATTTCGGAAGGGAAAGGGATGAATGACGACTCAACAGCCATAAGAATCATGACTGTCCAGTAGTTGAGGTGCTCGAGACACCATTGTACTATAGCAACTTCTTCCATTTATTTAGGACAAATTAGGGAATGGGTTATAGTTGAATTCGACAGGTTTTCCCGTTTTGAGGCTCATCTGAGCATCAAGGATACGCTGATTCGAACTTCCTCGGAAAAGGAGGTCGGTATCACGTAGAGCCTCAACATAACGGCCGTCAACCAAAACATCGACGTTAGCCAGAAGGTCTTTCTTGTCCGGATCGCTCAATATCTCCTCCAAGGTATAGCCTGAGTAGCACCAGATGGTCTTGTTACTCTTAGCCTTGATTATTCGTGCCAGCTGTGCAAACCCTTTAGCCTGGAACATAGGATCGCCACCAGAGAAAGAGACATTACACAAATCATCGTCAAGAAGTTTTGTTGCGATGTCCTCAACCAGCATAGGAGTCCCAGCCATCATATCCCAAGATTGGGGATTGTGGCACCCTGGACATTTGTTTTCGCAACCTGCGCAGTATACAGAGTTGCGAAATCCAGGTCCGTCTACGGTTGTTGATTCAACTATCTTAAGAACGTAGATATGCACAATAAACGTTTAGTCGTGAGTTACACGGTCGCGGAGCTCTGCGAGTTTCGCCTTATTCCAACGGTCTGTAGTACCAACGAGGTAACCTGTAATACGCTGAAGCTTATCGATATTGTGGCTGCCGCAATGAGGACAAGTCTCCATATTAGTCTCTGCATTCTCGTAGCCGCAATCCATACATCTGTTACGGTTATGGTTTACAGAACCATATCCCAGGTTGTATTTATCGATGAGGTCTACAAATGCCATAACGGCGTCAGGGTTATGTGTAGCATCACCGTCTATCTCAATGTAGAAGATATGACCACCGCGAGTCAGTTCGTGGTATGGCGCCTCGATACGAGCCTTATGGCTTGCGCTACACTTATAGTATACAGGTACGTGATTAGAGTTGGTATAGTACTCACGGTCTGTTATGCCCTTGAGGACACCGAAGCTACGGCGGTCCATTTTGGTGAACTTACCAGAGAGACCCTCTGCTGGAGTAGCGAGGATACTATAGTTGTGCTGATACTGCTCGCTGAAATCGTTAGCCCTGTTACGCATATGGGTAATGATTTCGATACCGAGTTTCTGAGACTCCTCGCTTTCGCCATGATGTTTGCCAGTGAGGGCAACGAGACATTCTGCGAGACCGATGAAGCCGATACCGAGTGTTCCCTGATTGATAACCGACTCTATTGTATCATTGCCAGTCAGGTTCTCAGAACCCAACCATAGGGATGACATAAGAAGAGGGAACTGCTTAGCGAGGGCTGTTTTCTGGAACTGGTATCGTTCGTTGAGCTGCTTAGCAGCAATATCGAGAATTTCATCGAGGCGAGCGAAGAAATGCTTGATACGCTCCTCTTGGTCGACGAAACCCATACATTCGATAGCCAAACGTACTATATTGATAGTCGTGAATGAAAGATTACCACGACCGATAGAAGTCTTCTCGCCGAAACGGTTCTCGAATACGCGAGTACGGCAACCCATAGTTGCTACCTCATGCTCGTAGCGCTTAGGGTCATTGATGTCCCACTTCTCGTGCGTGTTGAATGTAGCATCGAGGTTGAGGAAGTTAGGGAAGAAACGACGAGCCGACACCTTACAAGCGAGAGTGTAGAGATCGTAGTTCCTATCAGTAGGGAGGTAGCTTACGCCACGCTTCTTCTTCCAGATCTGGATAGGGAAAATAGCAGTAGAGCCGTTACCTACGCCTTCGTATGTACTTTTCAGAATCTCACGGATGATACAGCGACCCTCAGCAGAAGTATCTGTACCATAGTTGATAGAAGAGAAAACTACCTGATTGCCACCGCGAGAGTGAATAGTATTCATGTTATGGATGAAAGCCTCCATAGCCTGATGTACACGAGAAACAGTGCGATTGATAGCATGCTGTTTGATTCGCTCGTCACCTTCAAGACCATTGAGATCCATAGTCGTATAATCCTCGATAGGAGAGTCCAAGAGGTGGTCGTAGTTGACATTATTCAACTGAGCGAGAACCTTTATCTCCTCTTTGTATGAAGAACGCACGAAAGGTGCGAGATAGAAATCGAACGCAGGGATAGCCTGACCGCCATGCATCTCATTCTGAGCTGTTTCCATAGAGATACAGCCGAGGATAGAAGCAGTTTCGATTCGTTTAGCAGGGCGAGACTCTCCGTGTCCAGCTGCCATACCATACTTAAGAATCTTGTCAAGAGGGTGCTGAACACAAGTAAGAGACTTGGTAGGGTAGTAGTCCTTATCGTGGATATGGATATAACCCTGCTCTACAGCGCGGCGAGATTCCTCAGAGAGGAGGAAGTCGTCTACGAAAGGCTTTGTTGTTTCGGAAGAGAACTTCATCATCATGCCTGCAGGGGTATCTGCGTTCATGTTGGCATTCTCTCGAGTAACGTCATTAGATTTTGCCTCAATAATCTCGAGGAACATATCGCGAGTCTTAGCCTTACGGGCTACGGTACGCTGGTGACGGTATGCGATATATTTTTGAGCAACCTCCTTACGGGTACTCTTCATGAGTTCGAGTTCAACACAGTCCTGAATCTCCTCTACAGTCATTTCCTCGCGACCCTGAAGTTCGATGCGGTCAGAAATCTTGTTGATGAGAGAGTCATCTTCGCCCTTTTCTGTCTGGAGCATTGCGCGACGAATTGCAGCCGATATTTTTTCCTTGTTGAAGCCTACTATACGGCCATCACGCTTCTTGACTGTGTGTATCATAAGGTATGATGTATGAGGTTTTTAGACATTTTTTTGTTCATAAATGTTCCCTTTATGGGTGTGATGCAAAGTTATTATGCCTAAAATTGACAACAAAATGAGTTATTAACACCCCTCTCTAAGTCGTTGATTTATAGCTCAATTTTTTTTACTTTTTTTTACAACCCTAGTATTCTGGGGGGGTGAGAATGTTGATAATTCTTGAAAATGCGGCTATTATCTAGACTGATTCTAAAAGAAGAATTAGTCTAGATAGGAGAGTGGAAATAAATGTTAGTAACTATATATAGCCTTAGAGAATACTAGTGTCTGGGAGTTTGATCACGGCGTAGGTTCCCTGCTGATTTTTGAGCGATTCTATAGACACTGTAGCGTCAATCTTGCTTAGAGCCATACGGCATAGAGGAAGTCCAAGACCTATGCCCTGTGTGAACTGATTAATCTTGAAGAAGCGGTCGAACACCTTGCCGATCATCTCCTCCGGTATTCCGCAACCCGTATCAATGACCTCGATATTGAACCCTTTCTTGCTGCTATAGTAGATAGAGACCTCGACATAGCCCTTAGTTGTGAATTTGAAGGCGTTGCTGAGGATGGCATCTATACCGATTCGGAGGCATCGTTCGTTAGTACGGATTTTTATGTCCTCATCGAGAGGGTAGAAGCGGATGCTAACGGCAGAGCTCTTTTGCTCCTGATATTTTTCGAGGAGAGAAGCGCAGAACTGGTTTATGAATAATTCATCCTTCTTCTGTATGTTGGCAACCGTTTCGAGGTCAGACATATCAATAGTAGTATTGACGAGAGTCAGCAAGTCGTTGGCAGAACTATATACCTTGTTTGCCAAGACACGTTCCTCGTCATTGCCAGTATGGAAGAGCGAAGACAAGACCTCAGCGAAGCCGACGACAGCGTTGAGAGGTGTTCGTATTTCGTGGCTCATGTTACGGATAACCTCAGCCTTCATTTCATTAGCCTTGACGGCAATCTCCTTTTCCTCACGTAGAGCCAATTCGCTAGCTTTAAGTTGGGCGTTTTTCTTTTTGAGTCGGGCAGAATAGTACGCGAGGCTCACTATGGCGCCCAAGACAGAAAGACCGACGAATATAAAGAGGTGAATCATCAAAGAGTCAGCGTGACTCTTCATGTTATCGTGTTCATTCTGGAGTACGGCGAGATCCAATTTCATGGCATTAGAGTCATCGGCAAGCATACGGAGTTTCATCTGTGTAATGCTGTCGAGGACATGCTGGTACCTGTATAAGATCTCTACGTTGTTACGGGCGTAGGTATAAGAAGTGTCATGCTTAGCTATGAACAACAGATTTGACAGATGCGAAGATTCAGAGATGTCGTTTCTCTTATACAAGTTAGTGGATATAGAATCAGCTCTAGTGAAATTTCCTTTATATACACTATAGTACATCTTAATCTGTTCCAGATGTCGGTAACCCTCTATTGCGTCTATATTACGACCTTGGGGTGCGAGTTCCAATACCCTTTGAGGATTGTCCTGCTTAACTGCCAATTCCACGCGAGTCCTAAGGAGCTGAACGCGGCTCAAGTCGGTATTTGCACTTTTCTCAGCCTTGTCGAGATAATATTCAGCCTCTTGAAATTTATCGAGAGCAATACAGCTACGAGCAGTCTCTGTATAGAATATAGACAGGTTGTAATTTTTAGGGTCGTACTGTTCAGTCAGCTGAATCTCCTTGATACGCATTTCGTAGGCCTTTTCCGGCATACTGAAATATGCGTAGAAATGAGCGAGGCGACGGTAGCACTCAATCTGACCCACTATGTATCTTTCAGACGTAGCCTCGTTGAGCATAGCATCAATTTCCGCCTTAGCCTTATACTTGTTGTAGTCAGAATCAAGAAGGGCGCTGATATATTGAGACCAGATGAAATAGTAATATCTAGGTAGTTTATGTCTTTTAGAATACGACTTAACAGAGTCGTTCCATATCTTCATAGAATCGAGATTGTGGTCGTAATTGATATGTTTGAGGGCCTTATGAGATATGGCGAGAACGCATCCCTTGCGGTCGTTACGTTTTACTGCTTCGTTGTAGATACTATCAGAGTATATATAGCAGAGAGAATCTGCGCGATGCTTAGTGGCCAGGTTGCCGAGACGCTGACGGTTGAGGCAATACTCGCGGTCATTTTCACAATTCGCCCCATCACCCCATGTGTTAGTCTCATTCTGCGCGGCCATATTGACGAAGGAGCAGAACGAAATGCACAGGGTGCATGATAGTAGGCGTAATATGTGTTTTATGTGTTGCATCCTTTCATTATACTGACATACTAACGATAAGGTTTTTCTAGTAGTGAAAAAATAGCTAACTTAGCGCGGTGAAATAGACAATAAAGCAGAAAATGAAATCGGGATTTGTCAATATAGTCGGTAATCCGAATGTCGGGAAGTCGACCCTTTGTAATCTTTTGGTAGGAGAGCGTCTCAGTATTATTACCAGTAAGGCACAGACTACCAGACATCGTATTTTCGGTATAGTCAATGGAGAAGATTATCAGATAGTATTTTCGGACACTCCGGGAGTGCTAAAGCCGAACTACAAGCTACAGGAGTCGATGCTTGGGTATTCCACACAGGCGCTGAAAGATGCAGACGTTTTGATATATGTGACGGATACCGTTGAGACGCCAGACAAATACGACGACTATATCAAGGCTGTGCAGAAGTTAGAGGCTCCAAAGATGGTTATTATCAATAAGATAGACCTAGTGGACCAGAAACAGTTGGAAGAGAAAGTCGAGTATTGGCACGAGCAGTTGCCAGATGCAGAGATTATACCTGCGTCGGCGTTGCATAATTTCAATGTTAAGGGGATAATAGACCATATTGTAGAGTTGTTGCCAGAGGCAGAGCCATATTTTGACAGAGATGCGCTGACAGACAAGAGCGAGAGATTCTTTGTAGGAGAGATAATCAGAGAGAAGATACTGCTGTATTACAAGAAAGAGATACCTTATTCAGTAGAGATAGAGATAGAAGAATTCACAGACGGGCCAGAGCAGACCCATATACGTGCGGTGATACATGTGACCAGAGACAGTCAGAAAGGAATTATCATAGGACATCAGGGAGTTGCGATAAAGAAATTAGGTTCGATGGCGCGCAGAGACATTGAGACATTCCTACAGAGAAAAGTATTTTTGGAACTGTATGTGAAGGTAAGTAAAGACTGGAGAGACAAAGATTCCATGTTGAAGCAGTTCGGTTATGATGTAAAATAGGGACAGATACCAGAAAATATACACTACGGTGGAGATTGCGAGAGCGGTCTCCACTTTTTTATTGAGTGAGAGTACATTCAGGACAGTATGAGCTTCCGTGCTGCGTATGTGAAAGTCCCTTGTTCATCGTAAATTTTTTATTTTTTGAGTGGTTGGGAAGGGAAGAGTAATTGAAGGTATCACAGGGGCGAGTAATTGAGGATATCCCCTCCGGCGGAAGTTTACAGCCGCTCCTGCGTCGCTTTCGTAAACCACCGCCTTCGGGGATAACCTCAATTACTCTGCGGGAAGGAAGTCGCTAGTATAAGGGAAGTGTAAGTTTGCTCGCAGTTTTTGTTGTTGGAGGGCAGTCGCTAGTATAAGGGAAGACCCTTGTTCATCGTAATTTTTTTATTTGCGACGTCAGAGATAGGGGACAGAAATGTGGTGTGGAGAAAATAAAAACAGCCGTACAAGAGGATGTACGGCTGAGAGTATTCGTTAGGGTAGATTCGTTCAGATTGAATTTTCAAGTGTTATAGTGTTGCGCATGACAATAGTGTAAATGCGTATAGTGTAGCGCGCATTTTGGTCATATATACATTAAAAGCGGTTGGAATGTTACGTGGAGAAGAAAGATTTAACGTTTTGGGACAATGTTTAAAGACAAAATATGAAACGCGGTGTGATACTTTGTGTGTTAGTGTAAAATAGCTATCTTTGTGCATACAAAAGAATAAAGCAGATGATGTTCAAGAAGAAATGGTCCGTTGAGAAGGGAGTGCCCTTGACAGAGATGGATAAGAAGATATTGGCGGCTCAGAAGCAGGGCCATGAAGTTCCTACGCGAAAACTGATAAAGACACCAGAGCAGATAGAAGGAATCCGTCGTTCGGGAGTTGTGAATACCGGAATACTTGATATGTTGACATCAGAGATAAAAGAAGGGATGTCGACATTGCAGTTAGACGAGATGATAGGTCAGTATACACATGACCACGGAGCCATATCGGCATGTATGGGATATGAAGGGTATCCTAGATATTCATGTATATCTCCAGATGATGTTGTTTGCCATGGTATTCCGAGTGCCGACACTATACTCAAGCCAGGAATGATAATCAATGTAGATGTATCTACCATACTTGACGGGTATTTCAGTGATGCGAGTCGTATGTTTGTCATAGGAGAGACCACACCGGAGAAGCAACGACTTGTGGATGTCACGAAAGAGTGTCTTGAGGTAGGCATGCAAGCTGCCAAGCCATATTCGTTTGTTGGAGATATAGGCTTTGCTGTGCAATGCCATGCGCAGAAAAACGGCTACTCTGTGGTTAGAGAATTGTGCGGGCATGGTGTCGGGCTGGAGTTCCATGAAGAGCCAGAAGTAACACATTATGGCAGACCAAAGACAGGAATGCTGTTAGTGCCAGGTATGGTATTTACCATAGAGCCAATGATCAATATGGGAAAGATGCAAGTACATTTCAGTCAGGAAGACGGCTGGACAGTTACTACGCGCGACCATTTGCCATCAGCTCAGTGGGAGCACACATTATTGATGACTGAAACCGGTCTAGAGATTCTATCGCATTAATGCGACGCCTTCTTCAGACACTACTGTTAACCTTCTTCTCCGTATCAGCCATATTGGCTCAAGATGCGGAGAAAGTGTCGTTTTATGCCAAGGTGGACTATGAACCGATAGGGGATATGTCCAATATAGAAGTAGCGATTACCAATACGGTAGATGCTCTGGCATTGATGAGGAGGTATTACGACGGAGTTTATGAGGCCCATCCTTCGGTACTGTCAAACATAAGCAAGCCGTCACACTACGTAGTAATAGGGAAGAAGTGGAAAGATGTAGAAGAGCAGTTTGAGGGAATACACGACTATTACTATTCGCAGACGACACATGATACGAAGATAATTCTGCTTTACGAGGGAGAACTAGACGTCACGGCAGACAGCCTGACAAACGTGCTGCGAGTATGCGATGCGTTGTACACGGGAAAAAGTGTAGATATACTGACCCAAGCCTTCTGGAGCGGAATAGCAGTAGATTCGGCAAAGATGGTCTTTTCGCCATCAGGCATACAAGGCAGACGGCAAGAGAAGACCAGGCTTTCGTTCGGATTGGCAGAAGGAGATGACATTAAGTCGTTGAACAAGCGCATAGACGAGATAGCGAAAGAAGCCATAGATGCGAGTGCTACACCAGGACTGTCGGTAATAATAGCCCAACATGGGGATGTGGTAGTGAATAAGCAATACGGTCACACTACATATCAGAAGACAAAAGAAGTCGGTCCAAGTACCATATACGATATAGCCTCCCTATCAAAGATAGTCGGCACGCTTCCCCATGTAATCAGATTATTTGACCAAGGGAAACTAGATGCGAGTCAGACATTATCCACCATATTAGGCACTCGAGGTTGGCAAGGGAAGATAAATGTAGGACAGTTGTTGCTTCATACCAGCGGGCTCCCTGCAGGAGTGCCATTATTTGCATTATCGGTAGATTCAGCTACGTTTACCCCACCACTATTAGTTAGAAAGAGAGGGCCACAGCATCAGCAGAGGATAGGCAAGAACCTCTATCTGAACAAAGACGTGAAATTGCGCAGTGGGTATTTCTCAGAAGACGAAGATATGGTACATAGAACGCAAGTCGGGCGTTCTCTATATGCATCCGACTCCCTTGCCATATTGATATGGAAGCATATTACAAATCTACCACAAGCCTCGGCAAAGTACAGATATAGCGATATTAACTTTCTCTATCTGCAAAAGATAATAGAGAAGTTGACAGGAGGAAAGCTAGATGAGCTTTTTGATATGACTATGGCCAAGCCATTAGGATTAAGCAGGATGACATATCGCCCTGTGACAAAATTCAGGCTAAGCGAGATAGCCCCTACGGCAGACGACACATTTTTCAGGAAAGAGCTGGTATGGACCACAGTACATGATGAGACCGCTGCGTCATTAGGAGGAGTAGCAGGTAATGCAGGATTGTTTGCCACGGCAAATGAGGTAGCAAAGATAGGACAGCTATTCCTTAATGGAGGAATATATGGAAAAGTGAGACTATTCAGTCAAGAGACATTTGACCAATTTATTATAAGACACGACCCATACTGCAGACGAGGGTACGGTTTCGATATGCCAGACAGGAAGAACGGGAAAGTGGGGCCGGTACCAGACTGTATGCCAAAGACATCATACGGACATACAGGATTTACGGGTACGATGTTATGGATAGATCCAGAAAGGGAAGTGGTATTTGTATTTATGAGCAACAGAATACATCCATCGGTAGATAATACGAAACTGACACAGATGGATATCCGTTCCAAGATGTTAGAGGCAATTACTCAATTCTTACACCTATAACCAATATATCATCCGTCTGGCTGTGGGTGCCACGATAGGCCTCGATAGTAGTAGTGATAGCCTCCTGCTGGCGGCTCATTCCCATATCGTATATTTCAGAGAGCAGATTCTTGAAGCGGGTAATCATGAACTTACTATTATCCTCTCCGCCGAATTGGTCTATGATACCATCTGTAAAGGCATACACCATATCCTCCGGCTCCAAGTCGAAGTAGCTATTAGTATATTTCTTATCTGTATAAGCAAAATGGATAGCAACCGGCATACGGTCGCCACGCAGTTCGAATATTTCGCCACGACGAACAATCAGCAATTTACTATTAGCACCAGAGAAAGACAGACGTTTAGTCTCCTTATCTATCACGAATACGGTAGCATCCATACCATCCTGAACACTCCAAGCCTCATTACGCTGGTGGAGGTTAGAGATGACGTACTGTCGCAGTTGGTTAAGAATCTCAGCAGGGTCAAGAGTCTGGCTGATAATCTGGCGGATGATGGATATACCCAGCATAGAGAGGAAGCCACCCGAAACACCATGACCCGTACAGTCGGCTACGACGCACACCTGTTTATTGTCAATTTCAGAAATGATATAGAAATCGCCACTCACGATAGAGTGAGGCATATAG
This sequence comes from Bacteroidales bacterium, assembly GCA_024401395.1. Lineage (GTDB taxonomy): Bacteria > Bacteroidota > Bacteroidia > Bacteroidales > Marinilabiliaceae > W3P20-009. The sequence goes on from JAKSLD010000017.1 coordinate 25,631, forward strand.
ATCACGAAGTTCATAGGGAAGATTTCAGAAATCTTCGAACTAGGAGTCAGTGCGGCCTTCTGGATACGGCTAGCGTAGTTGATGTTGCTCACCATAGAAGCCTCGTGCTGCTGAATCTGGCGAGTACGCTCGTCGATGATATGCTGCAATATAGCATTACGTCTTTTCAAGCGGAATGCATTGAAGCGGCTATATCCCCATAACAAGCCTATACCCAGCAATACATATAATATATAAGCCCAAGTCGTGCGGTAGTATGGAGGATTGATGACGAAGGTGTATTCACAGACAGAGCCCTCCACATTGTCGAAGTTCAAAGACTTGACTTTGAAAGTGTAAGTTCCTTCAAAGAGGTTAGTGTATTCTGCTGTTTTCTTGTAATCCCAATCACTCCAATTCTCATCAAGGCCTTCAAGTTTGTAAGAGAAGCGAGTCAAGTCCTCGTGGATATACGTAGTTGCGGTGAAATTAAAACTAATTTTCTTGTCGGTATACTCTATAGAAGGGATGAGAGAGTCCGGCTGAATGACAGAGAGTCCGCCGAGTTCATCTTTGAAATTACCATTAAATATGGCATCGTCTCCGACAGTTACCTTTCGGATTATGGTACTATATGGAGTTTCCATTTTGCGGACATCACTACGAAGCTTTTTGAAATTATTATCCGTCTTGTATGTGTATACGCAGAGAGGAGAATAGAAATACAGGGTAGAGTCTGGAGAAAAAGTAAATTGAGTCGCCTGTTTCTGAATAGTGCCAGGGATTTGCTGAATTTGCCAATTGCCAGAATCGTCGGGATAGATAAAACATAGCACCTCGCTCTCAGTTGAGACGATATATCCCTTGCCGAAACTCTCTATGTTTGTTATTCCCAATTTATTCTCGAAGTCTATGACCCCTTTGATGAGATTACACGGTTCGTATTTGCGAGTTAAGTTATTGAACTGATATATGCCTTTGTTGTCATCTCCCGTAAAAGATAAAAGCTCCTTTCGGTTGTGAGTAAAGGTTATCATGTTTGTGAACCCCAAAGAGTCGAGATCTATGAGTTCTCCGGATACCACGTTCAATCTCTTAGTCTTGTAAGAATAGTCTCTTATCCATAACACACTGTCGCTATCGTGGATAATATAATCGCAATCGTGGATAACGAAAGTCGTATCCATGATGAGTTTGTTGTTGCGAGTCAGTTCATAGCTATGGAGTTCACCTCTGTAAGTGATATATAATTTCTTGAGGTCATTTGAAAGTTGAATAATATTGTCGCAACCCTCCGAATAGATATTAGTTGCCATATAGTTCTCGTCTACAGAGAAAACGCCCTTGTTCGTTGCAATTACTATACAATTCTTGTGGGTATAAGGGTCTATGAACCGGCAACCATATATACACTGGACACTTTCCAATTCGGGTATGACATTGAATATCATAGATCCCTGTCTAGTGTGGGAGCGATAGAAAGCACCTTCAGTCGTGAGAATAAGAGGTTCGCCGTTATCAAAAAAGAGGATATCCATTAGATCACCCGAGAAGCCACTCAAATGAGTAAACTGACGTACAGGAGATTTGATATCCACAGACGAAGCGTCGTAGCCGCTAACCCAGAGGATACTATCAGTGCTTGACATGTGCATACTAGCGGCGATATTGGTACGGGCTCCGGCGGCCTTTCCGAAAGACTCTACAATATTGTAGGTAGAATCGATAACAAAAACAGAGCCATATTTATTTGCACCTCGATTACTGATTGCGTATAAGCCATTGCCCAAGCGTTGTATTTTATCGGCCTGACCTTGACGATCCCTCAGTGCATCAGAAATGATATCAATATTCAAATCCTTGGTCTGCTTCGTGTATGGATTATAAGACATTACCTTATAATCGCACGTCAAAAGGTACTCATCGAAGCGTATACGTTCGGCATCGAGTATGAATCGGATATTCTTCTCGAAGAATGTTCCTTGAGGAATACATCCATTGCGAGTTACGACACACAACTCATGATCCTTAATAGTGTAGATGTCGTTATCCATTGTGACGCATCGAGAAGTCTTCGGGATAGGCCAAGATTCTGATCTGCCAGATTTTCTATCGTATGCTATGAGGGTACCAGCTCCCATGAAGAATACAGAGTCGTTGCGGAATACTATGCGGTCGTCCACCATTATATCCTCAGGGTTAATATCCTCAGGGAGAGTATTCAGAAGAGAGTGAAAAGTCAAGAGACCCTTAGAGTCAGGCTCCAAGAAACCAAAATCCCATGCGCCAGCCGTGTATACGATACCAGTAGAAGGCTCACATTCGATGGTATACATATTGAACATGTTGTTGTCCAGTTCAGAAGTAGTGCCATCATATTGCATTATAAACAGAGCAGATGCTACGAAGACTATTCCGCGCTTATCCTGAGTGATATCCAGATATGTAGCAGAAATAGAAGATGTTGGAGCGTTGTAAGCCTTGAAGTTAGCATAACCATTCCTGTTAATCTGAGCGAGACTTGCGCCCCCTGTGCAGACTAACAAAGTGATAAGTGTTATTACTCTTTTTATAAGGCTAAAACTCATAGCTATACAATATCGTGCAAAGTTAATAGTTTTGAGGCTAATATCGATATGGATTCAAAGAAAACTTTCCTTAACTTTGTCAAATGCAAACAACATTGATAATGATCGGCAAGACCGATGAAGATTATTTGAAGAAGGGGATTGATATTTATGCGCAACGCATTCCCCATTATGCGCCTTTTGACATGAAGGTGATACCAGATATCAAGAACAGCAAGAATCTCACGCAAGATCAACAGAAGGTAGCGGAAGCGCAGTTGTTGCTCGCAAATATTCAAACTTCGGATGTGGTAGTATTGCTTGATGAGAACGGCAAGATGTACAGTTCGAGGCAATTCTCGCAATATATTAATAATGCGGCTATAAGCGGAACCAGGAGGTTAGTCTTCCTGATAGGAGGGCCTTATGGTTTTGACAAATCAGTCTATGACAGAGCCAATCATAAGATATCGTTATCGCCGATGACATTTTCGCATCAGATGGTAAGGCTGATATTCTTGGAGCAATTATACAGGGCTCATACGATATTAAAAGGGCAGCCATACCATCATGACTGACAAGAGGTCGGGAACAGATGGGATAAGAGGCAGTGTTGGAGGGGGCAAGAAAGCGAATTAACATTATTTAGTTATACCAAATATGTATTATTCGTATTTTTGCCAGTCAGAAAAGATAACAACAGTTCTAGAAAACAATGGATTTTATAGTTGACCTTTTTACTGGTACAGGCATCGCTACAGCGTTGGTTTACATCTGTATCGCCAGTTTTGTCGGCATGTTGCTAGGCAAGGTTGGTATAGGGAAGGTGAAGCTAGGCGTTGCAGGTGTATTGTTCACAGGCATCATACTAGCGCACTTTGGCGCGAGAGTGAATGGAGACATGCTTCATTTCGCGCAAGAATTCGGGCTCATCCTATTCGTATATGCGATAGGCATAGATGTAGGTCCGCGTTTCTTCAGTACATTCCGTTCAGACGGTCTGTTACTAAATGTCTTTGCGGTTTCTAATGTTGTTATTGGATTTGGCATAGCTTTGGCTATTCACTATCTGTTCGACGTAAATCCTGCGGTAATTACAGGTATCATGTGCGGTGCTGTGACAAATACACCAGGACTAGGAGCGGCAAAGCAAGTGGTTACAGACTACAATGCAGCTAATCCGGTAGAAGCCATAGACGGTGATTTGTTAGGAACGGCGTATGCAGTGGCATATCCTTTAGGAGTGATAGGTATTATTCTGGTTATGCTTATCATACGTTCGGTATTCAGAGTCAGGCTGTCGAAAGAAGTAGACTCATACAACGAGTCTCTCGGCAGTGGTACGAACAGACTTCAGAGTGTAGTAATCACTATATCCAACCCAAACCTATTTGGAAAGACCATAGAATTTGTTCAGAACTTTGCGGATAAAGAGCTAGCCTTCTCGCGAATTGAGAGAAAAGGAGAATTCCTTATACCAGAAGCTACGATGACCATAGAAGAAGGCGATATTGTTCATGGTGTTGCCAATGAGAACAATATTGACGACCTGAAGATGAAATTCGGAGAATTGACGGTAGGTCAGAAGCGAGAAGTAGACGGAGATCTCGTGATGAAGAGATTCATGATTACCAATCCGAAGATTGCAGGTAAGACAATAGAGCAGCTTGGTATCTACCGTCGTTATCCAGCAAACATCACGCGAATATACCGTGCTGGTATAGAAGTATTGCCTACGAAGAGAACAACTATTGAGGTAGGTGATGCTGTGCGAGTAGTCGGTAAGCGTGCGGTTATGAGTGAGATTAAGGCAGAGCTTGGAGACTCGATAAAAGAGTGGAGTCATCCTAATATCATACCAATGTTCCTAGGAATTGCTCTAGGTCTGTTGGTTGGCGCTGTGCCATTCTTCATTCCAGGACTTCCAGCTCCAGCTAAGTTGGGTCTTGCTGGTGGTCCGCTATTGGTCGCAATACTTCTAGGTTGGAAGGGTAGAATAGGCAGTATGACATTCTACATGAATTCAGGAGCCAATATGGTCCTTCGAGAGATGGGTATCACACTATTCCTTGCCTGTGTAGGTCTAGGTGCAGGTGGTAAGTTTGTGGATACCATTGTAAATGGCGGCTATATGTGGGTACTTTATGGTGCTATTATCACTATCGTGCCACTACTGATAGTAGGTGCGGTGGCAAGAATATGTAAGATAAACTATCTTAAGATATGCGGTTTCATGGCTGGCAGTATGACAGACCCACCGGCGTTGGAATATGCCAACAGCTTGAGTCAGACCCATGCGCAGTCGATGGCATACGCTACTGTGTATCCTTTGACTATGTTTTTACGTATTTTACTGGGACAGACCTTGATACTTATATTGTTGTAAAACAGGTAGGTACTCTTACCATTAACAAACAAACTAATTAATTACGCGAAAAATAGAAGAATATGGGTGTATCGTACGATAAGTTTCTCGCTCGTCAGAAGAAGCTAGAAGAGCAGTACAATGAGAAGTACTACGAGAAACAGCACAACCGTGGTAAGCTCACTGCCAAGGAGCGTATCATGATGTTGTTTGACGAGGGATCTTTCGAAGAGATTGATGCATTTGTGCCATCGGCAGGTGGTTCGACATTCGGAAAGACAACAAGTTCATTTGGAGATGGCGTCATTGCAGGTTTTGGTACTATCAATGGACGTCAAGCTTATGCATATTCGCAGGACTTTAATGTAATGGGTGGTTCCCTTGGAGCTGTTCATGCTGCGAAGATTACGAAAGTTCAGGATATGGCGCTCAAGACAGGACTCCCTGTAATTGCGCTTATAGATTCTGGAGGTGCACGTATTCAGGAAGGCGTTGCTTCGTTGAACGGTTATGCTAATATTTTCAGAAGAAATGTATTAGCATCAGGTGTAGTCCCACAGATTTCAGCGATTATGGGACCTGCTGCTGGTGGTGCTGTATATTCGCCAGCGTTGACAGACTTTATCTTCATGACAGAAGGTACCTCTTACATGTTTGTAACCGGACCAGATGTTGTGCGTCAAGTATTGAACGAAGACGTAACACCAGAGACACTTGGTGGAGCCAAGGTACACACCACAAAGTCGGGTGTTGCCAATTTCGTATATTCAGATGATGCTAACCTTATACTTGGTATCAAGCGTCTATTGACATATTTGCCTTCAAACAATATTGAGAATCCTCCATTTGTTCCTACAGACGATCCTACAGACCGTATAGAAGAGAGCTTGAGAGATATTGTTCCAGAAGATCCAGACAAACCATACGATGTACGAGACGTTATCCGTCTAGTAGTAGACAAGGGACGTTTCTTCGAGGTAAATGAGAACTATGCTGAGAACATAGTAGTTGGTTTCTCACGTATTGGTGGCTATACGATAGGTGTAGTAGCTAATCAGCCAAAGGTAATGGCAGGTTCGCTTGATATAGATTCAAGTGTAAAAGCTGCACGTTTCATTAACTTCTGCGACTCATTCAACATACCTATTGTGACATTTGAAGATGTTCCAGGCTTCCTGCCAGGTACAGACCAAGAGCATGATGGTATTATTCGTAACGGAGCTAAGTTGCTTTATGCATATACAAGAGCTACTGTACCAAAGATTACAGTAATACTCCGTAAGTCGTACGGTGGAGCATACATCGTTATGAACTCAAAGGGTATCGGTGGTGACTACACATTTGCATGGCCTACAGCAGAAATTGCCGTAATGGGTCCTGATGGTGCCATTGCGATTCTCTGTCGTAAGGAACTTGCGGAAGCTGCAGATCCAGTTGCGCTCAAGAAAGAACTTGTAGCAAAATATCGTGAAGAGGTAGCAAATCCATATATAGCCGACGAGAAAGGCTTTGTGGATGAGGTAATAGACCCAGCTCTCACACGAGTAAAGATATGCAGACTATTGAAGAGCCTTGACAAGAAGTCGGTAAGCCTTCCACGTCGTAAGCATGGTAATACACCATTGTAATAATTGAATAGAGCTTTCTATAAAACACAGAATAGATGATAAAATCCATTTTGATAGCAAACCGTGGTGAGATAGCCATTCGTATTGCGCGTACAGCCAAGCGTATGGGTATCAAGACATACGGTATTCGTACGAAGAAAGAGCCTAATGCAGTTTATCTCTCAAAGGTAGACGAAGTAGTAGACTTTCCAGAGACAGACGGCAAGGTGCCAGAGTTCTTGGATATTCCAAACCTAGTGAAACTTGCTGTTGACAACCATATTGACTCGATGCACCCTGGCTACGGCTATTTGTCGGAGAATGCAGATTTTGCGCAGGCATGTATAGACAACGGAGTAATCTTTGTCGGCCCATCGCCAAAGATCATCCGAGATATGGGAGACAAGATTGTAGCAAAAGAGATAGCTCAGAGGGCGGGAGTTCCGATGCTAGGTGGCACTCATGGCGGAGTTCCTACGGCAGAGGCAGCGATAGCGCAGGCAAATGCTATGGGCTATCCAGTCATTATCAAGGCTGCATCAGGTGGAGGCGGTCGAGGTATGCGTATCTGCTGGAAAGAAGACGAGGTAGCGCGCAACTGGAAACTTTGTACAGACGAAGCTACAACAGCCTTCAACGATCCTACAGTATTCATAGAGAAGTATCTTCAGAATCCAAAGCACATAGAGTTTCAGATTGTTGCAGACAAGTACGGCAATGTAGTTCATCTTGGTGAGCGAGAGTGTTCGGTACAGCGTAAGCATCAGAAACTTATGGAAGAGGCACCATCACCAGCCTTGACAGAAGAGATGCGAGAGAAGATGGCTACGGCAGCAGTTAACCTCGCCAAAGAAGCTGGTTATGAGAGCCTTGGTACAGTAGAGTTTCTTCTTGATGCGCAAGGAAACTTCTTCTTTATGGAGATGAATACCCGTATTCAGGTAGAGCATCCTGTTACAGAGATGATTACCGGACTTAACCTAGTAGAACTTCAGTTGCTTATTGCATCAGGAGAGAAACTTCCAGTAGAGCAGAAAGATATCAAGCTAAACGGTTGGGCTATTGAGTGCCGTATCAATGCTGAAGATGTTCAGGGAGGATTTACTCCATCAATCGGTCTGATCAAGAATCTACGTTTGCCATCAGACAACAATATACGTATTGATTCAGGAGTGCGTGTTGGTACAGAGATTACACCATTCTTTGACTCAATGATAGCAAAGCTCATTGTTCACGGAAAGGACAGAAATGATGCCATAGAGCTATCACTTCGCAGTTTGCAGCATTTCTCGGTAATGGGAGTAAAGACCACTATACCATTCTGCAAGCAAGTGCTTCATAATGAAGTGTTCCGTAGCGGCGATTTCAATACATCATTCATAGAGAAAGTATTGGGCGACAATTTGATTTACAAAGAGCCACATGAGGACCTTATTGCTGCACTCTTTGCTGTATCGACTTACAATCATGATAATGACTTTATCGGAGATGGAGAAGATACTCCAGAGGCAGGAATGGATCCATGGGTACTTCAAAAACGAATCCGTCACTTGTAATTAGGAATTGAATTATGCAAAGCAATATACAGAACAGGACACTGATAGCCGTAGGTCCAAAAGAAGAGACATACGAGTTTCAGGTAGATAACAAATATCAGTTCAGTACCAAGGGTCAGAAGCTCAAGGTAGAGATGATAGAAGAGGCAGACGGTATTCTTCTCTTTGCTTGTGAAGGCGTTCGCTATCCGGTAGAAATTGTATCTGTGAAGCAGAACAATTACGAGGTGATGGTAAACGGTGTGTCGTATAATTTCACCATTGAGACACCATTCTCGCTCAAGCGTCGTCAGATATTGGCAGCCAACAAGCCAGTAAGCGACACGGAAGAAGTTCGCACTCCTATGCCAGGAAAGATTGTTTCAGTAGCCGTAAAGGTTGGTCAGGAAGTTAAGCAAGGCGATCCTATCCTTGTATTGGAAGCCATGAAGATGCAGAATACCCTTACTGCTCCAATCAATGGTGTAGTTACAGTTGTCAAGGCAAAAGAGGCTACGAACGTAGGCAAGGACGAGTTGCTCGTTGAGATTAAGCGTCAGTAATATACAGACGAACAAACAATAAGATACGGAATCCCCTAGTCGATAAATCGGCTAGGGGATTTTTGTGTATCCGACACTATACAATCAGGTACAGGGAAGGAGAGCGCTGTCTATAGAGAGAGTTAAGGGAGCGTCAATGATGCGTCAATGGTGCGTCCTTGTTCATCGTAAATTTTTTATTTTTTGTGTGTTTGGAAAGGGGAGAGTAATTGAGGATGTCGCAGGGAAGAGTAATTGAGGATATCTCCTCTGACGGAAGTTTACAGTCGCTCCTGCGTCGCTTTCGTTAACCACCGCCTTCGGGGATGAACTTAATTACTCTGAGGGATGGTAGTTGCTAGTATAAGGGAAGTGTAAGTTTGCTCGCAGTTTTTTTAAGTGCGACAGTGGAATTGAGGGATCTAGCGTGTTTTAGTGTCTACTTTTGTAAGCTAGTACAAAGAAATGGTGGAAATTGGTGAAATATATGCAATTATGGGTGTGAAAGTGCCGGAAAATATGCATATTTGTGGGTGAAAAGTGCCGAAAAATATGCATATTTGTGGGTGAAAAGTGCCGAAAAATATGCGCTTGTATATGTAATGATTTGAATATCAGTGTATAATATGCTCACACGAACTATAACACAAAAAATATTGGAGTGGCGTAAGACGAAGCGCAACGAATGTCTGCTTATAATGGGTGCAAGGCAGATAGGGAAGACGTATGTTGTGGAGGATATAGGGAAGAACTATTATAAGCATTTTGTAGAGATTAACTTTGAACAGAATCCTGAGATAAAGAGTGCTTTTGATGGCGATTTGTCGGTAGATGCGCTCATAAGTAAGATTTCGCTTTACATGCCCAATGTCGTGTTCAAGGAAGGTGAGACATTGATACTGCTTGATGAGATACAGTCGTGCCCTCAAGCCAGGACATCGTTGAAATTCTGGGCATTAGACAATCGGTTTGATGTGATAGCTACGGGCTCACTACTTGGTTTGAACTACAAGGAGGTGTCATCCTATCCAGTAGGTTATGAGAGACGGATAGTGATGCATTCGCTTGACTTTGAAGAATATCTGTGGGCTAAGGGGATAAACAGCAATGTGATAGATATGCTGAAAAAGTATGCAAGAGGAGAAGAACCTGTGGAGACATCAATCCATGAGAAGATGATGTCCTTGTTGAGAGAATATATGATAGTAGGAGGGATGCCAGCAGTAGTCAATAAGATGCTAGAAACAAACAACTACAGTGCGGTACATGAAGAGCAGCAGATGATAATAGGGGCGTATCTAAACGACATAGCCAAGTATGCTCCAACGGCAGACAAACCCAAGGCACGCAACTGTTATCTGTCATTACCTAGACAGCTGTCGAAAGTGAATACTAAATTCATGTATTCTGAGGTAGAGGCCAAAGGTACGGCACGAAAATATGGCAATAGTCTTGACTGGCTTAGAGATGCCAACATAATGACCTATTGCAACAACTTATCGACACCAAGGTTCCCTATAGAGGCGTACGTGAAATCGGAGCAATTCAGGGCGTATGCGAACGATATTGGACTTTTGGTTTCGATGTTTGGCTTTGAGATAAAGAAAGCAATATATGAAGATACTTTGACAGGGGATAGTAAGGGAGGTATTTATGAGAACCTTGTTGCTGATTTTCTGCTGAAGAAGAATATTCCATTAAGGTACTACTGTCGTGAGGATTCTTCGGTGGAGATAGAGTTTGTGATAGAGAGAGATGCGGCGGTAATACCGATAGAAGTAAAAGCCAAGCGAGGCAAATCAATGTCTTTGGACACGATATTGAAGCATGAAGAGATACCGTATGGTTATAAGTTTACGGCAGGGAACGTGGGGAGAGAAGGGAAGAAGATTACTATGCCACTGTATTTGGCTCCGTTTGTGGTGTGAGGGGAGAGTTTGTGGGTATATGCTGGTATAAGAGAGGTATAAGGTTGCTCGCGGTTTTTTAATTATTAAGTGCGACGGTGGGGTTGAGGAGTCTGGGGAATTTGTGGCTTGAAAGAGATCTTTTTTGAATATTTTTTGATAGTAGGTAAGAGTTTGGTACAAGGTGCTGTTTATAGTTGCTCGGAGAAATCCTTGATACTGATAACAAGAACTTTTGGCCAGTCGATCTTTGATAATATGTTGAAGTGGGTATCGTTCGTCACGACGTATTCTGTATCAGCTGCAATTGCGCAGTCAACGAACTTATTGTCATCGACATCTGACTTTATCAGGTCGAAATGGACATATATGTCTTGGTATTTTGTGTGGGGCAGTCTTGCTATAGCCTCTACGATATTCCTAGCTATACTGGGAGACGTTTTTGTGGCTATGATTTCTTCGTACTCCTCTAGGATTTCAGTGTTAACGCACAAAGAGATGCTACCATTCAAAATGCCAGTCCAAATATTGTGGTATGGACTCTTTGATGGTAGGGCTTGCAATAGACAGTTGGTGTCAAGAACGATGAGACGCATGGCGATATTCGGTTCTCATGTGTTCTTTGCCCCAGTCTTCTATTGTCTGTTCGTCAATCTTCCCTTCATCCCACATGGCGTCAATAGCATTTTGGGCTTTGTTGGCGAAGAAATGAGCCAATAGAGATTTCAGCTCATTGAGGTCTTCTAGGGAAGATATGTTGTTTACTGCGTTTAGGACTTCTAAACGTGCCATTTGTTCGTATGACATAGTGTTTTGTTTTTTTGCAAATATAGGGAAAATTTGGAATTGTGGTAACCGTCTCCGCAAGCGACTAGTGGAAGGATGATGGGGCTTGGAAGTTGTTTTTTTGTTTGGTGGCGATATACGACTCTAGATGATATGGAGTGATATGGGTGTGTAGTGAAGCTATTGAATTAAAAAAAGTGTTATATTTGCGCGTCCAATTGTATTCAGTTGGTACTTAAACCGAATATTAATAATTAAGAAAAATACATCACGACATGAAATTGTTGGAAGGAAAGACAGCCATCGTAACTGGTGCTGCACGCGGTATCGGTAAGGCTATCGCTCTTAAGTTTGCTTCAGAAGGTGCAAACATTGCATTCACAGACCTTAATATTGACGAGAACGCACAGAAGACAGAGGCAGAGATCGCAGCTTTTGGTGTTAAGGTTAAGGGTTATGCTTCAAACGCAGCTAACTTTGAGGAGACACACAATGTAGTAAATCAGATTCTTGCTGATTTCGGTTCTATTGATATCCTTGTTAACAATGCAGGTATCACAAAGGACGGTCTTATGATGCGTATGACAGAGGCACAGTGGGATGCAGTTCTCACAGTTAACCTCAAGTCGGCTTTCAACTTCATCCACGCTTGTACACCAATCATGGCAAAGCAGCGTAAGGGTTCTATCATCAACATGTCATCAGTAGTTGGTGTTCACGGTAATGCTGGTCAGTGCAACTACTCAGCCTCAAAGGCAGGTATGATTGGTTTGGCTAAGTCTATTGCACAAGAGATGGGTTCACGTGGTATTCGTGCAAACGCTATTGCTCCTGGTTTCATCATTACAGATATGACAGCACAGCTTCCAGAGGCAGTACGTGAGGAGTGGGCAAAGAAGATTCCACTTCGCAGAGGCGGTACACCAGAGGATATTGCAGAGTGTGCTACATTCCTTGCATCAGATATGTCATCATACATCAGCGGCCAGGTTATCCAAGTCGATGGTGGCATGAACATGTAATAGACTTAAAGAAAAAGTGGATTACGTAGTATCAGCGAGAAAATATCGTCCAGCGACATTCGAGTCCGTCGTAGGTCAGAAGAGCATTACCCAGACGCTCCGCAATGCGGTGAGGACGGGTCAGATGGCTCATGCCTACCTATTCTGCGGACCACGTGGTGTGGGAAAGACTACGTGTGCTCGTATCTTTGCGAAGACCATAAACTGTCTGAACCCTGGTCCTGACCATGAGGTTTGCAATGAGTGTGAGTCGTGCAAGGCGTTCAACGAGAACCGTTCCTTCTCCATCCATGAGCTAGATGCCGCATCGAACAATTCAGTAGAAGATATCCGTACGCTGATAGACAATGTCCGCATACCACCACAAGTCGGCAAATATTCAGTATATATTGTCGATGAGGTTCATATGCTCTCTACATCGGCCTTCAATGCCTTTTTGAAGACATTGGAAGAGCCACCATCGTATGCAGTGTTCATTCTGGCTACGACAGAAAAGCACAAGATACTACCAACCATTATATCGCGTTGTCAAGTATTCGACTTCAATCGAATCACTGTGCCAGATGTTGTGGAGTATTTAGCTTACATTGCGGGTCAGGAGGGAATTACGGTAGAGAGTGATGGTCTAAGCATTATTGCGCAGAAGGCAGATGGCGGTATGCGTGACGCACTTTCGATATTTGACCAGATAGTTGCGTTCTCTGGCGGGCAAGTTACTTATAAGAATGTAGTTCAGAATCTAAACGTTCTGGATTATGACATATTCTTCAATGTAGTTGACCATCTGAACGAACATGATTATCTAGCTGCCATGCTAGATTTTGATGCTGTTGTACGACGCGGTTTCGATTCGCTCAATTTCCTGAGCGGGTTGACACACCATATGCGAAATCTGCTTGTTGCGAGAGATCCGAAGAGTGTTCAGCTCTTGGATGTGTCAGAGCAGACAGCGCAGAGATATGTGCAGCAGTCCCAATCTATGCATCCACAGCAGATAATAGGTCTCATTGAGATTTTGGCCTCATACGAGACAGACTACCGCGTGTCACGCGACAAGCGACAGCACGTGGAGTTTGCGCTCCTAAAGGCTGCCATGCTAGGCGACGAAAAAAAAAAGTAGTTGAACAACTACGTGCCTTATCTGTAAAGACAGGGTATGATCCATATGCCATAACGGCAGCGGCACCTCGTGTACAACCACAGAGTGTCGCTGCCGTTTCTTCTGTTCAGCAGGCGCCACAACAAACAGTGTCAATGACATCGTTGCAGTCGATGTATCAAAATGCTCAGGCGCAGAGGCAACAGATGATACCAACTGGCCAAACTCATGTAGTATCGCCACAGAACACGCCACAAGGGCAAGCACCGCAGCAAGTTGTACCTCAAGCAGTTGTGGTAGACCGAGTAGATCCTGCAAAATTGATGGATGCATGGCAGAAGTATATGTTGAAGATCAAAGAGTCAAATGGTCAGCTCTATGGCTCCATGGGTGCGGGTCCTAGGATAGCGTCAGATGGAGTAACGATAGAGTTGCGTATTGCATCCCAATACGAAGTTGACAATATAGAGAAGAATGTAGAGCTGTGTACATTTCTGCGAGAAGCCACTGGGAATAACCATTTAGTAATAAAAGCCGTAATAGACCCTACTATCGCGAAGCAGAGAGAAGTGGTATATACGGCGACGCAAAAGTTAGACAAAATGATAGAGAAGAATCCCAAGATACGTGATTTTATAAACGATTTGGGATTATCCTTGAGTTAGTCTACAGAATATATATTCTAATACTTCTTATTTATCGCGACTATGAGAAAGAATATTATAATAGGGGCATCTCTGGCATTTGCGGCTATGTTTAGTGTCAGTTGTGCACAACAAACAGAAGAAAAACAGGACGCTTCTATGAGCAAGCCTATTATTTATCAGATTTTTACTCGTGTATATGGTAATACCAATGACCATTGCACATTTGACGGCACGATTGAGCAGAATGGTGTCGGAAAGATGAATGATATCAACGATGCGGCATTAGCATCTATTGCAGAGATGGGCTTCACCCATGTCTGGTATACCGGTGTGATCAGACACGCCAGCACGACAAACTATGATTTCATTTCGCATCCAGCCAATCAGAATGTTGTAAAGGGAAGGGCAGGTAGTCCATATGCCATTTGCGACTATTATGACGTTGACCCAGACCTGGCAGAAGATGTAGAGCATAGAATGGACGAGTTCAAGGCATTAGTAGCACGTTCGCACAGACACGGACTCAAGGTTATGATAGATTTCGTGCCAAACCATGTGGCAAGAAACTACTATAGCGACGCGCGTCCTGACATTCCGCAAATTGGTGGTGCGGATTACAAGAACGTCTCATTTTCAGTTAATAATAACTTCTACTATATTCCTGGTCAGCCATTTGTGTCTCCAGTACATGACAGAGACGACATATATGTAGAAGACCCAGCAGTAGTATCAGGAAACGATGCTTTTACGGCTACGCCATCCAAAGACGACTGGTATGAGACCGTGAAGCTAAATTATGGAGTAGACTACCAAAATAACAGAGAAAAGCATTTTGAGCAACGTCCAGACACGTGGACAAAGATGCGAGATATTCTTCTGTATTGGATAGAAGAGACCAAGATAGACGGTTTCAGGTGTGACATGGTTGAGATGGTGCCATCAGAATTCTGGCAATGGGCACTTGGCAATGTCAAGACAAAATATCCAGAAATAGTTTTCATGGCAGAGAGCTATAATATGGACCTATACAGAGAGTATATTTCTGCTGGTTTTGACCTGTTATATGATAAAGTCAATTTCTATGATGTAGTGCGCGGAGTGACAGAGGGGCATGTTAATGCAGGAGATATTACCAATATATGGCGCAAGACAGAAGGGATAGACCGTAATATGGTATATTTCCTTGAAAATCATGATGAGCAGCGTCTTGCGTCCGATTTCTTTGCTAAGAAAGCAGAGAACGGGAAGGCCGCCATGCTATTGACAGCATTGATGGGTAATGGCGCTACGATGGTCTATTTTGGACAAGAAGTAGGCGAGCGAGCCATGGATCAAGAAGGGTTCAGTGGTTGTGATGGACGTACTACGATATTTGATTATTGGAGTTCAGACGCAGTGAGACGTTTCGTTGGTTCAGATCATACCTATGTTGGAAAAAATCTTACTGCAGAAGAGTTCGACTTGAGAAACTGGTACAAAAAAGTTCTCAATTTGGCGCATAGCGATGCCGCCTTCTATTATGGTCAGATGTTTGACCTCATGTACGTGAATACAGACACGTATGACAAGGGACAAAAATTATATGCATTCCTGCGATATACAGATAATGGCAAATATTTAGTAATAGCAAATTTTGCAGCAGAAGAGACAGAGGCTACAATCCGTATTCCACAGCATGCATGGGAAATGATGAATATAGATGGCAATTCGTCAGTTGTTATGTCTGATGTGTTTAGCAATGATATGCGTACATCAAGCGTTTCCGAGCTTCAAACTAATGGAGTTACGGTAAAAATCGGTGCGTATGATGGTGTTGTACTGAAAATTTTATTGTAAATACTCAAGATATAGCTATATTTGTGCATATTTTCGCATACCATAACAGTCGTTTGAGATGAATAATTATAGAAACAAGATATTAGTAGCTCTTTTGGGTGTCGTAATAATTACTCTATCTAGTTGTATCCCACAACGAAAGGTAATGCTGTTGCAAGACAAGAGACAAGAAGGAGATACTATTACCAGGGTGTTGGAAACGATAACGGACAGATATGTTATTCGTCCAAATGACCAATTGTTCGTTCAGGTAGTATCGCCAAATCCGGAGATGTCGCGTTACTTCAATCTAGGAATGGGTAATACAGCTTCATCTGCTATGACAACCAGCAGTATGGGTGCGAACGTATATACATACGATGTTGATGATAGCGTATGTATTGAGATGCCAACAGTAGGTAAGGTCTGTTTGAAAGAGTGTACATTGTCCCAAGCAAAAGAAAAGATACAAGAGGCAGTTTCGGGATATCTTACAGATTTTGCGCTTAACGTCAAGTTGACATCAAATTCATTTGTTACTTTAGGAGAGTTTTCGCGTCAGGGAATGTATACGATGCGTTCGCCACAGCTTACGATATATGAAGCTATTGCGATGGCAGGAGGTATGACGCCCCATGCGAAGCGCAACGAGATACAGCTTATGCGCAGGTTAGAGAACGGTCAGGTGGCTATATATAATTTAGACCTTCTGAGCCGAGATGTGATAAATTCCGATTTGTATTACGTGTATCCGAATGATGTCCTCTATGCTAAGCCAATGAAAGTTAAGGTATTTGGTTTTGGCGAGACATTGTCGTTCGGTCTTCTTACTTCGTCGTTGTCGCTTGTTATGCTGGTAATGAATTTCCTAGCGTTACAGGCAGACAAATAAAAATATTGTAATTATGCCTAATCCACAACAAACACAACAACAACCTGTCAGAAAGAGACCTGTAGAGAGCGAGTCGTTTTTTGACATAGACTATATGAAATTGCTGCAAGATGCATTAAGCTATTGGTGGCTTTTTGTTCTTTGTGTAGCTGTAGCTTTGGCAGTTGTTTTTGTATACCATCGTTATAAGATTCCTGTGTACAGTTCGCAACTGACACTTCTTCTTGATGATAGAGGAAGTGGAGCAGCCGGTGATGTGGCTAGTAACGCTATGCTACAAGGACTCAGTGTGGATTTTCAAGATCTTCGTACCAAGGAGAATAATATTGCCATCCTGCGTTCCCGTACTCTGAATGAGCGAGTATTGGATCAGATGGGTATTGACATATGTTACTATAAAAAGGGAACAATACGTACTACAGAACAATATCCTTGTGGTGAATTTCATGTAGTTATGGATTCAACGCACGTGCAGACTGTAGGTGCTAGATTCAATATTCTGCTAAGAGATTCGTTGACTTTCGAACTTGTAATTGATGCAGACAAGGCAGGTTTGTTCGATTATTCACGTGGTACCTTTGCTTCAGGAGGTCAGGTGTCAGTGTCATACAGACAAGTACATAGTTTTGGCGAACCTATTGTGACCGACAAATTCGCATTTGCTGTAATTAAGCATCCAGTTATGGATCAAATGACAGATGACGAAGGTATTTTCGAGCATTATCAGGTAGAATTCAAGCCCCCATATACTCAAGGTTTTGGTCTTAATGTGTTGAAAGACAAGGAGTCGACGGTGTTGACACTTGCGGCACAAGGAACAAATCAGGGTAAAGTCAATCAGTATTTGCATACACTTGCGACTACCTTTATAAATGACAACTTAAGTCAGAAGAATCAGATGGCAGAAAACTCGATAAAATTTATTGAGTCGCAGTTGACAACGCTTTCTGATACACTTCTTGATATAGGAACGCAATTGTCAATGTTCCGTACCAATCATGGACTTCAGCTAGGTGTTACCTCAAAGGGTAATAAGTTGTTCAGAGAGATAGAAGATTATGAGACAGAGATACAGAAGCAAGGAGTGCTTGTTTCGTACTACGATTATATTTCCGAGTATCTCCGTACAGATAGTGTGGTTACAGGTTCTGTTTTTGCGCCACCAATTTATAATACAGGAAGTTCGCTTTTTGAGCAGCAGTTGAATAACCTGTTGAAATTGAACGCTGACTATCAGGCATTGCAAAGTACATACGGTACAAGTTACAACCCTGCTACAAGAGAAGTATTGACAAGATTCAATATAGCGCGCAACACACTCCTCTCGACCATAGCAAATAACAAGAACCTTGTTATCCAAAATGTCAACGAGCTGAAGCGGAAGATGCAGACGAATGTTTCAGAAGCCATGAGTCTTCCTGAGACAGAGAGAAAGTTGCTAGGTATTGACCGACAGTTCTCATTGACGAATGAAGTATATACATTCCTTTTGAGAAAGCGTTCCGAGGCACAGCTGCAAAAGGCAAGTAGCACAAGCGACCATAAGATACTTGATGATGCTGCCACTGTAGGCATAGTTTCTCCAAGATACGCTATTAACCAGTTATTGGCGTTGATTATCGGATTAGGTTTGCCATTAGCATTCCTGATTATACGTCAGTGGATGGACAATAAACTACGAACGGCTGAAGATCTCAAGAAAATGACGCCGCTACCTATAGTAGGAGAGATTCCATCCTGTCATTATCAAGACAGTTTTGTTGTTGAGTCGCATCCTGGTAGTATTGTATCAGAAGCCTATAGACATTTGAGAGCGAAGCTACACCTAGTAACGTTGGGAAAAGAATCACTGATATTAGGAGTGTCTTCATCCATGCCAGGAGATGGTAAGTCATTTACCGCTCGTAATGTTGCCAGTGTGTATGCTATTTCGGGTAAGAAGACAGTATTGTTAGGCTTTGACCTCAGACGTCCGGCATTGTCTAAAGTGTTGAATCAGAATAAACACGTAGGTATTACCCATTATATTATGGAGCAGGCCACACTAGAAGAAGTGATTATCAATCAGTCGAATAATCTAGATGTCATTGTAGCAGGAGAGGTGCCACCGAATGCTGCAGAATTGATTCTTCATGAAAAGACTGCCGAATTGATAGATAAACTTAAGGAGAGATACGATGTTATTGTAGTGGATACTCCACCTATGGCAGCAGTTGCTGATGCATACCAGATAGCAGAATGGTGTGATGCAATGTTGTTCGTTGTAAGACAAGACTATACGAGAAAGGATGTCCTTAAAGACGTCTCAGCATCGTTGGTAGAGCAGTCGGTTAAGAATCCTGTCATCGTACTTAATGATGTGGGCTCAAAGAACTGTCGATATGGATATCGATATGGATACGGCAAGTATGGCTATGGTAGATACTCTCGCTACGGTAAGAAGTATGGCTATGGTTATCGCTCGCAAAATTATGGTTATACCAAGGAGGATTAATTTTCAAAGAGAATAGTTAATGTTGGCTTTAGTCCTATATTTCTTAGTCGATGCCATTGTGAGTGCGCTGGTTGGACCTCTAGAGGGTACGATATCGGGTGCGGCAGTCGGTATATTGGCATCTATCTTTCAGATGCTGAAAGATAAGAAGAAAGGTAGGACAGATACCCAGAAAGGGTATTTGATAGATATTCTGCTAGTCTGTGTTTTTGTTGCTCTAGATGTGATTTTCGATTCTCTTGAGGGCGGACACAGATTGATGGGCGTTGTTGTATCAGTGCTGTTGGTCGTAATTTTTATGGTATCAGGGTGGGGGAAGACAAATTTATTGTCGTTGCTTACCGGTAATATATTAGATAAGGTATTAGACAGTCCTTATGTGGTATATTTGATGCGAAATACGATGCGCAGGATGTCGGTATGGGCTATAGTTGCCCTTGTGGTATATCTACTTGCGTATTTTGTGCTACCCGAGCATGTAGCAATATTTGTAGATGATTGGTTCGTTTTCATAATAGTTCCATTGGCATTCGTTGTTGAGTTTATTATTTCTAGAATAATCAGGAATAAATATAAAGATGTCGAATGGGTGCCCCTGGTAAATGAAGAAGGTAAAGTAATCGGACAATCTCCCCGTCCTTTAGTCCATAATGGCAGTGGTTGGTTGCATCCAGTGGTTCACCTCCATGTCTTTGATGAAGAGGGAAGAATACTCTTGCAAAAGAGACCAGCACATAAGAAGATACAGCCATTGAAATGGGATACGGCTGTTGGAGGTCACATAGCTGCCAATGAAAAGGTTGAAGAAGCATTGATGAGAGAAGCCAGGGAAGAGATAGGTTTGAAGCAATTTCAGGCACAGCATTCTCATACATACGTATGGAAATCGAGTGTAGAAAACGAATATGTTCTAGCGTTCAAGACCATTAATAATGGACCATTTGAACCAGAGATAAAAGAAGAAGTTGATGAACTGCGATTCTGGACAATTGATGAATTGCGGCAAGAGATAAATAAATCAGCGAAAGAATGTAACCTAACACCTAATTTTTGCGAAGAAGTGAAAAAGTTAGGAGTACTTTCGAATTAATAATGTAGTAACAGAAATACTAAAACACTATGCCATCTGAGCAAGGAAAAAACGTCATAGAGCAGCTGAATAACCTGGGAAAGCGAAGTGAGGTCCTGGGAGATAAGTTGCGTCAGTTAGTCTCTAGCTACGAGAACCTTTCTACATCGCAAGAGCAGTACCAAGCCCTCTTGCGAGAGTTCGGTCTTGAGGATGAAGTCCGCAAGAGTCAGAAAGATGTGAAGCGTTACAAGATGGTTACGCTTCTGTATATTGTAGTCTATGGTTTCTCGGAATTAGCACAGCGTCAGGATGCGTCTGCGCAGATGGATAAGCTAGATGAGATATTCTTGACAATTCAGGATATTGCCAGCAAGTATCATTTGGTAAAGATACCAAGCATAGGAGACAATATGCTTCTTGCTGGAGGTATTGAAAAGATAAACAAGACAAATCCTATTGATGCTACGCTAGCTGCCAATGAGATTATGGAGATGATGCAAACCATAAAGAGAAAAGACTCTAGTTGCATCTGGGAGCTAGGTATGGGTTTGCATACGGGTCCAGTTATTGGTCGTTTTGTACCAAATAAGCGTACTCCATATACATTGTCCGGCAATAACGTATTGACAGCGACTCGTCTTGGTTTTGCTGCATTCCGAGGTCATATCTCTATGTCACCGATGACATACGAGTTGACTAAAGAATTCTTTGACCTACGCCGTTGCGGTAAGATTCCTGTAAAATATAGTGGCGTGATGGATATGTTCAACCTTGAGGGCATTACAGAAGACTTCCTAAATGAGGATGATCCATCTAAGCCTTACAATGAGGAATTTGAGCTTAACTATCAGAGGCTGCAGTTCATGGATATACAAGAGCACGTCTTGGATATGCTTGAAGAGAAGTTGCCAAAGAACCTGTATTACCATAACGTTAAGCATACTATTGATGTCACGACAGAAGTTGAGCTTATCGGATGGGCAGAAGGAGTACCGGAGAAGCAGATATTGCTTTTGAAGGTTGCAGGTTTGTTCCATGACTCGGGTCACATTGTGAAATATAAGGGTCACGAAGAAGAGAGCTGTAATTTTGCGCAAGAGATATTGCCACAATATAATTATTCGCAGGAGCAGATAGACGAGATAAAGCGTATTATCATGGCTACACAGTTGCCACATACTCCGTCGGATATTCTTGAAGCGATTATACAAGACAGTGACCTTGACTATCTTGGTCGTGGAGACTTTATTCCAGTATCTAATATGCTTTATAAGGAGCTTCTTGAGCGCAATGCGGCCAATGATATTGACAAGTGGAACGAGATGCAGATTAAGTTTATTTCGGGACATCAATATTATACCAAGACAGCGACCAGTCTCCGTGAGGTGAACAAGCAGGAGCAGATAGAGCGTCTGAAGGCACAGCTCGGTAAGGGCGAATTGTTGCAAGACTAATAGATGAGATATTTCATAGAGCTAGCCTATGATGGCACGCGCTTTCATGGGTGGCAGTTACAGCCTAACGCAGAGTCTATCCAAGGGTATCTGAACGATGCTCTTGCGAAGGCTCTGCGTATTTCTGATATAAATGTAGTCGGGTGTGGTCGTACCGATACCGGTGTACATGCTGAGTATTATGTTGCACATTTCGATGTGGAGAATCCAGTTGAGGAGACTATGGACTGGCTTAAGTTCAAGTTGAATGCCATTCTTCCATCAGACATAGCAGTATTCTCAGTTCAGCCAGTAGAAGATACGATACATGCACGTTTTTCGGCCTATTCGCGTTCATATCATTATTATGTGGTTGAAGACAAGGATCCTTTCAGAAGGTTTCTTTCCTACCAGATACCATTCCATTTGGATTATGAAAAGATGAATGAGGCTGCCAAGTTGCTTTTAGATGTAGATGATTTTACGAGTTTTGCAAGATTACATTCGAATGCAAAGACAAATATCTGCAATGTGACACAGGCAGAGTGGCTGCTTGATGATAAAGGGCAGCATTATTTCAGGATAACAGCGAACAGATTTTTGCGAAATATGGTAAGAGCTGTTGTCGGGACACTATTCGATGTGGGACGAGGCAGGATGACCATTGAGGATTTCAAGAAAGTTATAGATACAAAAGATAGAAAAGCGGCAAGTACGTCTGCGCCAGCCAATGGATTGAGTCTGGTAGAAGTATTGTATCCAGAAGGAAGAGGTTTTGTGCCGCAGAAGCAGAAGTGATATTATTTCATTGCTACACCCTTGCTACTATCGGGGAAGTACAATGTTGCTCGCAATTTTTTTGAAAATGCAGTTAGAAATAAAAAGCTCTGAAGCATATATGCTTCAGAGCTTTTTTATTAGATCAGACAAGTCACTCCACGTTGCGTCGTGTCGAGTCTTTTTTTGTTTTTGTTTGCGTACGATGTGCATGAAGTCCATATCAGCCTGGGCGGCGCCCAGACCATCAGTATCCTCTCTATCGCCTATCATAAGGATATCCTTAGGTTCGATTTGGAGAGCTTCTGCTACGATAGAGAATGGTCGTGGAGCAGGTTTAAGAGCTCCAGCAGTCTCACTGGAATAGAGGTAGTCGAACTCGGCTGTGATGCCTATAGCCTTCAAGCGTTCGTCTATCATAGCGTAGTCAGACAGGACGGCGACCTTCATTCCATTACGTTTGATTATTTCTATAAGCTCATTTGCGCCAGGCTGACAACTATAGCTGTTAGTCAGAACACGGTGCATAAGAGGCATATAGCCATCAAAATACCACTGGCGGATCTCCTCTACGGAGTGCTTTGAACCAATAGACTTATGGAGTAGGGTAAAGAACTCCTCATAGAAAGCATCTGAAGAAGAGAAATCCTTACCCTTTATTGCTTTGCGGACCTTCTGCACAGCCAGCAACCAAAATGCGCGAGTAGGCATATTCAAGACCAAGTGTATGGCAAATCGTTTTTTGTCATACAACGTACCATCAAAATCGAATATGATAGCCTTGTATCTTGATAAGTCCAGGGATTGCATTTGGTGAACTGTGTATATTATTAGTAATAATTAAGCCTTGACGAGCTCCTTGAACTTTGCGTGACGCTTCTCGTCATTGAGGAGGAGCATAAGCTTGAACTGGCCATCGCGGGCACCCTCAGCTACGCAGCGAGCCTTGAACTTCTCGAAAGCATCCTGCTCGAGTCGGTAAGCCACAGGGTCCTGAAGGCGGAACGAGTTACGTTTTGCTGCGTACTCGATATTGATATCCTTAAGTTCCTCGTCGACCTGCTTATTAAACTTCTCTGCTTCCTCCTGAGATACGTTCTGGTTCTCGAACTCGTAGTAGAAGCGGTAGCCAGAATACTTCTCGTCGGCAAAACCGATGAAGAAGCGGCAAGGCATATTGAGTTTGCTTTCAGCCTCGTGAACAGCAGCGATAAACTGACGCTCGTGAAGTTTTTCACCTGTGAGAGTAATGATACCATTAACCTTCTGGATAAACTGGATGGTTGGGATTGTACCCTGGAAGCCAGTAACCTCCACGAGGTCGTTCATATTATATCTGTAGAGACCTGCCCAGGTTGTCACATAGAGGCAATAGCGCTTACCCTTTTCGAGTTGGTCGATGGTAAGGAACTCAGGGTTCTCCATCTCCATATCCTCCTCACGGATGAACTCGAAATAGTGCATATGAGGGAACAAAGTAGTATCGTTCTTGCCATTCATTACGAGACCTACGCGGCACTCAGATGCGAAGTAGCCAAACTCAGGAACCTTACACTGGTCAGGGAATGTACCAGTAATCTTATCGAGGTAGATCTTTGTGTTGCCAGAGCGCCAAGTGTTGAGGACCTGCATATCAGGCCAATAGTGCTTAGGCAGTGGAGTGCCGTACTTAGCCTTGATATCCTTAAGTTCCTGCGCACGCTTAGGATTAGGAGTGAGGACAGCCTCGATAGCCTTACGGCAGTAATCAGGCATATCAAGATCCTTATTAAGAGTACCAGTCTCGATATCGTGAACATACTGATCGTAGTTAGCGATGATATTATCCTGCATACCAGCCACTGTAGAAGGGTTAGCAGTCACGATGAGAGTAGTATTACGGATAAGTCCGAGGAGGAAGATACAATAGTTACGAGCCTTATAATCAGATATTTCAAAAACCTCATTAGGGCAAGTGTAAGCCTTTTTGATGAAAGCAGGGCACTGAGTATAAGATACACCCGAAACAGAGCCTACTATTGTGCCATCAGGAGCATTGCCCTCGATAGCCTTACCCACGATAGAAACGACGCCACCAGCGAAGGTATACTTAGACTGCTTGATAAGAGTCCACAACCAAAGCTTGTTGATTTTGCCGTATACGTTAGAGAAATATTCGTTAGTGATAGGAATCCACTTTGGCTCCTTGGTTGTACCAGATGTAGTAGCGTACATCTTAGGCTTACCAGGGAAGAGGATATTTTCGCCACCCTGGAGATGCTTATTTATATATGGGCGGAGGTCCTCGTAGTCATTTACCTGAACCGCCTTACGATAGGCTACGAAGAGCTCTTTATCGTCCTTGATAGAGAGTAGGGCAGCGAAGTTATGCTCCTTACCATACTCAGAGTCCTTTGCATAGTTAAGAATCTGACGAAGTGTCTTTCCCTGTGTCTTGATAGCGTTCTTACTAGCTTTGTTGAGTTGCATTGTAAGGATAGTACCTACGCAACCCATCAAGAAGTTGATTTTGCGCCAACCAGATATTTTTTGGCCTTTCATCTCCATAGTAAATTGTATTTGATTTTTATCGATGCAAAGATACTAAGTATGAAAAGAATGGTTATGGGTAGTAATACCCAAATTTATTTTGAAGTCGATGTTGATGTGGTGTAGATTTTCGAGGTAAAGATGCTATAGCTCTCATGAAAATTGAGAATTAATGATTTTGATAAGAAAAGATAAGGCTTTGAAGCGCGTCTGTATTAAGGGAGAGTTAAGGGAGCGTTAAGAGAGTGTTAAGGGAGCGATAAAGAAATTATTATTGAGATTTTTTTAGGAGAAGAAGGTATAGGCTGCAAGACCGACAGAAAACCTATGCTAGACCTATAGAACACCCTTGTTCATCGTAAATTTTTCAAAAAGTAGGGAAAAAAAAGAGGCTGTGTCGGTTATTGACACAGCCTCATATATTATATCTAAATCCTGATTATTTCTCCCAGTTGTCGGTACGGAAAGGAGAAGCGAGGAGGCCATCCTTATTCATAAGGTTAGCGTCTACAGGGTTATTGCTCCATGCGTAGCGCACAGCCACTGGGTCCTTGATTTCGTCGGCAGAGACAACTACGGTATTACCCTTGATAACAGCCTTAGCCCAAACAAACTTCTTGTCGGCACCAGCTATAGCAAAGTGCTTAAGTTGTTCATTATTGCGAGCCTTGAGACCCTTGCCACATTCTGTGAAAGAGATGATTATCTTGTTGCCTTCGACCTTCATGCCCTTGTAGCGAGGACCAGAAGCCTGAAGTTTTGATTCGCCGTAGACAAGTTTACGGGCACCGAGGATAAGGCGCTGAGCAATAGACTTCTTGTCGAGAGGGTGGATATCATTCCATTCGCCGACATCGTAGGTAGTTGCCATAGCTGTATTCGCAACAGTCTGTCCGACAGTGAACTGAGCCTCGCGGAGGCGAGCCCAGTCAGAATCTACAGGGTCCTTAGTGAGGTTCATATAGTTAGGCAACTGCACGAGGAGGAACGGCAGGTCAGGCTTATTGAGGACAGTACGCCAGTTGTTGATGAGATTTGTCAACAGGGTAGAGTACTGATTAGCTCGGCCAGCGTTATTCTCGCCCTGATACCATACTGCGCCACAAACCTGATAGTTGCGGATAGGGTATATCATACCATTATAGAGACCAGAACCCTTATGCTTTGTGTCGGCACGCTTGAGAAGCTCCTTGTCGGCGTTCATATTAAAGCCGACATTATATTTCCATTCACCCTCCAGAGAGATAGTCTCAGCATCACACTGGAGTTTGTATGGCTTATCCTTGACGATTTCGCCGTTGCCACCCATAGCTGTGAGCTTGAGAGTCACGACATTCTTACCAGCTTTGAGAACGCCTGCAGGGACATTATACTTACGTGGAGGGCCGAAATAGCCTGTTGTACCCACCAAAGTACCATTTACCCAGACAGAGTCGCAATCCTGCATACGACCCATATAGATTTTAGCGTGGCGACCAGCGGCAGCTTCAGATACATTAATCTCCTTGCGGTACCAGATTGAGCCGTGGACATTATTAAAGCCCACCTCCCACCAAGTATTAGGTACTTGGGTTGTTTTCCAAGAAGAGTCGTCGAAATCAGGCTTCATCCACTTACCGCTACCTTGGTCGGTGGTCATATTATGGAGAGTATTGACAGCCTCCTGGTCGACGAGAAGGGTAGGGAACTCCTTGAGGTAATCCTGGTCGATCCACAATTCGATATCAGTACCACCCTTAGCAGAAGCGATGATGCCCACAGGGAGGTGAGTATAATTATAGATTTCGTATGCCATGAAATATTCCAAGGCAGCCCAATTCATAACCTCAGAAGAGACAGCAGAGTACCATTTGCCACCAGGGTTGATGTTCTTCTGCTTCTTCTCTGGCGTTTCCTGATAAGGAACCTTGAAGTAGCGAATCATGTTATTGTTAGATACCTCTATTTCAGGGAAGCGCTCAGTGAGGCGGTTAACAGGAGTCTCCTGATTAGACTGGCCACCAAAAAGCCATACGTCGCCAACCAATACGTCGCGTAGGACGATATCATTTATCTCCATGACGAACGGACCGCCAGGAGTCTGTTTAGGCAGAGAAAGTTGCCATGAGCCATCCTCCTTAGTCTGAGTCTCATAGTACTGACCACGGAAGCGGACGGTTACCCATTCGCCAGGATTAGCCCATCCCCAGATAGGAAGTTCGATATCACGCTGGAGAACCATCTTGTCGCCCACCAACCCAGGGAGGCGAACAGCGGCCTCTGCTGCGAATGATGACAATATGGCGCACAAAGCAGCGCACAAAGCACCTTTAAAGAAATTAGTCATAATGTTTATTTAACTGCTATATGAAATATGTATTGTATGCAAGATAACTATTATTCGGCTTTTTCAGATTTCTCCTTACGTTTTACGGAGTGGACACCCTTCACCTTGAGAAGTTTCTTGATGAGCGTCTGGAGGTCGTCCGTATTATGTATATATAAGTATATAGACCCGGCGAATACGCCATCATGGGCTTCGAAATGGACAGATCTCATTTTTACGTTCTGTTCGAACGAGATAGTCTTAGTAAGTTCGCTGACGATACCCTGACGGTCGATTCCGGCAATTTCTATTACGACCAGGTAAGACAATACCTTGTGAGACTCCCACTGAGCTGCTACGATACGGTTGCCCATAGAAGACATCAGTTTGATAGCCTGTGGGCATCGGCGTGCGTGGAGAGTCATTGTACCATTTTCCTCGACATAAGCCACTACGTCATCGCCAGGGATAGGGGTGCAACAAGGAGCGATGCTATAAGACTGAGTAGCCTCGTCACTAAGAACGACATTCTTGTTCTTAGGCATTGGCGTAGGCGCTGGGTCGGAGCTATCATCCTCGTAGTCGTCATCGTCATCCTCTTCCTCGGCATTATCCTTACTGCCGAAAGAAATCTTCCACATTTTGATCCACTTGTTAGAAGACTTCTGTGTGAGAACCTTGTCGAGATTATCGAGAGAAATAGCACCCTTACCTACTTGATACAGAAGTTCCTCCTTATTGGAAATATGGTAGAAGCTGAGCATCTTCTTGATGATACGGGCGTTGATAGCCAGTTTTTTCTCCTGAAGTCGCTCAGTAATAATCTGTTCGCCTTTAGATACAGCCTCCTTTCGCTCCTCGCGGAAAACCTCGCGTATTTTCGTTTTAGCCTTAGCGGTAGTGACGAAATCAAGCCATTCGTACTTAGGCTGCTGTTTTTCAGAAGTAATGATCTCAACCTGATCTCCACTTTTCAGGACGTGGCTGATAGGTTCGAGCTTATAGTTGATTTTAGCTCCGATACAATGGTATCCGAGGTTACTATGAATCTCGAAAGCAAAATCGAGAGCGGTAGAATCAACAGGCATCTTCTTGACCTCACCCTTAGGGGTAAAGATCATTATTTCGGAAGTGAAGAGATTCAGTTTAAACGCATCGAGGAATTCCAGAGAGTTAGAATCCACATTCTCCAACATTTGTCGGATGCTAGCTATCCATTTATCGACCTCATTCTCCTCGGCGCTATCGTCGTCCTCCTTGTATTTCCAGTGGGCGGCATAACCACGCTCAGCTATTTCGTCCATACGCTTGGTACGGATCTGGACCTCCACCCATCGACCGCTAGGGCTCATGATAGTAGTATGGAGGGCTTCGTAGCCATTAGCCTTAGGCGTTGACACCCAGTCGCGAAGGCGATCAGGGTTTGGCCGGTAAAGGTCAGTTAGAATAGAATAGATACCCCAGCACTGAGTTTTCTCCGCCATGCCATTGTCGGCAGGCTCGAAAACGATACGCATAGCGAGAATGTCGTATATTTCCTCGAATGGGACATTCTTCGTCTGCATCTTGCGCCAGATAGAGTATATAGATTTAGGGCGAGCCTTGATAGTATACTGAAGGCCACGCTCATCGAGACGCTCCTTGACAGGTTTAGCGATGCTGTCTATGATAGTCTGGTAATCAGCCTCATTAGTCTTAAGTTTCTCCTCGAGCATCTTATAGACCTGAGGGTGCTCATATTTAAGGCTGAGGTCCTCGAGTTCTGTTTTTACGGCGAAAAGACCGAGGCGGTGAGCTATAGGGGCGTAGATATAAAGAGTCTCCGCTGCGATACGGTACTGCTTATGCTCCGGCATTGAGTCGAGAGTACGCATATTATGGAGACGGTCGGCCAGTTTGATGAGGATTACACGTACGTCCTCAATCATAGAGACTAGTAACTTACGGAAGTTCTCAGCCTGAAGAGACGCGTTTTGGTCGAATACACCCTCCAATTTTGTGAGACCGTCGACTATACTGGCTACTTTCGGGCCGAAGAGCGACTCAAGGTCGGTCAGGTTGATGTCAGTATCCTCCACGACATCGTGAAGAAGTGCTGCAGCAACGCTAGTGACGCCCAACCCTATTTCAGATGCCACAATACGAGACACAGCGATAGGGTGGAAGATATAAAGTTCGCCTGATTTACGACGCATACCACGATGGGCTTCATTCGCTAATTCAAAAGCCTTGCGAATGAGAGCCTCGCCCTTTTGTAGTTGAGGGCATTCCTCGATGAGGTCGTTCAGTCTGCGACGAGCTATTTCTTCCTCCTCTTCCTGTATGTTGATTATCGAATCGGCCACGGTAAATAATGTTTAGTGAATATACTACCTAAGTAGGGTAACGGTGCCTTTGCGCGTGAAAGATACTCCTCGTTCAAAAGCCTCTGCCTCACAGATGTAGATGTATACGCCTTCGGCTGCCTCTGTGTTGCCATTCTTGCCATTCCATCCCTTTTCAGGGTCGGATGTAGAGAAGATGCGTCTTCCCCATCGGTTATATATTGATAGTTTGTATTTTTTTATTGACTTATAGGCTGGGCGGAACTCGTCGTTCATACCGTCGCCATTAGGGGTAAATGCGTCAGGGAAACGGATGTCTGCGTCGGTCACGTATACCACTTCAGTGGAATCGGAATGAGAACATCCAGAAAACTCGTTGGTGACGGTCAGAGAGATGCGATATTCGCCAGGAGTCTGGAACTGATAGACAGGGTCCTTGTCGAATAGTCTGGTAAGATTGCCCATTGTCCATTCGCTTACAGTGTAGTCGCCCTTTGATTTGTTGGTAAATTCGACATCCACCGGTGCGGACAAAGCGGTAGGCATAGAGACCTCGTGAGGTATTTCGCGATCGCGTACTGAGAGCGAATACTCGGCACGTACGCCCCAAGAAGGCAGGGAGATGGCATCTGTTGCCTCGGAATTGAATTTATTGGAAACTACGAGCTTAAGCGTAGTAGAGTCGACAGGAACGGGGAGTGTAGCCTCTGGATATCTGGATTCAAAGACAATGCTATCTGCGAAAGACCATGTGTATAAAAGTTCTTGTTTGTGAGTGGTGGTAGTATTGTCTTCGTTGGTAATGGTATAATCTTCGGCAATTGTAATAGCGTGAGCCAATACCTCTTCGCAGTTGATAGTGTCGAGAACTATGGTAGCTTGAGACACTACAGGAGATGAGACGTCCTGAGCATTGGATGAGATTAGGAGAAGCAAACTGAAGAGAATCAGTGCCGAACACTTGTGAATTAAAGACAATATGTAGCCTGTTGTTTTCATTTGAGTGTAAAGTTACGTTTTATTTGCGAAAGAATGAAATAAACAAAAAAAATAGTGCACTGTCACAGCGCACTATAACCACTCAAAACTCTATATATTAATTAACCACTCAAAACTGTACTCGATAGGAGAATCGAACTCCTATTTAGAGAATGAGAATCTCTCGTCCTAACCGTTAGACGAATCGAGCAGATTGTCTTTGAAATGTCCCGTGTGTCCCGAGTACTCGATAGGAGAATCGAACTCCTATTTAGAGAATGAGAATCTCTCGTCCTAACCGTTAGACGAATCGAGCGTCGTTACATTGTCGTTCGCGATACCACTATCGTTTTTGACGATGCAAAGGTAGGTGTATTTTTTATATCTGCAATAGCTTTAGTGAAATATTTTTCAACTTTTTTTCGGCGCTATCGTGCAAAATGTTGATATTCAGTAAATGGAGAATGGTATTTTTTGCTCTATTCTCGGACAAACTCGCCAGCTAAGTCGGCTCTTAGTCCTTCAAGGGCGCGGCGGATGTAGAAAGATGTCTTGTCGCCTGCTTCTTCAAGTATTTTGCGACCCAACTCTATCGATGAGGCTTTAGGGTCGGTAGTTTTTGCTACTTCGGTGAGTAGCTTGCATACTTCGTTCTTAGCCTCGGTGATACGATGCCAAGAAGCCGTGGATATGTAGATCTGCATTGCGACATTATGTTCGAACTCCTGCCGGATTGAACTGATTAGGAGTGTGTGTAGTTCTAGGGCGGTATTTACGTTCATCTGTTCGCGAGGGACGCTGTTGACAGGGGAGATGCGCTCTAGGTATAATGCCAGGCGTTCGTATGCCTGGATGCGAGATGGCATGATGTCGCTAAGAAAGCGATTCTGCAGCTCTTGTGCTCGTCTGCGTTCGTCGGCTCTATGGAAAAGATAGATAATGGTAGCTACTGTCGACAGGCAGATGAGTAGTGTTAGAAGAAGTTGTATGGTAGTGTTTGACATTATCGTTTAATGTTAAGGATTAATGATGGCGACTTTTACGATGTAAGGATAGAATGGTTACGTTTGTGTTGAGATTAGGGTAAAATAGAAACCCCTCGCACCTGAAGATGCAAGGGGTTAGATCATTGAGAGCGGAAAACGGGACTCGAACCCGCAACATTCAGCTTGGAGGGCTGACACTCTACCAATTGAGCTATTTCCGCGAGATATGAAAGAGAGCCAATAGTCGGACTCGAACCAACGACCGGCTGATTACAAATCAGCTGCTCTACCAACTGAGCTATATTGGCGAAAGGGTGGGAGGGATAGGATTCGAACCTATGAAGCCGAAGCAACAGATTTACAGTCTGCCCCATTTGACCGCTCTGGAACCCTCCCGAAGACTTTTTCGGAAATAGTTTCAATATTTCAACACATTCTCGAGACGTTCTCTCAAGATCTTTGAGCCAATAGTCGGACTCGAACCAACGACCGGCTGATTACAAATCAGCTGCTCTACCAACTGAGCTATATTGGCGGGTGGGCAAGCGATCTGAATCGCACCGCTCAACTCTCTACCTTTGCTACGGTCAAGTCCTGGAGGAGTTCAAGAGGAGCTGGTCGTACAGGGCCTACCCGTGTTATGGTATTGCTTGCCGAGTTTTAGCGTTGTGCTATTCATTTCGGTTTTGCGAGTGCAAAGGTAGGAACGATTTTTGAACTACCAAACATTTCGGGTACTTTTTTTCTAAGAAAATTCATACTTAAATGTTATTGTGTTGATATTGAGATAGGTGTGTTGAAGAGATTTTCTGAGGATGCTGGTGTCAAAGGACGACTATTCTCTGGTTGTTCATAATGTCCGTATCTGCATCGGTAAGAAAGCGTATGACGCGGGCAGCGTTTACACCGTTGTTTTTGTCAGGGTATACAATGCTGTTGAAGCTGGAAAATTTAGAAATGTCTGTATTCTTTGGCATATTATTCTCTTCGGATACGTGTCGGCAAAGGATGAGACGACTGTTTTTATAAGGTATTTCATCTCCTGTGTTATTGATAATGACATCAAAATCGAGGATTGATTGGTCGACTTGTCGTGCCAGTGTCCTTTTGCAGTCGTCTGCCAGTGTTGTGTCGACATTTGAATAAAATACAGTGTGACCTCCATTGCAGAGTGATTTCAAGATGTCTATATGGGCATTGCAAGTAACGCCGATTACCAATATGGTCTTCTTTTTCGGCATTTTGTGTTTGCGGATAGTATTTCCAGTACCGCCATTGCGGTATTCGTCCATTCTTTTTTCTAGGTAGTTGTCGGCCATGGGGGTATTATTTGTGTTCCGCAAAAATAATCAATTTAATTGGAGGGTATATCCTCAATTACTTTTTCCCTTCTCAAGCACGTAATAAATGAAAAATTTACGATGAACGAGGGACTTCTCCGAGTCTAGCCTGAGTGTAGAAAGTGTCTACTCTTAGGCTACAAATAAAAAAAATTACGATGAACAAGGGACTTCTCTGTATATAGTCTGTATATAGAGAGCGTATAGAGAAGGTATAGAAAGAACCTGTAGAAACCGATAATATTTGGTCAACGTAATGCCCTAAGTTTGCTTTTAAATGAAATTGCTGTGGGTTGGAGGTAGTATGGATAAAGATAACTTTGTACATTTGTCACGTATTTTAATGTGATAACTCGATAAATTAATGTGTTCTAGATATACGATACTGACATACGTTGCTATATTGGTTGCAATTACCTCGTTGATTGGCTGTTCGTCTGATAATGATACCGACATTGAGCTTCCAATTATTGATAAAGAGTGTTATCAGCAAGCCTCTAACATTAGTAATCAGAAAGTAACGGCCATAGCGGAGGATACGCTTGGACAGATATGGGTAGGTACGTTTAGAGGCTTGAACAGACTGGATAGTAGGGATATTTTTCAATATTATTCGAGTACCACTGATACGCTCACTATATGCGATAACCAGATAACGGATGTTATCTGTGACTCTAAAGGAAAGATGTGGGTTGCTACGGTGGATGGTGTAAGCTATCATACTGAGCAAGATAACTTCAGACGCATCAAGGTATCAAACAAGCTTATTGCTCGTCAGTTGGTGGAGACCCGTAATGGGAAGATTCTTGCTAACCAATACTCTTGTATATCAGAATATAAGCCAGCGTTGAACGTATTTGAGCCTGTAATTGAAAACTGTGGCGATCTGGCAGGAGTCAGCCGTGCGTATGTAGATGACTCTAATTTGCTTTGGGTGGTGAACAGTAAATCAGTGCTATGTTATGATATAGAGACATATAAGCAACTTGATGCTATTGAATTGGGGGCTGTCTATTCGTCGTATATGACGCAAAACGGCATTATCTGGATAGGAACTGACAAGGGGTTGAAGATTGTAGATACAAGGCAGCGGTCTTTTTCAAGCATCCCTATGGCTATTGCGAACCATGCTTCGTTGCAAAGTATACCTATTATGTCGATCTGCGAGGAGAGGAATGGTAATGTGATACTGATTAATGCAGCTGACCAGGCTTTCTATTTTACACCTAGCAATGGCGGTAAGGTATATGCGTATGGCGAAAAAGAGTTTCCTATAGATGTGCCATTAGCGAATATCAGTAAGCTACTCATTGATACACAGCAGAATATATGGTTGGGTTCTCTTGACCAGGGATTGAGTGTCATATATAAGGACCGTAGAAGATTCAATAGAGACCACCATCTGAGACAGAAGATGCAGGGGAAGTCGGTTATCGCGCTTACGACGGATAAGGAGGATAATCTATGGATTACTACATTATATGATGGGGTATGGGTAAGACTGCATGATTCGCATGAAGTGATACAGACCAACATAGAGGATCTGCTTGCAAAGATTCCGAATAGGACTAAGCCAAATAAGATACAGTTGGCAGCATCTAACTGGTCGACTGGAATACACTACATTTTTGTAGATCGTGATAACTATCTATGGATGGCTGGGGTAGATAGGCTGTATAAGGTAAAGCATACGGGTAAGGGCGTAGTAAAGATTGAGGAGTCTTTTGACGTACGTGTCCCTATGTGCATAAATCAAGATGAGCAAGGGACTATATGGGTAGGTACATCTTCGCCATATGTATATGCTAAAAGGGAGTCGGAAGATAAGTTTACTGTAGTGCAGCTGGATGTTAGCGCATACACTTTTACTACAGGTATGGAGGTGATGAAGGACGGCAGTATGCTTGTAGTTTCATTCTCTAACAAGATACAGATCATCACACTGCAAAACAGACAGACAGGTGTGCTGAATGTTGCGGATGCAGATTACAAGCGATGTATTCCAAGGAGTTCGTTCATACCTACCGCAACTTACATAGACGGAAACGGAGATATTTGGATAGGTACAATATGTAATGGACTATTGCATTATGACATACAAAGGATGTGTCTCGAACCTATACCAGGGGCGCCTTGTAATGATATATCGGGAATAGAACAGGACATATATGGCAATCTGTGGGTCAGTACGCAGAATGGCCTGGGGTGTTATGATATCAGGAACAAGCGTTTTACGACGTTCTCAATGGCTGACGGAACTGACGGGAACCAGTATTACGACCGCGCGTCGTGTAAACTCAAAGATGGTACACTTGTGTTCGGTGGTACGCATGGCCTGACATTCTTCAACCCTATGGATATACAGACCAATAGGAAATCTGCTATTATCTTCCAGAATCTGATGGTCAACAACCAGATGGTACGCCCACAAGACAATGGAATACTGGAAAAAGCGTTGTGTCTGACGCAGGAGTTGTCGCTGAAACACGATCAGAATAATATCAATATTGGTTTCTCGTTGCTCGATTTCTGCCCGAATCCAAGAGTCAGATATAGATACAAGATGGAAGGGTATGATAAACAATGGACAGAAAGTGGGCACAATCATTCTGCTACATACAATAATCTGCCTCCTGGAGAATATACGTTTAAGGTCGAAGCGACATCGGGTAATGATAATTATGTCGTGGCGTCTAAGTGCGTAAAAATTGATATTATTTCAGCCCCATGGCTTTCGTGGTGGGCTATGCTGGCTTATTTCCTAATAGCCATTATTCTGATTTCTTACATAGTGATTGCGCGTACGAGAGTAATAAAATCCAGAGAGAATATGAAGCGTGCGTTGCTGGATAAAGACCATGAGCAGAAGATAAACCATATGAATATGTCGTTCTTCGCAAATGTCAGCCATGAGTTCCGTACACCACTTACCATGATTTCTGGCCCGTTGGCGCAGATACAGCAAAGCAAAGACTTGTCACAGCAAAACAGTCAGCTGTTGCAGATAATATCCCGTAATGTCGACCGTATGTTGAGACTGGTGAACCAGCTGATGGATTTTGGGAAGTTGGATAACGATATGCTTAGGCTTGAGGTCTCAGCGGTAGATATCAGCTCGCAGCTCAATCATATTGTGGAGATATTCAAGATAAATGCCATGGAAAAGAATATATCATTCCGTACCTATGGCATAGAGGAAGAGCTGATAGCATGGATAGATGTTGACAAGTTGGAAAAAATAGTCAATAATCTGCTTGGTAATGCCATTAAGTTTACACCGCAAGGTGGTACGATACAGCTTGGTGTTGATATTCTTAGTGAGATGCAGGCTGACAAGGTGCTGCCAAAGTCGGAATTAAAGAGAGCTGCCCACTACATCTGCTTGCAAGTAGTGGATAGTGGGGTAGGGTTGCCTGAAGACAGCATAGAGCAGATATTTGACAGATACTATCAAGTAAGCAATAACTCAGTGGCGCACGCTTCTCTTGGTACTGGCATTGGCTTGTACTACGCTCGAGGTCTGGCTAGATTGCATCATGGTTGGTTGTATGCTGAGAATAGAAAGGACAAGCAGGGGTCTGTATTTACGTGTATTCTCCCTATGTCGAGAGATGTGTACTCTTCAGAGGAGATAGTTGATGCGGAAGAGAAACAACATAAGAAGTTCCCAATAGTAAAAGAAGATGTAACGCCAGTCGCTGGAGCTAGGAGCGAGACAACGATTATGGTCGTTGATGACGATACTGAAGTGGCACATTATCTAAAGACGCTGCTTTCTCCGCAATATAATGTGATATGTAAATTCGACGTCGACAGTGCGTTGACAGCTATTAATGATCAGTTGCCTGATATCGTACTTAGTGATGTAGTTATGCCGAACAAAGACGGGTATGAGCTTTGTCGGACTATCAAAGAGGATGTGCAGATTTGCCATGTACCTGTGATTCTGGTAACGGCACGAGGCGCAATCGAAAATCAGGTTGAAGGTCTTAAGATAGGTGCTGATGCGTATGTGCCAAAGCCTTTTGACCCTTCATATCTGATGGCGCTCATTCAGTCGCTGTTGAAGAACAGGGAGCGCCAGCGTCAGGTATTGTCCAATGCAACTCAGACAGACACGATAGAGGAGGATGTGCTGACTCCGCAGGATAGTGCCTTTATGAGTAATCTGTATAACCTTATGGAGGCAGAATTGAGCGATTCCGAACTGGATGTAACACGAATGGCTGAAAAGTTGAATATGTCGCGTACTAAGTTCTATTATAAGGTTAAGGCACTGACTGGCGAAGCTCCAGGTGTTTTCTTCAAGACATATAAGCTTAATAGAGCAGCCGAGTTGTTGAAGGAAGGACAGTATAATGTTTCTGAGGTGGCAGTGAAGACAGGCTTCGGTACTTTGTCGCACTTCTCTACAAGTTTCAAGAAGAGATTTGGAGTAGCACCAACAGGTTATAGATAATAGTAGTATGCAATTCAAATAAGTCATGGAATGATATGAGGTTGGGTCAATATTACTGACACAGCCTCTTTTTATTCTTGTCATTTGAAAAAAATTACGATGAACAAAGGTGCTCTATAGGTCTAGCATAAGACCATTCCTGATTTTGATACACTCTTATGTCGTATTTTCTTTGCACTGTTAAACAGAATTTAACAACAATATGACTCTCTTATGGTCGAAAAGGGACTATAAAACCGCTTTTTTGTATTTTTGAGCAATAATTTGAACAATTCCATAAACACAATTTAACAATCTAGCAATACTATAGAACATTTGAAAAAGTAATTCTTACATATAGGTTGCAATTTTGCATTGTCTAACAAACCTAATTCAAGTATGAAAAGGATTACTAATTATTTAATGATGCTACTTGTATTAGTTCTAGTTGGTACCACGTCCGCATTTGCACAGTCAAATATGGATGTTTCAGGTACTATATTAGATAATGCAGGTGTTCCAATGGTAGGTGTTACCGTAATGGAACAGGGAACAACCAATGGTACAGTAACAGACCTCGATGGTAACTACTCCATCAAAGTACCTCAGGGCGCTACTCTCATTTTTTCTTTCATTGGCTATAACCCACAAGAAGTTATAGTTAATGATTCAAAAATCAATGTTACACTCTTAGAGGAATTAAAGGACCTCGATGAAATTGTCGTTGTAGGTTATGGCGTTCAGAAAAAGAGTTCTGTAACTGGCGCTGTAAGCCAAGTAAAGAGCGAAGACATGCAGGCTCGTACTATCACGAATGCAAATCAAGCTCTACAAGGTAAGACGGCAGGTGTTCAGGTGCTGAGTTCATCTGCAAAGCCAGGTGCAAGTCCATCTGTGCGTATTCGTGGTATCGGTTCGAATGGCGACTCTTCTCCTCTCTATGTTGTTGACGGACGTATCGCTAGTGACATCGGCGGCATTGACCCAAACGACATTGAGTCGATGGAGGTTCTCAAGGATGGTGCTTCGGCAGCTATCTATGGTGCATCTGCTGGTAACGGCGTTATCCTTATTACTACAAAGAGGGGTAAAGGAGATGGCAAGATCTCATATGACTTCCAGCTAACTCGTCAAAAGATCGGCCGTGTTCCACAGGTAATGAATGCAGAGGAGTTTATGCAATACTTCATCGATGGTGGCATCATCGGCAAGGAGACTTTCTACAACAACTGGGACTTCAAGACCAACACCAATTGGGTTGACGCTGCTTTCGAGACAAGCACCATGAAGCACCACAATGTTACTTTCCAGGCAGGTTCTGACAAAGGCTCTCTCTACCTTTCAATGTCTTACCTTAATAATGATGGTATCGTGATTGGCTCTGCCGACAACTATCGTCGTCTTACAGGTATGATTAACGCTAACTGGAATATCAAATCTTGGCTCGAGATTTCTACCAACAACCAGATTGAGCACTACAAGAGCCAGTCGGTTGCAGAAGGTTCTGAGTATGGTTCACTCTTATCTTCGGTTCTTCAACTCGACCCTCTTACCAAGGTAACATATACTGTTGATGATATGCCTGACAATATGCGCGATATCCTCAACAACTCGGAGATTGGCGAGCTTCTTAGCGATGGCAAGGGTAACTATTATGGCATTTCACCTTTCGTTACTCTCGAGAATGTCAACCCACTTATAATGCGTGACAACTCGTTTACCAAGAGTCGTGGCTACAATATCAATGGTACCACTTCTTTGGTTTTCAAGCCTATCAACGAACTTGTTGTTACTTCTCGTCTCGGCTACCGTCTCTCTGGTTCTGAATCATACGGTGTTGGCAAGGACTACTACGCTAACGACCAGGCTCACCAGAACTACATCAGCCTCAACGCCAGCGCATATGCCCCTACATACTATCAGTGGGAGAATTTCGCTAACTACATGCGCGATTTCAATGGCCACAATGTTAGCCTCATGATCGGTAGCTCGTTCAGCGAAAGTCGTAGCTTCGGCGTATCTGGCAGCAAGAATGGAAAGGACAAGTCTAAGGACGAGACTACTGGCGAAGTTACAGAGCGTGACCTCGGCGTCATGAAAGATGATCCTCTTTTCTGGTACTTTGCTTATGCTACTTCTACTGCTATCAAGAATGTTAGCGGTGGTGAACCTAGTTATACAAAGAAACTTGCTTACTTCGGTCGTTTGAGCTACGATTACCTTGGTCGCTATATGGCTCAGTTCTCTCTACGTGCCGATGCAGCTGATAGCAGTGTTCTTCCTATCGACAAGCGCTGGGGTTACTTCCCTGCAGCATCTCTCGGCTGGACAGTAAGCCAGGAGAACTTCATGGATAACACAAGAGCATGGCTTGACATGTTGAAGGTACGTGCATCTTGGGGACAGAATGGTTCTGTTGCTTCTCTCGGTGGGTATAGCTACGCTAACGTTATCGCATCGTCTGGTAACTATCCTACAACAAATAGTGGTAACTTCGGCTACATCACTGGATATGCTCCAAGTAGCACTGGTAACGATGAGCTTAAATGGGAGACTTCTGAGCAGGTTAACTTCGGTATTGATGCCCGTTTCCTCAATAGTCGTCTCACTTTGACTGCCGACTACTTCAAGAAAAAGACTAAGGACCTTATCGTATCAGGTATCACACCTTCTACAGTTGTAGGTAATACAGCATCTCCTGTCAATGCAGGTGATATCGAAAACAAGGGTCTCGAGGTTGAAGTTGGCTGGCAAGATCATATCGGCGATTTCAGCTATGGTGTTCGTGCTAACATCGCAACCCTCAAGAATGAGGTTACTTACATTCACCCAACTCTTAAGGATGGTATCGGTGGTGCTTCTTTCCACACTTATGGTACTATCACTCGTTTCGAAGTTGGTAACCCAGCTTGGTATTTCTATGGATACAAGTTCAAAGGTATCAACAAGGAGACTGGTAACCCAGAGTTCTATGATATCAACAATGATGGTGATATCAACGACAACGACCGTACTAATATAGGTAAGGGTATGGCAGACTTCACTTACGGTATGACAATCACTGCTGGCTGGAAGGGCTTCGACTTTATCGTCTTCGGTACTGGTTCTGCTGGCAACGATATCTACTGTTGCCTCAACCGTAGCGACAAGAGCGTAAATAAGCTCAAGGATTTCGTTGATGATCGTTGGACACCAACAAATACTAATGGCACCAAGCCACGAGCAGGTGCTAATGATATGGATAAGTACATGACTTCTGACGCAAGCGTATTCAGTGGCAACTACTTCAAGATTAAGCAGATTCAGCTTGGCTACAACTTGCCTAAGAACATCCTTAAAAAGTTCCAGATTGAAAATGTCCGTATCTATGGCTCTCTTGAAGACTACTTTACTTTCGCCAAGTATCCTGGCTTCGACCCAGAAGTAACTGGTGTAGGTTCTAGCCTCGGTGTTGATAAGGGTAGTTACCCTAACTCTAAGAAGGTTGTATTCGGCTTTAACGTTACATTCTAATTCATCAAATGATTATGAAGCTAAATAAGATATCTATGTTCGCCGCAGGACTCTGTTGTATGGGCCTTACAATGGGTTGCGCCGACGAACTCGAAATAGCACAGCATGGTGTCTTGAATTATGAGACATACTATCAGACTGACGATGATGCGCAGGCAGCTACTGCAGCCATCTATCTTGAGATGAGAGGCCTCGCTTACAACTATCTCATCGCCAAGAACAGCCTTACAGACGATTTTTGGGCTGCAGGTGGTTCACGAAACGACAATGCTAGTTTTGAACAGCTCAACGAGTTCACTTTTGGTTCCGATCAGGATCTTCTTCAGGGTATGTTCGAGTCTTACTATAAGCTTGTTTACAAGGCTAACGTAGTTCTCGGCCATGTATCTGGCGACTCTGAAACTATTAAACGTTGTCTCGCCGAAGCTAGGGTATTCCGCGCATTCGCATACTTCGAGCTTACTACTATGTGGGGTAATCCTCCTATTGTTGACCACGAGCTCACCCCTTCAGAGTATGCATGTCCTAACGGTTCAACCGAGGAACTTTGGAAACTCATCGAGTCAGACCTTAATGAAGCTATCAAAAGCGGTGCTCTCGTAAGCAAGACAGGCCTTAATGACAAAGCCACTTGGCAAGTTACTAAAGAGTTCGCTCAGGCACTCCTAGGTAAGGCATATCTTTGGCAGGGAAAGAATTCTGAGGCTGCAGCTCAGCTTGACGCAGTTATCTCTTCTGGCAAGTATGCTCTCTACGATGGTGAATATGAGAATGTAATTCAATTCTGCGCTAAGAACAACTGCGAAAGCCTCTTTGAGACTATCCGTGTTGACGACTCTAACAACACTTTCGACAACTGGGATTTCTGCGGTGCAATGGTTCGCTGGCGTCTAGATGTTATGGAGACTACTGCTGAGTTCGACGCAATATTCGGCACAAGTCAGAACTATGGTTTCTTGGCTCCAACTAAGAGCCTCTACGACGATTTCGTAAATGTCGAGGGTGTCGATGGTTACCGTCTCAACCAGACTATGAAGACATACGAGCAGATGAAGGAAATCGGTATGTCTCTCAAGCCAGGTAATACTGTAATTAACGAGGGTTACTTTATGTGGAAGTGGCGCGTAGGTATCGACGCTTGTCCAGGTGCTGGCTACGGTTTCTGCTACACCAACAACTTCCGTTGGATGCGTCTCGCCGAGGTTTATCTCATGGCGGCTGAGGCTCATCTCGCTACTGGCAACTCTTCGAAGTGCGACGAATACATGAATATCATCCGTACACGTGCTAAGGCTCCTACTAAGACAGGATACACACTTGCTGACATACAGACTGAGAAACGTCTAGAACTTTGTGGCGAGAGCGTTCGCTTTCAGGATATGCTACGTTGGGGTATCGCTTACGACCGCATGAAGGACCAGGGTAAGAACAACCCTCAACTTCAGTCTAACGGCGAGGTTAAGTATGTTGTTTACAACAACGACGCTACCAAGTTCGGATTCAAACAGGGTAAGCACGAACATCTCCCTTACCCACAGACCGAGATCGACCTCAACTCAGCTATCAATCAGAACCCAGGCTGGTAATTTGTTTAATTCATTAAATCGTAATTTTTATGAAACGATATAAATATTCAGCACTTATCCTTGCTTCGGCACTGTTCATGAGTGGTATCACCACTTCATGCGACGAAACGGATGACGCTATAAGCGACTTGCAGGGGCTTTTTGAAGCTCCTACCAATCTTGATATCACTGGGGCAACATTGGCCGACAAGACTAAAAATGACCAGTTGCGTACTTTCTCTGTTGACTTCGCAACAGCTCAGGGTCAGAATGCACATCTCGTACTTGTAGCCAATAAGTATTTTATTGCTTCCAATGGTTACACATACGCTCCTGCTTCTACAGCAAAGAACGGCAACTTCACCGATGGTTCTACAATCAATGGCAAGGCTATCGTAGATGGTACTTTCGCTCTCGCAGCTGATGGCGATAACATAACTATCTCTCGTTGCTCTCTATTTGCTTCGGATGGCTCGGCTTTCCGGCTCCAGGGGGCTGCTGTCTTAGCTTTCGAGCCAGACGATCCTACTGTATTGACTATCAAGCCTGTTTACAACATGGATGGTTCTCAGTCTCTCTATCAGCTCAACGCTGATGGTACAGCAACCATCACTTTCACTACTGGTGGGTATACTGAGGAATTCGATATGACAACTTATCAGAATGTATACAAAGGTGAGGGCAATGATCTTCAGGTTGTATTCAAGCTCAACAATGGCAAACTTACTCCAGGTACTTACGCACCTAACACTGGCTACGTTGCTGGCTATACTTTCTTGAACGATGCTTATACAGCATGGGGTATCCCTGCTTTCGAGGACTATGCTGGCACTCTCTGGTACACTATCGAGAATGGTGCTAAGACTCCATCTCTAGTTACTAGCGGCGACTTCATCGTTACTAAGAATGGTCCTATGTACTCTATCCTCATCGACCAGGGTAAGGGTGGCATATACGCAGAATTCAAGGGTTCTATCGGCGACCTCGACCCAGATGGTAGTAGCGCAGGTACTCTTGTTCAGATGACATCTTGCGTCGGTGTTGCTAACTATGCACAGCTTGGTTGGACTGGACTCATTGACATCCAACTCGCAAATGGCGACGTTACTGCATCTACTGACCCTGCAACTTATCAGACAACTTACGAAGGTAATGGCGACTTCATTCAGATCGAAGTATATAGCCAGCAGGGTGTAGGAACTCTTGCTCGTGGCACATACGAAATCGCTGACGACTCTTCATTCGGTGAAATGAAGTTCAAGGCTGGTGGCGTAGGCATGTATGGAGATGGCGGTACTTTTGTTAAGCCTGTCGTTAACGGACAGCTTGGCGAAGCTCAGTTCATCACCGAGGGTACTCTTACTATCGAGGGTGAGGGTGATGATACCAAGATAACTCTCAACGCTGGAGACGTTACTTACATGTTTACTGGTAATATCGGATTATAATAAATAAAAAAACATTGCAAGAATTGACAACTAGTGCGTATTTTTGTCTCATTGTCGATTCTTGCAATTTTATAAAGAGTAAAAAAAACAATTTAAGATGAAAAGAATATCACTAATAGCATGCGCTGCACTAGTAGCTGGTTCTGCTTTTGCTCAGCAAGCTCTATGGGGTGGCACTCAAATCGTTTCGCCACAAATAAATCCAGATAGTACGGTAACTTTCCGCTGTGTTGCTCCTAAGGCAAAGAGCGTACAGGTATCTGGTGATATGTTGCCAGAGAATGTAATAGACATTCCTAACTATGGTAAGTATGCACTTCCAGGTGTAGCTGATCTTGTTGAGAAGAATGGCGTTTGGGAGTTCACAACTACAAATAAGGTAGCTAGCGAATACTACTGCTATAATTTCATAATCGACGGGCAGAAGACTGTTGACCCAGCTAACGTATATATCAATCGTGACGTTGCTACTATCACAAACTGCTTCATCGTAAGCTACGAGAAGGGTGACAAGGGCGATGTATATAAGGTAAATGATGTACCTCATGGTACAATCCGCAAGATGTGGTATGACAGCCCATCTCTCGGTATGCAGCGTCGTATCACAGTTTACACTCCTGCAGGTTACGAGACTTCAGGCAAGAAATATCCAGTATTCTACCTCCTCCACGGTTCAGGCGGTGACGAAGAGGCTTGGTATACACAAGGTCGTATCAGCCAGCAGCTCGATAACCTTATTGCAGCTGGCAAGGCTGAGCCAATGATCGTAGTAATGACTAATGGTAATGCATACGAACAGGCAGCTCCTGGTGAAAGCCCTCTCGGCTTCCAACAGCCTCAGATGGTTATGGGTGGCGTTAAGGAGGGTATGAAGGAGGCTGCTTTCGAGCTCTCTTTCCCTGATATTCGTAAATTTGTAGAGAAGAATTTCCGTACGATCAACGACAAGAAGCATCGCGCTATCGCAGGCCTCTCTATGGGTAGCTTCCATTCTGAGCAGATATCTAAGTA
This sequence comes from Bacteroidales bacterium, assembly GCA_024401395.1. Lineage (GTDB taxonomy): Bacteria > Bacteroidota > Bacteroidia > Bacteroidales > Marinilabiliaceae > W3P20-009. The sequence goes on from JAKSLD010000017.1 coordinate 70,607, forward strand.
CTATGCGGGCGAGTATGGATATGTAGGTCTCTTTAGTGGTTCAGGTGTAGGCGACAGCCGAAAGGGTGATGGCACTCCTTCTTCTTGCCCTGTATACAAGGATTTCGACAAGCAGATGGCTAATCTCTTCTCTGAAAAGAATAAGCCATACCTCTATTTCGTAGCTATCGGCAAGACTGACTTCCTCAAGAAGGGTAATGACGATTTCCTCGCTTATATGGATGCTCACAAATACCCATACGTTTATCTCGAGACAGAAGGTGGACACATTTGGCGTAACTGGCGTATCTATTTCACAGAGTTCTCACAAAAAATCTTTAAATAATAGACTGATATGAAGAAATACATATTTATGGTGGCAGCACTCTTTATGTGTGTTAGCGCATTCGCTCAACAGGCTCTTTGGGGTCGCGCGTCTGTCATCTCTCCTGAAATTAACGCTGACAAGACTGTTACTTTCCGTATCCAAGCTCCTAAGGCTATCAAGGTACAGGTTACAGGTGACTTCCTACCAACTCAGAAGATGGAGACTCCTTTCGGCGTATTCGACGCTCCAGGTGTTGCAGATCTCGTAGAGGGTAAGGATGGTATTTGGGAGTATACTACTCCAGAGGCAGTGGCTCCTGAGTTCTACAACTATACTTTCTTAGTAGATGGACAGAAGATGGTCGATCCTTCTAACGTTTATATCAATCGTGATGTAGCATCTCTAACAAGTATCCTCTATGTCGATGGCGATCCTATCGTTGACCTCTATAAGATTAATGATGTACCTCATGGTACTGTTAGCAAAATATGGTATCATAGCGATTCTGAGGGTATCGATCGTAGATTGACTGTCTATACTCCTGCCGGTTATGAGACATCTGGTAAGAAGTATCCTGTATTCTATCTTCTTCACGGCATCGGTGGTGATGAGGAGGCTTGGTATACTCAGGGCCGTGCAACTCAGATTCTCGATAACCTTATCGCAACAGGTAAGGCTCAGCCTATGATCGTTGTCATGACTAATGGCAATATATCTCAGCATGCTGCTCCTGGCGAAGGCCCAGAGGGTATGGTAAGTCCTAACCTCGCTTTGCCTAAGACTATGGACGGCTCTTTCGAGATGGCTTTCCCTGAAATCGTAAAGTTTGTCGATAAGACTTTCCGCACTAAGGCTAATAAGGCTAATCGCGCTATCGCTGGTCTCTCTATGGGTGGCTTCCATAGCTGCCATATCTCTAAGCAGTATCCTGATCTCTTCAATTATGTCGGTCTTTTCTCTGCAGCTATAGCTAAGGAGCAAGGCGATGCTAATGGTATTTATGCCGATTTCGACAAGAAGCTTGCTACTCAGTTCTCTGCTGGTAAGCGTCCAGTTCTCTATTATATCGCTATCGGTAAGACTGATTTCCTCTATAAGGATAATCAGGCTCTCCGTGAGAAGATGGATGCTAACAACTATCCTTATGTATATAAAGAGACAGAGGGTGGCCACATCTGGCGCAACTGGCGTATCTATCTTGCTGATTTTGCTCCAAAACTCTTTAAATAGTATCGGATTCAATGAAAAAATTGTTTCATAGTTTTATAGGTTTAATATGTGTATCGTGCCTGGGTTCTTCTCAGGCACTTTCTCAGATTAAACTCTCTGCTGATAACATCGATGAGGTTATCTCGCAGCTCACCATAGAGGAGAAGGTGCACCTCGTTATCGGTACAGGTATGGCTGGTCAGGACGCTAAGTTTCCTGGAACAGCAGGTACAACGTATGCAGTGGAACGCCTTGGCATTCCAGCTGTCTTCATGGCAGACGGTCCTCATCGTCTTCACATGAATGTTCACCGTGATTGGGATTCACATTTCTATTATACCACTGAGTTCCCTTCTGCTACTACTATGGCTTCTACTTGGGACCCTCAGGCGTCTATCCTCGTGGGTAAAGCTCTTGGCGAGGAGGTTCGTGACTATGGTTTGGATATTCTCCTCGCTCCTGGCATTAACCTACATCGTTCTGCTCTCTGCGGTCGTAATCATGAGTATTATTCAGAGGACCCTGTAATCGCAGGTAAGCTTTCTGCCGCATATATCAAAGGCCTCCAAAGTGTTGGCGCTGGTACTTGCCTCAAGCATTTTGCTGTCAATAATCAGGAAACAAATCGTATGGCAAACGACTCGCGAGTCTCTCAGCGCGCGCTCCGTGAGTTGTATCTCAAGGGTTTCGAGATTGCGGTTAAGGAGTCTCAGCCTTGGACTATCATGACTTCTTATAATAAGGTCAATGGTAAGTATACCTCAGAGAACCACGATCTCACAGAGAAGATTCTTCGTGACGAGTGGGGATATAAGGGTATGGTAATGTCCGACTGGAATGCAGGTAAGGATGCCGTGGCTTCTATGAATGCAGGCAATGATATGATGCAGCCAGGTCAGCCAAAGCAGTATGAGGAGATTCTCGCTGCCGTAAAGAATGGTACAATATCAGAGGCAACTATCAATCGTAATGTTCGCCGCGTTCTGGAGTTGGTCGTTAAGTGCTATGCTTTCAAGGGACAGCAGTATAATAATGAGCCTGACCTCAAGTCTCACGCAGCTCTTGATCGTGAGTTGGGCGCTCAGGGTATGGTTCTCCTTCAGAATGAGAATAATGCTCTGCCTTTCAATGTCAAGACTGCAGCTCTCTTCGGAACTACTTCTTATGACATTATCGCAGGTGGCATGGGCTTCGGTTCTACAAACCATGGCTACTATGCAGTATCTCTCATCGAGGGACTCCGTAATGCAGGTGTTCAGGTAGATAAGAATCTTATCGCTCTCTACAAGAAGCACATAGCTGAGCAGGATAAGGCTAATTATCCTAATGGTATGCCTCCTTTCTCTCTCACTCCTATAAAGCGTGCCGAGCAACCAGTCCTCACAGACTCTCTCGTAGAGGCAAGTGTAAAGGCTAATGATATCGCAATCATAACTCTCGGTCGTACATGTGGCGAGTTTGCAGACCGTACAGAGGATGAGTTTTACCTCACTGAGTTGGAAATGACCACTGTAAAGCAGGTGTCTGCCGCATGTCGCGCTGCAGGTAAGAAGGTCATCGTTATTCTCAATATTTGCTCTCCTGTCGAAACGGCTTCATGGCGTGGACTCGTAGATGGTATCCTTTGCGCTTGGCAGCCAGGTGAGCAGGTGGGTAATTGTATGGCTGATGTCCTCACTGGTAAGGTTAATCCTTCAGGCCGCCTCCCTATGACTTGGGCTCTCAAGTTCGGTGATGCAGCTGCTGATAAGAATTTCCCTTCTAATTATAAGCCTGATCCAATGGCGTTCTTCGCTAAGCCAGATCCTGATGCTGCACCTAAAGCCCCAGAACCAAATGTAGATTTCACTGTCTATGAGGAGGGTATCTACATGGGCTACCGCTATTTTACTTCTTTCAATAAGGAGGTTGCTTTCCCATTTGGCTTTGGCCTCTCTTATACCAGTTTCGATTGGAATGTGGAGAATGTGTCAATGGTTGATGATAAGGTCGTGGTTAAGGTAAATGTCAAGAATACAGGTAAGGTTGCAGGTCGTGATGTCGTAGAGATCTTTACTTCTGCTCCTAAGGGTAAACTCCATAAACCAGCTAAGGAACTAAAGGGCTTCGCTAAGACTTCTCTCCTTCAGCCTGGTACTTCTGAGACAGTAACTGTTGAGTTTAATGTTATGGATATGGCTTCTTTCAGTGAGTCTCAGTCTTCTTGGACTCTCGATAAGGGCGATTATAACATCCTTGTTTCTCGTTCGGTTAATGACGTTGTGTCTTCTAAGTCTCTTAAGGTCGCAAAGGCTCGAGCTAATAAGGTACATAACGCCATGTCTCCAGAGATGAAAATCAAAGAACTGAAGAAATGATTATTTGAGCTATTCGCGTCTCGCTAATAATCAAAGGCACACGACAATATTATTCACAAACAATAAAAAGAGGCCATCCGTCACGGATTAGGCCTCTTTTTTGATTCACATGGATTAGGTTACATTTATTAATTGTATGAAAAAAGAATTCTATTTGTCTTAGATTATTATCGTGACAATCTGTTCAACTCTGTCTGGAGTTGGAAGAGATCGTTTGTCTTCTCTGTGTTAGCCTTTACTGATACATTGCCGCTCAGACGGATGTCGCGTGAAGAAGCGCCTACTTTGATAGCATATTCTCCTTCTGTTGTAATCCAAGCATTAGCTTCCTCAGAGAATGAAGCGAGATCTGTAGCAGGGAATGACATTGAGACAATAGCTTCTGCTCCTGGCTGGAGTTCTGCTGTCTTGGCAAATGCTCGGAGTTCCTGCTCTGGCTTGTTTGCACTCTTGGCGTCAGGTGCTGTAGCATAAACTTCTACTACCTCTTTGCCGGCTACAGAACCTGTGTTCTTAACTTTGAGAGATACTGTGATGTTCTTGCCGTCATTTGCTACGTTGAGGTCTGAGTACTCGAATGAAGTGTAGGAAAGACCGAAGCCGAATGGGTAAGATACAGCCTTGTCGAAGCTGTCAAAATAACGGTAGCCTACGTAAATGTCTTCCTCGTAATTGGTATAGTCCCAATCCTTCTCGAGAGCTTTCTGCTCGCCGTGGTCTGTGAAGTCCATGCTTGAAGACTTACCCTCGGTAGGGAAGTTAGCAGAAGAAGCGTGGTCGGCGAAAGAGACAGGGAATGTCATAGGGAGTTTACCGCTTGGAGAAACCTTGCCAGAGAGAATATCGGCAACTGAATTGCCACCCTCTTGGCCACCTTGCCATGCTAGGAGTATAGCATCTGGAAGATTGTTCCAAGATGCAGTCTCAATAACGCCGCCGATATTAAGAACGACTACTACTGGTTTTCCGGCAGTGTGGAAAGCGCGGCAGACAGAAGAAATGAGGTCGTTCTCCTCCTTGCTGAGGTTGAAATCAGAATCCTTGCGATCGACGAACTCTCCAGAATTGCGACCTAAGGTGATAAGAGCCACGTCGGTAGACTTGACCATCTTAGCGAGTTCGGCTGCAGAAGGGATCATTTCAGCTGGAGGAGGTGTAGGGAGGAAAGCTGCGTATGGACCTGTAGGTTTGTTGCGCTCATTCTCAGCGATAATATGCGACTCGTACTTAGCCTTGAGAGACTCATTTACGCTATAGCCGGCATTCTTGAGTCCATCGAGAAGTGAAACGGTGTAAGCTCGGTTTACGTTGCCCGAACCTGTACCACCAGCGATGAAGTTGTATGATGTACAACCGAAGAGTGCTACGTTCTTAACTGACTTGAGAGGAAGTGTATTGGCTGCGTTCTTAAGAAGAACCATACCCTCGGTAGCTGACTGGCGTGTTACAGCAGCGTGTGCCTGCAAGTCTGGCTTGTTGCTGAACTGATATCCCTTGAAACGAGGTGTCTTGACAATGAGTTCGAGGATACGACGAACGTTACGGTCAAGGTCAGCCATCGGAAGTGAACCGTCCTTTACTGAAGCTACTATCTCGTCATACTGCTTTGGCTGACCAGGCTGGAGCATATCGTTGCCTGCTATCATCTGTGCCTTTGCGCTCTTGCCGCCGAACCAGTCTGTCATGACCATACCTTTGTAACCCCACTCATCGCGAAGAATGGTAGTCTGGAGGTCATAACGCTCTGAGGTATATGTACCATTGAGGTAGTTGTATGATGACATTACTGTCCAAGGGTCTGACTCCTTTACAGCTATTTCGAAGCCCTTGAGATATATCTCGCGCAAAGCACGAGGAGATACGCGGGCATCTGTTGACATACGGTTGGATTCCTGATTGTTTACGGCAAAGTGCTTGATGGAGGTACCTACGCCGTTAGACTGGATACCGCGGACATAAGCAGCAGCAATTTTGCCAGCTACTAGTGGATCCTCTGAGTAATACTCGAAATTACGACCACAAAGAGGGTTGCGGTGAATATTGAGAGCAGGAGCAAGTAGCACGTCTGCACCATACTCGAGCACTTCATTACCCATAGATTTGCCTACTTCCTCGACTAATTCTTGGTTCCATGTAGAGGAGAGGAGTGTTCCAATAGGGAAGTGTGTACAATAATAGGTATTCTCGTCACCCTCGCGAGTAGGATTGATACGGAGACCAGCAGGGCCGTCGGCCAATACTATAGAAGGGATGCCAAGACGAGCTATTGGATAGGTAGTTCCGGCTGCACCAGGTACTATGTCTTGTGTTTCGCCCACTACAGCGTCGTCGCCAGAAAAGCCTGCCATACCCATGCCAATACATAGGTGTGCCTTCTCCTCGAGAGTCATAGCCTTGACGATATCATCTATATTGTCAGCGCGAAGCTGAAGGTTGGTTGGCGCACAGGAAGTCAAAAGGGCTGCTGCCGCCAATGCCGATGTAATTTGTGTTTTCATGAATAATATTGTATGTGGTGTGTAAAACCTGTTTGTTTGTTATCTCTTTTATTATGGACGCAAGCCTACTTTTTGAAGAGTTTAGGAGCAAACTCTGTGAGGTAGATACGCCAGTTCTTCCAGATATGACCTTCGCCTGTCTCGTAGTATTCGTACTTATAGCCCTTCGAATCGAGGAGCTGACGGTACTCTACGTTAGCTTTGTAAAGGAAGTCGGTATTGCCGATAGCAATATAGTAGAGCGCTGGCTTCTTGGCAAACTGAATTGCTAACTTGCCCTCAATGTCGGTATACACATCGCAAGATGTATTGTTGCTAGGCATGATAGCAGCTGAGAAGAGTCCGATATAGTCAAACATATCTGGATAGTATTTTGAGATATGCATTGAGTGGAACCCGCCCATTGATAGCCCTGCGATAGCTCGGTTAGCCTTGTTGGCCTTTGTGCGGAATGTCTTGTCTACGAACTTGACTACATCCTTGAATGAGCGCTCGAACGAACCTTCCATAAACTTGTTGTCCTTGCTGTTCTGCATGCTCATGCTAGGAGCAACGAAACCGTCCTTTGACTCGCCTGGAGCTGCCTCTTGTGAAGCATTGCCGTTTGTCATGACAACAATCATAGGCTGTGCCTTGCCTTGAGCGATGAGGTTGTCAAGTATCTGTGCTGTACGGCCGAGTGCAATCCAGGCTTCCTCATCACCGCCTGCACCGTGAAGTAGATAGAATACAGGGTATTTCTTGCCTGATGTCTCGTAGCCGGCTGGTGTATATACTGTGAGACGACGCTTCATCCCAAGCTCTGGGGAGTCATACCACATACGGCTGACTGTACCGTGTGGTACGTCGTTTACTTTATATAGGTCTGCACGCTCGCCGCCAATGAGGAATACGTTGGTAACTGTAGCTACATCACGAATAGCGTATACGTTGGATGGATCCATTACTCGGAGACCGTCAACGTTGAATGAATAGCTGTATAATTCTGGCTTCAATGGCTCTGGTGTCGTGTATTCCCATACTCCATCCTTGCCCTCAACAAGATCAACTACACCTGGTGCATCGTATGTCCCGAAATTGGGTATCTCTACCTTCTGTGTAGGAAGAAAATCACCTGTAACCTGTACTCGTACAGCTTTTGGCGCCTTGAATCGGAATGTTACTGTATTGTCCTCGTGGATGTCAGGAGAAACAACTGGTGCTGCACCCCACAATGCCTGCTGCGCGTTGACGCCCGCAAATGCTGCTGCAGCAAGACAGATAGTTGTAAATAATTTTTTCATGATATAATAATTTATTGCAGTGTTACTTATTTTGTATGCGCTGTTTGCATATGTCAAATATGCATCATTATTTTCAATAATGCAAAGTTATTGCTTGTATCTGCCACTCTTTTTCTTGTTTGGTCTATAGTTTTGTTCGTTTGTCAAATCGTCTTTGTCTATTTGTTTAAATCGTTGCGTATTTATTCAATACATCTGTTCGATGCTGTTTGTCCTTAATTCTGACCGCATTTGTTATTGCTAACTAAAAAAATTACGATGAACAAGGGACTTCTCTTATACTAGCCCGAGGGTAGCCGCTGTCTAGAAAGTAGCTTTTCTTTACCTTTTGTCGATTTTGTTTTCTCAATTTGTGTTTATACCTTTGCCTCGTCATTGATTAACGCATAATGTGATAACTAATGAGTGATAATGTTAATACTATGGATTTCGAATCAATCCGCCCATATAACGATTCTGAGGTAAAGGAGGCAATAGCTCGTCTTTGCAGCGTGCCTTATTTCCATCGCATCATAGCTTTCCTTTTCCCTAACGTCCCAGCAGAGGCTATCTTGGCTAAACTCGCTCAGGTAGAGACTGTCGACCAGTTCCAGTCTGCTTTCATTCTCCCATTCCTCAATGGCTTGGAGAAGAAGACTACTAAGGGAATCACTATCTCTGGTACTGAGAACGTAGTGCCTGGTCAGAGCTATCTCTTTATGACCAATCACCGCGATATCATCCTCGATTCGGCTTTCCTTAATTATAAGTTGTACGATTCTAATTTCAAGACTACTGAAATCGGTATCGGTGATAATCTTCTCATCTATGAGTGGATTACTGACCTGGTTAAGCTGAATAAGTCTTTCGTGGTTAAGCGTAACCTCCCTGTACGACAGATGATGGAGGCTTCTTCTACTCTCTCGGCTTATATGCGCCATAGCATTGCTGATTGTAATAAGAATCTCTGGATTTCTCACCGTGAGGGACGTACCAAGGATGGTAACGACCGTACTCAGGCTTCGGTCCTCAAAATGCTTAATCTTAGTGGCGGCGATGATATCGTTAAGGCTTTCGCTGAACTTCATATCCTCCCTGTAGCTATATCGTATGAGTATGACCCTACTGATTACCTTAAGGCGTATCAGTATCAGCTCAAGCGTGATAATCCTTCTTACAAGAAGAGTCAGCAGGACGACCTCGACCACATGAATATGGGTCTACAGGGTCAGAAGGGTAGGGTGCATTTTGCTCTCGGTAAGCCAATTACTGAGGCCGACCTACAGCCTCTTTCTGGCTTGAACAAGAATCAGTTCATGAATGCACTATGCGAGATGATTGATAAGCAGATTCATGCTAATTTCAAGTTGTGGCCTGGCAACTATGTGGCATACGACATTCTGAATAATACTACCGAGATGTCGGCCAACTATACAGCCGAGGAGAAGGAGGCTTATATAGCTTATGTCGATGAGCATATGTCTCACCTCCCTGAGTGTGATACTGAGTATGTTCGTAATATGATCTATACTATGTTCGCAAATCCTGTTGTGAACAAGAAGAACTTGCAGTAATCTTTCTACAATGATACTACAGAAATCCTATAGCGTGTTATGCCTATTGGGATTTCTGTTTTTTTATGCCCCGACTCTTAGGGCGCAGAGTAATGTAGGTCAGCTCTCCGAGGATTCTGTCTATATCAATCAGGAACTGTCTGAGCATAGGGTTGTAGCTAAGAAGAGTGGGGAGAACTTTACTACCATAAAGAGTGCTGATATCGCTGCTCAACCGTCTGTAAATGGTGGCGTAGAGGGTATCATCCGTACTCAGATGGGCGTGAGTTCTAATAGCGAACTCTCTTCTCAATATCGTGTCCGTGGCGGTAGCTTCGATGAGAATATGGTCTACCTCAATGGTATCCAGATCTATCGCCCTTTTCTTGTCCGCCAGGGTGAGCAGGAGGGTCTCTCTATCGTAAACCCTGATATGGTCGACCGTCTGGAGTTTTCTGCTGGTGGCTTCGATGCTTCCTACGCTGATAAGTCTTCTTCTGTCCTTAGTGTCAATTATCGCGCGCCTAAAAGGTCTGAATATTCTGCCCGTTTGTCTCTTTTGGGTGGCGAAGCATATACTGGCCAATCTATAGGTCGTGTCAGTAGCGCTAATGCTGTGCGCTATCGTACTAATTCTTATATGCTTGGCACTCTCGATACTAAGGGTGAATACCAGCCGCGTTTCTTCGATGCTCAGTCATTCTGGAATGTCTCGCTCTCTAAGAGTGCTTTCGTCTCTGCATTGGGCTATTTCGCTTCTAATCGCTATGAATTTGTACCTGCTAATCGCGAGACCTCTTTTGGTACTCTCTCGGATGTCAAGAAACTGAAGATTTATTTTGACGGTCAGGAAAAGGATCGTTTCCTTACAGCTATAGCTGCCCTTCAGGGTGGAGCGCGCATCGCTCGCACTGATGTTTTGATTTCTGCCCAATATTATCGCACTGCTGAACGTGAGGCTTATGATATCCTCGGCGAGTATTGGCTCCAACAGGCTGATGATGCCCAGTCTCAGGCTGCTGTCAGTCAGGCGGAGGGTATTGGCATCGGTTCTACTTTGAGTCATGCCCGTAATGAGTTGTATACTTCTATTGTCTCTTTTGATGCCAAATCGGCTACTCGCCACTCTCAAAGGCATATTTCTCGTGTCGGTGTTACGTATAATGCTGAGTCATACGAGGTTAATGTTAAGGAATGGGAACTTCTCGACTCTGCCGGCTATGCGTCGCAAAATAAAAAATTACGAGCAACAAGGAGGATAATCGAACGCAGACCTAATGCTTACCTTACTCACCAATGGTCTCCGTATATCTCTGAAACTTCTACAATGGGTCTTGAATTTGGTCTCCGTTTTACATATAACAATCTCTCTAGGGAGCCGATAATCAGTCCTCGTTTTCTCATCCGCTATAGACCTAATGCCGATCTGGTGCTCCGTTTTTCTACAGGTCTCTACGCGAATACTCCTATGCTTAAGGAGTTGCTTCGCCCCGATGGTTCTTTCAACGAGGGTCTTAAGGCTCAGCGTGAATGGCATTATATCTTTGGCCTTGATCGCGATTTCTACGCCGATAATAAGCCTTTCCGCCTCACTGCCGAAGCGTATTATAAGCGCCTTTCTCGTGTCAATCCGTATAGTGTCACGAATGTCAAGGTCTCTTATATGGGCGAGAATTGTGCCGATGGCTATGCCTATGGCGCTGATGTCAGAATAAGTGGCGAACTTATGCCTGGTGTCGATTCTTGGCTTACCATGAGTTTCCTCAAGACGATGGAGGATATTGATAATGATGGTAAGGGCTATTTGCCTCGTCCTAC